>NZ_JBPXMD010000027.1:0-110609 GCF_051918855.1 Streptosporangium sp. H16
GATCGCGGCACCGAAGTATCGCCCGCTCTGCTGGGCCGCCGCGCCGAGCGTGGACGCGGCGGCACCGGCGGAAGCGGTGCCCGCGGAGACCGGGCCGGTCACCGCCGTGAGCGTGCCGAGCACGAGGGTGCCGAGTGCGCCGGCGACCAGTACCCGGCGAAGACCCCCGAGGGGTCGCCGGGTGCCGGGCGGGGGTATGGCGTTTGTGCCCATGTCTGAGCCTCCATAACTACATCACAGGTGAAGGGGAATGCGGGGATGTTCCCCGCGGGCTCGACACCGCGCCCGCTCTCGGGCGCACACCACCAAGGCATCAAGGACGCGGCTCCCCGCCGAACCATGTGGCAGAGGGGACCGCCTCGGAGACTCAGTGTGGAAACACGTCCGAAACTTGTCAAGGCTTGAGCGAAACTTTCGGTTAACGCATTCGATCCCGGCGCCGAATTGCGTGTACGAAGCAGAATTGGCGTTCCGAGAATTTCGCCATGGCCCGTTCCAGGCCAAGGACGCGCATGAACGTTTCATCATGAGGCCTCATCAGCCGGATAAGCCGTCGCGATAAGACCAGGTGAATCCACGATCAGCTCCGTGCCACCAACGCGAGGACGTCTCCGATCCTTGACAGGGACTTCACCTCTCGTGTGTGATCCCCCCCACCACCACCTCCATCCACTCAACGGAGAGGAGCTCGACCAAGCGGATATCTGATGTGAGCGCCAACAAGCATGGCGTCCCGCACCCGTGATCGTCCTGATCACAAGAGAGCGGCTCCACCGTCAACGACGTCTCGATCTTGGTTCGGGCGCATATTCCGTGCTCTTCCTGCGGCGGGGTCGACGGCCTGGTGATCATGGTGAATGCCGGTTCCGGAGTTGCTCGCACCCTTCTTCCCTCGCCTGCCGCACGGTCCGACGGTCTTAACAGGTTCAGGACCTTCCGGCGGAACTCAGGGGGATGTCTCCTTGCCATGCCGTCCCATGCCGTCCCATGCCGTCCCATGCCGTCCCATGCCGCTCTCCTCTCGACGAGTGGCACAGGAATCCAAGAACCCGCCTCCGCGAAAGCCGGGGTACATCGGCGTGCGAGTCCGGTCTCGGCTGGACTCTCCCACTGTGGGAGGCCTCATGCTGCTCCCGGCGGTCCCCAGCGGTTGACCACGAAGGTGTTCAGGGGTGGGGACGGCGTGACCGTTCGCCGCGCCGGCATGAGGCGTGAGGTATGAGGCATGGGGAGAGCGACGCATGACCATCGTGAAGGACATCGAGTCCCGCGGCATGCACCACTGCGAGACGACGGCGCTGGGGGTGCTGTTGCGGCACGAGGGACTTGATCTGTCCGAACCCATGCTGTTCGGCCTGGGCGCGGGCCTGTCCTTCATCTACTGGGACAGCAAGAGCATGGCGTTCCCCTTTCTCGGAGGCCGTGTCAAGCCTTTCGACCTCACCAGGAACCTGACCGCCCGGCTGGGGCTGACGTTGACGGCCAAGGAGACCACCTCACCGCGCAAGGCGTGGGAGAACGTGACCGCCCCCATCGACGCCGGCCGACCGGTCGGTCTTCAACTCGACTGCTACCACCTGGACTATTTCCGCTCCAAGGTGCACTTCGGCGGTCATGTCGTCGCCATGTACGGCTACGACGAGCACGACGCCTACCTGGTGGACACCGGCCAGCAGGGAGGGGCGGTGCGCACCAGCCGGGCCGGCCTCGCCATGGCGCGCGCCGAACGCGGCCCGATGACCGCCAGGAACCGGTCCTTCACCGTCACCCTGCCGGCTCGCCCGCCTTCCTGGCAGGACCAGATCATCCCCGCCATCAGGGACTGCGCCGACGCCTTCCTCGCCGCTCCCATCGCGAACCTGGGCCACCGCGGCATCGAGAAGGCCGCCAGGCAGGTGCCCGGATGGCTGCTACGCGCCGGCGAGCCGCGCCGGGACCTGCCGCAGGCCGCTCTCCTCATGGAGAAGGGCGGCACCGGCGGCGCCCTGTTTCGCGCCCTCTACCGCGATTTCCTCGGCGAGTGCGCCCGGCTGATCGACGACGGCGACCTCCGTACCGGTCACCGGCTGTACGCCGAGGCCGCCGTCCTGTGGACGGACGTGTCCACCCTGATCGAGAAAGCCGGAGAGAGCGGCGACGCGGGGTACCTCGAGCAGGCCGGCGTCATCCTCCATGATCTTTCGCGCATCGAGAGGGACGCCATGCGGGTGCTGCGCCGGTTGTAGCCCAGTCGGTTGTAGCCCAAAGTCTGGCTGCCGCTGCTCCGTCCCCTGGGCGACCGCCGACAGATACACCGCCGCGAGAGACGTATCCGTGCCGCGTGTACGGGGGCGCGGGACCGGTTCCCAGGGAGTTTTCAGGCGGAGTTTGTAGCACTTTCAACTGAAATTTATGAGTATGGGGCAATGGAGCGCGTGCCGCACGAGGCCGATGCGGCCGGGGCTCGGGGAGCCGTGGCCGGCCGGGCTCGGCGGTCCGTCGTCGGGGGCGGCGCGCTCGTCGTCGTGGCGCTGCTCGCGTACTGGCTGGGAAGCGGCGGTGGGAGCGGTGAGGAGGCCGCGCCCGGGCCGAGCACGACGCCGACGCCCAGTGCGACGCTCACGGTGCCCGACGTCTTCAAGAGGGTCGGGCCGTCGGTGGTGGTCGTCCAGGCCGGGAAGTCGCTCGGAACCGGGGTGATCGCGGCCGAGGACGGGACGATCCTCACGGCGCACCACGTCGTCGGAGGCACCTCGGACAAAGGCACCGCGAGCAAAGGCGCCGAGGACGTCACCGTGACGTTCGCCGACGGCACCAGGACGAAGGCCGTCGTCGCGTCGTCGAATCCCAAACTCGACGTCGCGACCCTCAAGCCGGCGAAGCTGCCGGAGATCGTCGTCCCCGCGACGCTCGGCGGCGCCGCGACCGTGGGCGCGCCCGTCGTGGCGATCGGCAATCCACTGGGCCTGACCTACAGCGTCTCCACCGGCGTCGTGTCGGGCCTGAACCGGACCGCCGACCGGACCGCCGAGGACGGCGGCCTGAACGGGCTCATCCAGTTCGACGCCTCCGCGAACCCGGGCAGCTCCGGCGGTCCCCTCCTGGACGCTCGCGGCCTGGTCATCGGGATCGTCGTCTCGATCGCCGACCCGGGAGGCGACGAGGCGTTCGCCGGCATCGCGTTCGCGGTGCCGATCGGTGCGGCCCTGGGCGGCGGCGAGGGCGACGGGCCGCCGGGCGACGGGCCCCAGATCTGACCGAAGCGTCACGAGGAGAAACAGCACATGACCTCGACCAAGTCCTCCGAGTCGGCCCATCCGCTCGAACATGTGCTGTTCGAGGTCAAACGCACGATCGTCGGGCAGGACGTCCTGCTGGAGCGCATGGCCGTCGCGCTGGTCGCCGACGGCCACCTGCTCGTCGAGGGCGTGCCGGGCCTGGCCAAGACGCTCGCGGTGAGGTCGCTGGCCGCCGCGATCGCCGGGAGTTTCCAGCGCGTCCAGTTCACCCCCGACCTGGTGCCGGCCGACCTCGTGGGCACGCGGGTCTACCACCAGCACTCCGGGGAGTTCAGAACCGAGCTCGGCCCGGTGTTCGCGAACCTGCTGCTGGCCGACGAGATCAACCGCGCCCCCGCCAAGGTGCAGAGCGCCCTGCTGGAGGTGATGCAGGAGCATCAGGTGACGATCGGCCGTGAGACGTTCCGGGTGCCCGAGCCGTTCCTGGTCATGGCGACGGAGAACCCGATCGAGTCGGAGGGCACCTACCCGCTGCCCGAGGCGCAGGTCGACCGTTTCATGATGAAGGTGGTCGTCGACTATCCGACGCAGGCCGAGGAGCAGGCGATCGTCAGGCGAGCGCTGCGCCCGCCCGAACCGCCGCAGCCGATGGTGACGGCCGAGGACCTGATCGCGATGCGGGCCCGCGCCCGGCAGGTGTACGTCGATCCGGCGATCGTCGACTACGCGGTGCGACTGGTCTCCGTGACGCGTTCCCCCGCGACGGCCGGGCTCGGCGAGCTGGAACGGTATGTCACCTACGGGGCGAGCCCGCGGGCGTCCATCGCGCTCGTCACGGGCGCCCGGGCGCTGGCGTTCCTGCGCGGCCGCGACTACGTCCTGCCGCACGACCTGTCCGAGCTCGCGCTCGACGTGCTGCGCCACCGCCTCGTGCTGTCCTACGAGGCCCTCGCGGACGACGTCGACGCCGACACGATCGTCACCGGGGTGCTCGGGGCCGTCCGGGCGCCCGACGTCGTCCTGCAGAACCGCTGACCCGCCATGACCACCGCCTCCGAGAGGCTCCTGCTCCGCCTGGAGTGGAAGGTCGTCCGCAGGCTCGACGGCCGGCTCCAGGGCGCCCACCGCACCGCGCACCGCGGCTCCGGGATCGACTTCACCGGGTTACGCGCCTACGGCGACGGCGACGACGCCCGGCACATCGACTGGAACGTGACCGCGCGGCTGGACGAGCCGCACCTGCGAGTGTTCACCGAGGACCGCGAGCTGACGGTGTGGCTCGTCCTCGACCGGTCGGCGTCGATGACGGCCGGCCGGCCGGGGCGCGGCAAGCACGACGTGCTCGCCGAGCTCGCGCTCGTCCTCGCCCGGCTGTTCGGCCGGGGCGGCAACCGCGTCGGCGCCCTGCTGTTCGACACCGGGGCGCCGCGCGTCGTGCCGCCCGGCACCTCCCGGCGGCACGCGCTGCGGATCGGCGCCGAGCTGGAACGCACCTCCGAGGCGCGCGGCGGCACCACCACCGACCTGGCGGAGATGCTCGACGCGGCCGGACGGCTCGCGCGCCGCCGCGCGCTCGTCGTCGTGCTGTCGGACTTCATCGGCGACGGCGACTGGGAGCGCTCGCTCCAGCGCCTGGCCCGGCGGCACGAGGTGGTCGCCCTGCGGATCGTGGACACGGCCGACGACGTGCTGCCCGAAGCCGGGCTGATCGTGGTCGAGGACGCCGAGACCGGCGAGCAGCTCGTCGTCGACTCCGCCGACCCGCTGTTGCGGGTCCGCCTCCGCGCCGCCGTCGACGCCCGCGACGCCCGGCTGGAGGCGGGCATGCGCCGGGCCGGGGTGCCCGTCCACCGCGTCGACACCGGCCGCGATCTGGCCGAGGCGCTCGTCGAGGTCGTCGCCCGGACCGGGAACCGGTCGCCATGACCGGGCTTGCCGAGGTCGTCAACGGGCACCCGAGACCGGCGAAGGGGGCCTCATGACCCTGTCCTCCTGGCTGCCGGCGGCCGTCGGGCTGCTCGTCACGGCGGCGCTCGCCTGGGCGGCCGTCGTCTCGGCGCGCCGCAGGACGGCGGCCCTCACCGCGGCCGGGGTCGCCGTGCCGGGCGGCCGCCGGGCGTACCTCGGAGTCGGCCTGACGATCGCCGGCGTCGGGGTGCTCGCGATCGCCGCCGCCGGGCCGGCGGCCATGGTGCCGGTCCCGCGGACCGCGGGCACCGTCATCCTCGCCGTCGACGTCTCCAACAGCATGGGCGCCGACGACGTCGCGCCCACCCGGCTGGCGGCCGCGCAACGGGCGGCCCGCGCGTTCGTGGCGGCGCAGCCCGACAGCGTCGACATCGGAGTCGTCGCGTTCGAGCGGGGTGCGCTCACCACCGCGCGGCCCGACGCCGACCACTCCGTCGCGCTCAAGGCCATCGACCGGCTGAGGATCACCGGTGGCACCTCTCTGGGGACGGCCATCACGGCCTCCCTGTCGGCAATCACCGGCAAGCAGGTGGCCGTCGGCCGCGACGGCACCGCGCCCGACATCGGCTACTGGCCGTCCGCGACGATCGTGATGTTCTCCGACGGCCAGAACCAGGGCGCGGACGTCGAACGGGCCGCCACCGTGGCCCAGCGGGCGGGCGTCCACGTCCACACCGTCGGGGTCGGCACCACGGCCGGGGCGGCGGTGAAGGTCGACGGCTACCATCTGCAGACCTCGCTCGACGAGGACACCCTCACCTCGATCGCGCGGACCACCGGCGGTGCCTACCATCCCGCCTCCGACACCGCGCGGCTCGACGGGATCGCCGACACGATCGACCTGCGGCTCACCGTCTCCGACGAGCCGCTGCCCCTCGCCGGCGGGCTGATCGGGCTCGCCCTCGCGCTGCTCACCGCGGGCGCGGCGCTCAACGTGCTCCGGTCTGGACGGGTGATCTGAATGTCGTTCTCATGGCCGTGGGCGCTGCTGTCCATCCTGGTCGTCCCGCTGATCCTCGCCATCCGCGAGTGGGCGCGGCGCCGCCGCCGGCGGGCCGCCGTGCGCGTCACCTCGATCGCGCTCGTACGCGGCGCCCTGCCCGGCCGCACGCGCTGGACGCGGAAGATTCCCGCGGCGCTGTTCGTGGCCGGGCTCGCGCTGCTCGCGGTCGGGGCCGCGCGGCCGCAGGCGTCGGTTCCGGTGCCGCAGACGTCGGTGACGATCCTGCTCGCGCTCGACATCTCCGGCTCCATGTGCTCCACGGACGTCGACCCCAACCGCATCACCGCCGCGAGGAAAGCCGCCGCCGAGTTCATCGAGTCGCAGCGGGGCGGGCCGCGCATCGGCCTGGTCACCTTCGCGGGCAGCGCGGGGCTGCTCGTCCCGCCCACCGACGACACCGACTCGCTGATCGAGGCGCTGGACGGCCTCACCGTGGCCCGCGGCACCGCGATCGGGCAGGCCATGCTCACCTCGATCGACGCGATCGCGGAGGTCGACCCGTCGGTCGCCTCCACCGGGGCGGACCCCGGCGGCGGCGGGCCGGGTTACTCCGGTGCCGCGATCGTCGTGCTCACCGACGGCGCCAACACCCAGGGCGTCGACCCGCAGATCGCCGCCCGGGAGGCGGCCCTGCGCCGCGTCCGTGTCTTTCCCATCGGCTTCGGCACCACGAACCCGGTCCCGATGGTCTGCGAGAACTCACAGTTCGACGGCCGCGGATACGGCGGCTGGGGCGGCGGCTCCGGCGGCCGAGGTGGCCGCGGCGGGTTCGACAGGGGCCGCAACCCCCGCGTCATCGACGAGCCCGCGCTCAAGCGGATAGCCCAGACCACCGGCGGCTCCTATCATCGCGCCGAGAACGCCGGCCAGCTCCAGAGCGCCCTCGACGCCCTCCCCGGCAGCTTCACCGTCGTCCACCAGCGGGTCGACACGGCCGCCGCCTTCGCCGCCGGCGGCGCCGTCCTCATCACCGCGGCCCTGTCCCTCTCCCTGTGGTGGAACCGCCCCCGGGTCCCGGCCCGCTGACGTACCCGTGGCCGGCACGGGCCGCCGGTCAGCCGTGTGTTCCGACCGAGACGTGCAGCGAGAGGTGCGAGGACAGGGCGCGGAGGAAGTCCGGGGCGTCGAAGACCGCGCCCGCGGAGGCGACGCCGACGGTCCTGGTCCGGCCGGTGAGGATGCGGTCGACGGCCTCCACCGCGAGCGGCGCGCTGACGGCGTAGATGTCCTGACCGGCGGCGGCCACGCGGCGTTCCGTGCCGCCGGAGCGGACGAGGACGTCGACGACGAAGGTCTGCGCGGAGCGGCCGCGCTCGTCGACGGCGGCCGGCGCCGGGGCGCCGGGAGCGGACAGGTCCGAGGCCGCCTTGGCGGTCATGTAGGTGCGCACCTCCGGGACGGCCAGGTGGCTGGGAACGGTGACGACGTCGGCCATGGTGAACTCCCCGATGACGCTCTGGGGGCCGAGCGGAGCCGGGAAGGGCCACTCCAGGGTCGGCAGGGCGTCATCGTGATACTCCAGCCGTCCGCCGGTGAAGCGAACACGGCGGCCACCCCGTCGCCGCCCCGAGACCGCGCCCGAGGCGAGCGTTCCCTCGGTGGGGTGCCAGCTGCTCAGGCCGTAGGCGATGTGCGCCTCGTCCGCCGCCGTCCAGTCGCCCATCGCGGTGGTGACCAGCAGGTCGCCGAGGCCGCCGTAGAAGGCCATCGCCGGGACCACCACGGTGCCCGCGGCGCGGGCGCGCTCCGCGAAGTGCGCGAACGTGTCGACGTTCGCCTCGATCTCGGCCGCCACGTCGACATACGGAACGCCGGCGCGCAGCGCCGCCTCGACCAGCGGCGCGGCGGTCGAGGCGAAGGGCCCGGCACAGTTGATCACGGCGGCCGCGCCGTCCAGCGCGCGGTCGAGCGAGGCCGGGTCGTCGGCCGACGCCTGCCGCGCCTCAAGCCCGGGGTGGGCCTCCGCCAGCGCCACCAGTTTGTCCCGGTCGCGGCCGAGGAGCAGCGGGATGTGTCCGCGCTCGCGCAACTCCGCGACCACGAACCGCCCGGTGTGCCCGTAGGCGCCGAACACCGCCACGATAGAACCCGATCCCATATCTGCTCCCGCGTGCTCGAAGTGCTTCACCGGATAGATCCTGTCTTCGCCGGCCCATCGGTGCCCAGTGTCCGGAACGACACGACCCGTACAATTTCCGACATGAGTTCTTTCCCGCGCTCCGTCGCGGTCGCCGCCACCGACGGGATGCTGCACTTCGAGCTGGCCCTGGCCTACGAGGTCTTCGGCTCCGCCCCTGACGCCGTGCCGGGCCCCTGGTACGACGTCAGGGTGTGCGGCACGCACCCCGTCCGGGTCGGCCGGTTCCTGCTGGAGCCGGACCACGGGTTCGACTGGCTGGCGCACGCCGGCACCGTGATCGTCCCCGCCCTGGCGGACGTCGACGAGGACCCGCCGGCCAAGCTGGTCGAGGCGGTGCGCGCGGCTCACGAGTCGGGTGCGCGGGTGGTCTCCCTGTGCACGGGCGTGTTCGTGCTCGCCGCCGCGGGCCTGCTGGACGGGCTGCGCGCGACCACGCACTGGGCTCACACCGAGGAACTGGCCGCGCGCCATCCCCGGGTGGAGGTCGACCCGGACGTGCTCTACGTCGACAACGGCAGCGTGCTCACCTCCGCGGGCAAGGCCGCGGCGATGGACCTGTGCCTGCACCTGGTCCGCCGCGACCACGGCTCGGCGATCGCCAACGTGGTCGCCCGCCGCCTGGTCGTGCCGCCCCACCGGGCCGGCGGCCAGGCCCAGTTCGTCACCACGCCGGTGCCCGCCCAGGACGGCCACCCCCTGGCCGAGCTGCTCACCTGGGCGATGAGGCGGCTGGACCAGCCGCTCACCGTGGAAGACCTGGCTCGTCAGGCGAACATGAGCTCGCGCCACCTGGCCCGCCACTTCCGCTCGGTGGCCGGCACCACCCCCCTGCAGTGGCTGTTGACGCAGCGGATCCGCCGCGCGCAGGAGTTGCTGGAGACCACGGACGACAGCGTCGAGACCATCGCCTCGGCCGCGGGCATGGGCACGGCGACGACACTGCGCCGCCATTTCCACCGCACGGTCGGCGTACCGCCGGACGCCTACCGCCGCACGTTCCGACCGTGAGGCCGCGATCCCCGGCAAGGGGATGGGGCCGGCAGCGGTTCCGCGAGAGAACAGCGGTGGGCGAAGTACCCGGTGTGATCGAATACGTCCCCATGGACGACATGGCTCTGGGGGCGCTCGCACAGCGGCTGACGCGGATCCCCGGGATGGTCGCGGTGGTGCTCGGCGGCAGCCGTGCCCGTGGCACGCACCGCCCGGATTCGGACATCGATCTGGGGCTGTACTACCGAGGTGACCTGGACGTGCCGGCGCTGCGGGCGCTGGCCGAGCAGGAGACTGGGGAGCAGACCGAGCTGACCGCGCCGGGCGGCTGGGGCCCCTGGGTCGACGGCGGCGGCTGGCTGACCATCGGCGGCCGGCGGGTCGACTGGATCTACCGCGACCTGGACCGGGTCCACCGGATCTGGGCCGACTGCCAAGAAGGCCGCTACGAGGTCGGGATCCAGGCCGGACACCCGCTGGGTTTCTACTCCCACGCCTACGCCGGTGAGGTGGCACTGTGCCGGGTGCTGGCCGATCCCACCGGGGAGCTCGCCGACCTGCGAGAACGTACTCGCGCCTACCCGGCGGCGCTGAGCGCCGCGCTCGTGGACGGCCTGTGGGAGGCGGACTTCTCCGTGACACTGGCGCGGTACGGGGCGGCCGGCACCGACCCCGCCTACGCGGCCGGCTGCCTGTTCCGCGCCGTCGGCGTCGCCTGCCAGGCCCTGCACGGCCACGCGGGCCGGTGGCTGGTCAACGAGAAGGGCATGGTGGCCTCGGCCGCCCGGCTGCCCACGGCCCCGCGGGACTTCGCCGCACGGGCGCAGCGGCTGCTCGGTCACGTCGGCGAGTCGACGCGGCGGATCGAGCAGGTCGTGGCCGACGCGGCCGCCCTGACGGACGAGGTGAGGGCGGCCGTGTCACCTGACAGGCCCCGGGTCGGGTGGAGCCGGTTCAGCTGACCCTCATACCGGACGGAAGTAGGATCATCCGCGTGGATCTGGACAATACCGCCGCCCAGCTCGGGGTCCCCGTCGAGGACGTCGAGCGCGTGCACCGGCTCGCCGGCGACCGGCCGTCGGCTCCGCTGCCCGCCAAGGCCGACGCGCCCGCGATCCTCGCCCGGCTCGCGGTGCGGCCGGACGACGCCGCCGAGATCATGGCGGGCTGGCCCGACCCCGGCTCCCCGCTGTGGACCCCGGAGCTGCGCTGGCTGCTCGACCGCTCGATCGCCCTGGTCCGCGCCGACCTCGGGGGCCACGGCTGGCTTTCTCCCGGTCCGGAGCTGCCGCGCGAACGGGACCCCGCCTGGCGGCATCTCTACGTGTACGCGTACCTGGCCCTGGTCGAGGTCGTCACGGGGTACCACCGCGACCACGGCATCGCCGATGCCGTGTCGTGGGCGACCCTCGCGGACCTGGGCCGCAACCTCGCGATCGACCGGCGGATGCACCGCGAGGGCTGGCCGGTCATGCAGAGCTGGCTGACGCTGCACGCGCGCGGCGCCCTCTACGAGCTGGGCAGGCTGCAGCACCACCGCGGCGGCACCACCATCGACCTGCACATCCCCGAGTCGGGGCCGATGACCCCGGAGGCGGTCACGGCGTCGCTCGACGAGGCCCGCGCGTTCTTCCCGCGCCACTTTCCCGACGAGCGCTACACGGCGTTCTCCTGCGGCTCGTGGCTGCTCGACCCGCAGCTGCTGGAGTACCTGCCCGAGGACTCCAACATCGTCCGGTTCCAGCGGAGGTTCGAGCTGGAGCCCTACGAGGAGCCGGAAGGGCTGGACGCCGACGTCGAGGTGCTGCGGTTCGTTTTCCGCACCCTGACCACGCCGCTCGACCGGCTGCCGCGCCGCACCGTGCTCCAGCGCGCGATCGTCGACCACCTGAGGGCCGGCAGCCACTGGCGAATCCGCCGCGGCCACCTCCCGATCTAGCCACACCCCCGGCGCCTGTTTCACCGGGGACGGCCGGCGACGCGAGCAGACAGCAGGTCCAGGAGACATGCCCCTGCCTGGCCGAGGCGGCCGAGGCCGTCGGCGGCGGGACCGGGGAGCGGCGAGCGCGACGCGTCTCCCCTCACCGTCGAACTCGTATCGGCTCCGCGACCGGGTGCCGCGTAACGCGATTGCGGGGTCCGCGATGGTCTGAAGGGGCTTCATTCTGGTTTTTCCTGACCGCCGACGAGGAGCGGGCGTGGGCCAGTACACGGACCGGATACGACGCACGTTCTACCGGGCGGTCAAGCCACGGCTGCTGCGGTCCTTTTTCGGGTGGTGGCCCGAAGAGAAGGCCGCCGCCTTCCGGAATGTCGGCGAACGCCTTGAGGACGTCTTCATCGGGCTCGGCGACCTCGAAGGACTGCTCCCCGTCTTGCGGCGTATGCGAGAGGCGTTCGGCAATGACAGAATCCCTGGCGAGTTGTCCGCCTTGGCCCGCATGGCGGTGGTCAAGGTTACCAACCGTGATCACGCCGCCGTCGCGGTGATCGCCGGGGAACTGGCCGGACTTGCCGCGAGCGGGAGCGCGGAACAGGCCGTCGCGGAGACCTCCGCGCAGCTGGGGTGGATGGCCAGAGCGGCCCATCACGAGGG
Source organism: Streptosporangium sp. H16 (assembly GCF_051918855.1). NCBI lineage: Bacteria > Bacillati > Actinomycetota > Actinomycetes > Streptosporangiales > Streptosporangiaceae > Streptosporangium > Streptosporangium sp. H16. The sequence goes on from NZ_JBPXMD010000027.1 coordinate 11,916, forward strand.
GGCGGCCGAGCATGCCGCCCTGCTTGCCGAAACGGCCCTGGCGTTGAACCCGGAGGAGCCGCCGGCGCTGTTCGCCCTGGCCTACGGCGCCGCGAGGCAGGGCCGCTTCGAGGAGTCGCTGGGCTACTTCGACCGGCTCATCGCCGCGGACCCCGACCGGGCCGGCCCGTACGAGGGCAAGTCCGCCGTACTTGCACGACTGGGGCGGGGAGAGGAGGCGATCGAGGCGATCGGCGGTGCGATCGTCAGAGAACCCCATCAACCTCGGCACCGGCTCGTCCGGACCCGCCGTCTGACGGAGCAGCAACGGTACGTGGAGGCGGTGGAGGACCTCACCGCCTGCGTGCGGCAGGCCGCGGACGAGGCCGCGGTCCTGGCCGCCGACCCCCAAGCCGGACTGCCCTACCTGGACACCGTCCCCACGGCGGACCTGATTCATGAGGCCGTGGTCACCCGCCTGGTGCTGCTGGACGCGCTGGATCGGCGCGACGACGCCGTGTTGTGCGCGTTCGAGGCCCTCATCGATCCGCGGCTGCCCGGGATCGGGCCCGTCGTCGAGGAGTGGACCGGGCGAGGGCCGTCCCCGGCCGAGATCCTGGCCGCCGGAGTGCACGGGAACACATTGCGGCTGGCCCGCTGCCTGACCGTGCTGGACGAGGTGGATCGAGCCCTGCCCGTCATCGAGGAGATGCGCCTGCGGCCCTACGACATGGAGGCCTTCCAGGCGACGCCGGGTCTGCTCGAACTGCTCGCCGTGCGGCACCCGGACAATCCCGGCGTGCGCCGCCTCCTGGCTGAGGTGCTGCTGGTGCACTGGCGGCCGCGCCCGGCGCTGGACCACCTTCACGTCCTGCTCACCTTGTCGCCGGGCGACTGGCATGGGCTGCTGCTGCGGGGCATGGCCCAGGTCACCCATGCCGAGGGCGACCCTCACCGGACCGAGGCGATAGCCATCATCTCGGCCCTCGAAGACCTGGTCAGGGCCGTGCGTGCCGCCCCGGAGAACGAGCGCAGACCATTGAACGCGCTGCGCTGGCTCTTCCAGCTCACCATGGCGGTCCCCGATTTGCGGCTGCCGCTCATGATCCTCATCACGGAGGGCGAGGAGCCGCACGGGGGCATCCTCGACGCGTTCCCCGGCCTGGACTCCGTCATCGCGCGGCTCGTGACGTACCAGACCGAGCTGAGCCCGCGCCAGGCGCTGGCCGAGAGCGACGAGCTGCTCGGGGCGGCGCGGGAGGAGGCGGTGGCGGCGGGTCTGGGCGTTCTCGCGGCCCTGATCGACCTGATGCGTGCCGACGTCGTGCTCCGCCTGCCGGACGTGCAGCGGGCCATGGATTACCTGGGGGCGGCCGAGGCCGTGATCGCCTTCCTCGGCAAGCCCCCCAATGTCGAGTTTCTCCCGAGCTGGGCCCACGGCGATTTCGACGACCATCGAGAGCAGGCCGACGTCCGGGGCAGGCTGCCCCGGGTCATCGACTTCGACCACCAAGAGGTCATGATGACCGCGCTGGTCAGCCTCGACGATTTCGCCGACCTGCTCCACTCCGAGATCGACGTCCGGCTCGGTGCCCCGGACCGCGCGCTGGAACGCTTCGACTCGCGAGAACCGGCCCGCCCTGCCCGGCTGCTGCTGGCCCGGGTCCTGCGGGACGCCGGACGCCACGGTGAAGCGCGCGAGATCCTCCAAGGACTGGAGGACGACAGCCAGGCCGCCACGATCGAGGCCACCATCCTTCGTCTCCAGGGCGACCACGCCGGCGGCGCCCGCATTCTCACGGGCCTGCTCGACCGCGACGACCTGGACCCGGGGGAACGCGTGGTGATCGCGGGCAACCTCGCCGACGCGCTGTCCAGTGTCGGCGACCCGGTCGGCGGGCTGGCGGTCCTGGACGCCAACCCCCCGGCGCCTCGCGCTCAGCCGTCGGTGCGTATCGCCTGGTCGCACGCGCGTGGCCGGGTGCTCGACGTGCTCGGCCGGCCCGAGGAGGCGTTGGCGGACCTGCTCAGGGCGCTGGACCTCAAGGACCGTGTCAGGGGCGGTCTCCGTGCGGAGGCCGACCGCATCGCCTGGCAGGCGGAGAACCTTCCCCTGCTCCAGCACGCCCTGACCCAGGCGATCGCCGCCGCCCGGTTCGACACCGCCCTGGAACTGGTCGAACGCGGCCGAGCCAGGGCCTTCGTGGACGGACTCGAACTCGGCCACCCCCTCTACGGGCCCGCGGCGGCCCGCCTGGCCGGTTCCGTCGCCGCCGCCAGGGAACGACGGCGGCTGCTGCTGTCCCTCGCCGCCGACCCCCGGGTGGACTCGCCCGCCGTCGAGCGGCTCCGGGAACTCGGGACCGATCTGCGCGGTGACGAGACCTTTGGTGAGCGCATCGCCAGGGAGATCACCGGTGAGGGGTCGGCGTTGCGCCGGCTGGAGCAGCGGCTGCTTCAGTCCGCCCTCGGCGGTCGCGCGTCGCTGGCCGGGAGGGTCAGCTCGGCCGACGAGGTGCGCGCCATGCTCGGACCGGCAGTGCTGCTGGCCGAGTTCGTGGCGCTCGAACCCGGCCTGGTCGGGCTGCTGGCCGTCACCGGAGACGGCATCGCCTGGTCGACCTGGCCGACCGAGGCACTTGAGGAGCTGTCTCGCCACCTCCAAGGCATGTCGCAGCCTGGCGACGTGCTGTGCCTGGTGCCCTCGGGACCGTTGCACGACGTGCCGCCGCACGCCTTGGTCGTGGACGGCAAACCGTTGATCATGCGTAATCCCGTCTGCCGATTGCCCAGCGCCTCGGTGCTTGCCCTGTGCCGAGCTCGTAGGGGCGAGCCGGGCGGGCGGCCCTTCTCCGCCCTCGTGCTCGGCGACTCGCGGGGTGACCTGCGACACGCCAGGACCGAGGCCAGGGCGGTCGCGGACCTGCTCGGCGCCCGTCCCTTCATCGGTATGGACGCCACCCGCGATCTCCTCAGGAACGGAGCCGACGCCCACGACGTCATCCACATCGCCTGTCACGCCTTCTTCGATCAGGACAATCCGGAGCAGTCCGGCATCCTGCTGGCCGATGCCCAGCTCACCGTCGAGGACGTCTACGATCTGCGGTTGGACGCCCGCCTGGTCGTATTGAGCGCCTGCGAGAGCGGGCGCAGCCAGGAACGGCCGGGCGACGAGCTGATGGGCCTGGTCCGGGCCTTCATGTACGCGGGGGTGTCCTCTCTGGTGGTCAGCCGTCACCCGGTCGACGACCTGTCCGCCGCCCTGACCATGGGCGAGTTCTATCCTCGCTGGCGCTCCGGCGCGGGCCCGGCAGCGGCCCTGGCCGCAGCCCAGCTCGCGATCAGAGACCTGACCTGCGCGGAGGCCATCCGCCGCGTGCAGTCCTGGCCGACCGGCGACTCTCTGGGAACGCGCTTGGACGTGGCCGGGCTACGTGCCCGCGCGGGGGATCTCGCCGCGGCGATCGCCCTCTACGAAGGCCTCCTGACCGAACCGGACGCCCCCGCCGACCTCATCCTGCGGCGGCTCACGTTGTTGCGGTTCAGGGCCGAGGCGCCGGTGACCGCCGACTACAGGTGGCGCCCCTTCGCCGACCCACGTCATTGGGGAGCGTTCATGCTCGTCGGAGACTGGAGAACCGAATGATCGGCATATTCGTCCGCACGTTCCCCGGCCGCGCGGCCCTGGTGCCGCTGGAATCGATCACCGATGGCACGGTGGGGGGATTCGCCGCTCTCACCGAGGACGGGCAGGTCATCAGCCTCGTCAAGGACATCGTGCCGGAGTCACTGCCTCCTCTGGTCAGGCTGGAACTCGACGATGACCAGGTCGAGGTGGACGTCCTGCTGGATATCGGGCACATCCTGGGCGGCCGGCGGGAGGTACCCGGCGTGCTCGTCGAACGCGACGGCAGACCGTACGGGGTGGTGGACCGGGTCGATCTGGCCACCGTCATGCGTGTGGAGGACCTCGGCTGGATCAACGAACGGATCTTCGGCACGCCGGCCGTGGCCTCGCGCCGGTATGTGTGCCGCCAATGCGTGCCGGAGGAATGGCGAGTGCCCCGATCGGCCGCAGCGGGACCACCCGAATGCCGTAACGCCTGGTCGCACGGCCCGATGCAGCTACAAGGAGGCTGATCGTCCGGTGTTCGCCACCGTACTGAAGGAGATCACCGGGTATTTCGACCGGAGAGCCCTCCTGTCGACCTTCCTGCCCACCCTGGTCGCTGCGAGCGCCCTGGTCATCGGCGTGGCGCTGGCGGGGAACGGCATGCGGACATGGAGCACGCTGTCCGCTCTCGCCCAGGCGCTGCTGATCGTGGGCTTCTTGGTGCTGGTGACGATGTGTTCGTTCGTGCTCGTCAATCTCCGGTCGCTGCTCGACCAGTCCCTCCAGGGACGGTGGGGCAAGGCCACGATCGCCGTCGAGCGCCGCGTCAAGCACCACCGCGCGCGACGCGACGCCCTGATCGAGGAGGACGAACGGCTCGAGCGCCTGGAAGCCGCCCTCGTCGCGGCCGAAGCCACGATGCCCGTGAAAGACGCGCCGGCCGAAGCCTTCACCGGCGACGCCTCCGAGGAGATGGCGAAAGTGGCGACGGCCTGGGAGGAGTCGGACCAGCTCACCCTGGAGAAGGCCGCGCCCCGCCTGTCCGGGCTGAGCGCCCGGCTCTCGGCGCTGGCGACAAGCGAAGATCCGGCACTGGATCGCGTCCGCTTCGCGACGTCGCTCGCCTTGGCCAGACGTGGCCTCGCCCGGCGCTTCCACGAGGTGCGGACGCGGCGGGCCGCCGTGCAACAGCGGCTCTTCGTGCTCTACCCCGACGAGCCGCTCGACGTCGCGCCCACCGGCATCGGCAACATCATGCTGGCCGCCGAGCAGCACCCTCGGGTGCGCTACGGGCTGGACCCAGTGGTGATCTGGTCCCGGCTGCAGCCACTCCTGCCCGAGCCGTTCTCCGCCGCGCTCCGCGACGCCAAGGCCTCCCTCGACCTGATGCTGACCCTCGCGATCCACGTGCCGGTCGCCGGACTGCCGCTCGCCGTGCTGGCAGCGGCCAACCTCCCGCTCGGAGCGGACCCGACGGCCTGGACTGCGCTGGTCGCCGCGCTCCTCTCAGCGGCGGGCCTATTCCGCCTTTGCCGGCTTGCCGTGGCGGCGATGCTCTCGGTGCCGCTGCTGTCGTTGCCCGTGCTGCTGTGGTCGGTGGACCCGGTCCCCGGTGGGGTGGTCGCCGTGGTGTTGCGCACGGCCCTCGGCCTGGTGCTGGCGGGAGCGCTCACCTCCCTCACGCGCCTGCTGCTGGCGGGTGCGCGGGAGGCGGCGCTGGCCTTCGCCGACCAGCTCAAGGCCGCCTTCGACCTCCACCGGCGGCTGGTCATCCACGAGCTCGGCCTCGAACCGCCGGCGGACCTGCCCACCGAACGCGCACTGTGGCTCGACATCTGCGTCTTCCTCTACCGGGGTGACCCACCCACCTCCCCGGCCTTCCGGTACCGCGCCCCCGAGGTGACCTGACGCAGGTGATTCGCCACCACGCGCCACATCCCGTGGGAGGCGGTGACCGCGGCGACACACCGTCTCAAGTTCGACGGCCCCAGACAACAGTTGTCTTGCGCCGTCGAAGATGACAGTAGCCGACATCGTGACCTGCACATTGTCAGATAGCTGTGCGTGACCGCCCGGCCGGACAGGTCATCGAAGTTGGCAGTAGGGGATGATCTTGCGGGTCAGTCGATGAATTCGGCGCTGCTTTAGTGGCCCATCAGAGGCTTGCCGATGGGGGTGCCGGTGCGCAGCTCTTCGCAACCCCCGTTCGTGGGCTCGTCGGTCTGGATCGCGTGTGTGCAGCTCGGCAGAACCCCAAATCGGCGGGCCATTTATCATGTGTCCAGGTCGGTCGATGCTGGCTCGTTTTGGTGGCGCCGAGGTGTCCTGTCAGGTGAGGGGCGGCGGGCCAGATAGTCCTGTAGTTCCAAGTGGCGGAATTGGTAGGCGTCTCCCGCCACACGGAGCAGCCCGGCGTCGTACGCCCACCGCAAGAACTTTCCCAGACGCCAGGGGAGCGCGGATGGCCCTCGTCGTGTGCACAGGAGCAGCGCCACATACCGCAGCACCACATGACCGAACACGGGAATGGTCAGGAGCCCCCACAGTGCCCAGCCCGTGATGTTCAGCGCCAGGTCGTCGATTGATCCCAGCGGCTGGATCGCCTGTGTGGCTCCCACGGCGGCGAATGCGGTCACCACAGCCAGGACGCCCCCGGCAGCGGATGCCAGTTCGGAACGGATGATGCCATCACTTGGCCCATCGGCGCCTGCCCTGGGCGGGTTCTCCGGTCCGGAGCGCAGGCGCGTCACGGCCAGGGCCACGAACGCACTTCCCACTCCGAATCCAAGGCCAGTCAGTAGTCCAGCCGCTATTCCACGAGCCGATCCGACGATCAACGCGTAGCAGGACCCGGCTCCGAACCCCCACATCACCGCGGTCCTGAGATCCCGCCGCCCACGGGAAGCGGTGATGTCCTTCACATCGTTCATGCTCAGCCGCGACCACGGCTGAGCCCAGGGGTGGATCCATGCCAGCCATGGCACGCCGATGAGAATCGTCAGCGCTACCACGTATACGTCCCAGCCTGGAAGGTACTGCCGTTCCAGTGGAAGCGGAGCGGCCGCGTGGAACACCAGCACGGGGAGGCAGGCGAGGTAACCGAGTAGGGAGGCGACCAACCGGGGCCGGTGAAGGCCGGCCATCGGCCATAGCCGGTGCCACACCAGGTCGGTGCCCGACACAGAGCGCCCGCCCAGAGTGCGCTGGTGAGCAGTGTTGTGGTGAAGGTATCGGGCCAAGGTCGCCAGCCAGCGCTGCACCGATTCGGCATCGGCTCTGCCCGGCGGTGGGGAAACGGCCACCGCAGCGGGAATCAGCAGACCCATGAGATGGTCTCCGACCGAGTTGGAGGAGCGGTTGAGGGTGGTCTCGATTTCGACCCCGTTTTGACCTCGTTCCGGATCGAGGGGGTCAAGGCCCGCGGGTGTGCCGGCGGCGATGGCGATCAGGTCGGCGGGGTCGCGGACGAATGAACCGATGTTGGACGGCTCTCGCTGTTCGTAGACAAAAGCGGCCATGGCCAGTCGCCACGGCGTGGACAGGGCTTGCGCCAGTGTTCCAGCACGGCGACCGCTAAGGGCGGCTGAGACCGGCTTCCACCGCGCCGGATGTTCAGAACGAGCTTGCAGGAAACCAAGGATCTGTGAGCGTCTCAGCGGAGCCAGCTCCACACGAGCAGTGTGATGTGCCCAGATTCGCTGCTGCTCCAGGGCTTCGTATCGATCCGAACGGCAAGTCAGTACCACAGCCGCGAGTCGGTCATGGTCTTGATAGGCGTTCAGCGCGACCAGCACTCGAGCGGCCCTGGCCCCATCAACGGCGGTTCCCCCAGCATGATCGACGCGGCGCCCGGCATCGGGATCCACTCGTGATCCGGTGTCGATTTCGGTGTCAAGTTCGTCCAGACCGTCAATGACCGGAAGCACCAGCCGAGCCGATACCAGCGCGCCGGCCTCAATCTTGCGCAATCGGTAGACCTCGGTCAGATGCCGCCGCAGCCATTCCTCCACCGCCGACTTGAGAGGCAGATCACTGTCCAGAGAGGCGGCGGCGATCCGGATCGGGACCGGATCGCCGGAGGACCGGATCTGCAGCAGACCCATGATGAGCTTCACGGCCAGAACGGTTTTCCCCGCGCCTGGCTCCCCAGTGATGACCATTCGCCGAGGCCGAAGCTTCTGAAAATAGTTCACCACCGAGGTTAGGCGGGAGCGCTCACCCGCTCCTGCGGCCGGGTGAGCGGGCGCACGATGAAGGCTGAAGCCCACATCGATCGCCTCGTAATGGTTGCCGAGGAGCTGGCGCAGGGCCTCCCGCTCCCGTTCCAACACGTCTTTCGCCACTCGATCGGCGATCCGGCCAGGTTCAGGCTCCGAGTAGCGGACCGCGAGGATGCTCGCCCGGGCGCTGTAAAACGCGAACGCCAAGCCTGGCAGAGCGACGACCAAGCCCAGCGAAGCGACGATCAAGCCAGCCGGGTCATCGGTTGCGGCGGTTACCACCGGCAGCGTCCGCCACGCCAACCAGACGACCATCCCCAACGCCGTTATCGTAAGTAATGCCCATCCTGTCGCGGGCCCGCGCCCACCACCGGTCGCCATAACTCAGATCATGAGCGGCTTCCATACCCGGGTGGAGGCTTTCCTGGGTATCGCAGCCCAGGTGTGACTTTCTACTCCGGCCGCCTCCCTCTCGAGTCACTGCGCCGGCCAGCAGCCGCCGCCGAAAACCTCGCAACCACCACCACTGCCACGCGGCTACGGCCGGGCCGCGCCGAAGACTGGCCTGCGCGACAGCTCCACCGACTACTCCGCTCCTGAAGAACCGGGTCGAACTGGCGAACGTGATCTTCGAATACCTGGAGATCTTTCACAACCGGCGACGACGACACAGTGCCTTGGGGATGCTCACCCCCATCGAGTACGAGATGCTCTATCCGAACGTCCAGTCGGCATGAGAGCCAACCTGGTCATAACCGTCCAGGAAGCCCTCGACCCCAGTAAGCCTCGATCCCATCACGAACATGCCCAACCGCTTGGCCACGTGGGCGAAGTACTCACGTTCGCTCATCCCCGCCGGGCTCGCCGTCACCAATCCGCCTCCTGACACACCGCCGACTCGATTCTGCCGATGAGCGCCCCCTGACCTCCGGAGCGACGTCACGTGACGAGCACTGCGGTGAGCATCGAGAGATACGACTCATGGGCGAGACGCAGGCTGTCAAGGTCGGACGTCTCGAACCACGCCACAGCGTCGTGCTCGTCTGGCGCGGCGTTGACGGGTGTTCCGGCCCACCTGTCGACCAACCAGACCTGCATGTCGAACGTCGCGGTCCGGATCTCATGCATCGGCGGGCCGGACGGCTCCGATGCCGTGATTCCCAACTCCTCCCGAAGCTCGCGGACAAGGCTCTCTTTCGGCCCCTCCCCCTCCTCGACATGACCGCCCGGCAGGTCCCACACATCGGGATACCAACGGCGTCCGGCGCTTCGATGACACAGCAATACCCGATCGCCGTCGCGAAGAACGGCCGCCACAATCCGGACTGGACCGGAGTCGCCAGCGGATGTCGTCATCGGCACATTCTGACCCATGCGGATCTGCCGCGGACAAGGCGCTGTCGAGGCCGGTCTCAGCCCCTGTCCCTTCCAGGCCGGGATCTCTCAGAGCGCCTGCGGGTGCGGGCGGCCTCCGGGGAGTCGCTGATCAGGGTGGCCGGCACGCTGGCCCCCAGCGAGCCCGCCACGTGACGGCACGCCTGTGGGCTTGTCGGCTTCCGGCGGGCGACCGTAACCACCAGACGTTGGGGAGGCAACGGCCCCCTCCGAACCCTCTGGCATGCGGCTTTCACCTAATTTCAGCTGAAGGAAGCAGGGCGGATTCATCGGTGCAGCTCGACGTGGCCTGTTTGACTCAAATCCGTGGGATCCCTGTTCGGCCTTGTCCGGCTACGGCGACCTCGTCAGAATCAGTTAAGCCTTCAACTAATTGGTCGGAGGCTCACTTGCACAGATGAGGAGAGGCATGAAGCGCACCATCTTCGTTCTCATCGGCGTCTTCGGCGCCATGCTCATCGGCATCAATCCCGCGTCCGCGGCCACCTCCGCGGTCGACTGTTCCACTGGCGGGTACACGCGGGCGTACAACAGCTACATCCCCTCCAACATGGAGCGAGGGGCCATCGACGGGCGCAGCTACAACATCGGCGGCTCGTTGTCGTACGACTACGAGATCTGCCTCGACATCCCAGACACCTCAACGTTCACGATCGAAGTGCGGATCTGGAACAACGGCACACAGACCGCCTTCGTGGACGACCGGCCCGGTGACAAGGTCTTCCGCTTCTCGCTCGCCCCGAACAGCTTCTGGCAGGTCTACGGCACGCTGACCGGGCCCGGCAGCACCTACCTCTACTACACCTGGCACGAGAAGCGGGTCTAGTCCTCGAATCCTTAGCCCGATATTGCCGACGAATTTCTGACGCAGGACACTAGATGTACGGCCGAGCTGGCTTCGTCCTGTTGCTGCAGCGGATCCTCCTTTCCTGACCACGCACTGTCACCACCGAATTCGTGCCAGAGCCGTTTACTGGAAGACCCTTCTACAGTCCCTGTTCCCCGAAAATCCGGCGACGTCAGCACGGTTGGCCGCGCCTGCCTGGGCACTGCCCCCACCGTCGAAGCGAGGTAGAGCATGCTCACGCTGCTCAGCCAACCTGCGCGTGCGACCTTGAAGGCCACCGGCCGAGTGTAGTCGGTGGCCTTCAGCCCAGAAGGTACCCGTCTGGCCAGCGCCGGGGACGACGATGGTGCAGATCTGGGAACGCGATGAAGGGAAGGACGCTGGAGGCACAGGCGTCCCGGCCGCTACCGGTTTCGAGTCGGCGCGGTGTGCGCGGCCTCATCGGCTGACAGGCCTGATGCGACCGTCAGATGCAATCCTGCCAGCCGTTCGAGCTGAAGGAGTCATTCATGTCATAAGGCCTGAGATCGTTGACATCAAACCCGCTGCCGGTCGTGCTGTAGGGAATGACCAGTGCCGCCCCGCCGCTGTTGATGTCCGTCCACATGACCGCACGGCATCGGTCGTCGCCGTTGCTCAGGGAGCTGGTCGTGTCGTTCACGATGGTCCCGCTGATGACCGGGCTCGGGCCCCAGAAGTAGTAGAGCCGGTCATCCACGTAAGTAAAGTCATGTTCGCCGTTCCGCACCGCCATCCGATCAACCCAAGAGGAGAACGACTCGTCGGGCTGCGGCTCAACTACCAACGCCAGGCGCCGAGGGAGGAACCCGACTCTCATCTTCGACTCCTCACTCTCAAGTCGACTCTCAAGATCCGCGCCGAACTCTCAAGTTCAACGGCGCCAGACAATCCCAAATGCCTCCGGCACTGTTGACACATCAAATGAACGTTCTTTTAATTGGCGCATGGGGCGTATCGCGGGTGTCACCGCCACCGAGACCCGGGAGCGCCTGCTGCGCGCGGCGGCCGAGGCCTTCGCCCAGCGCGGCTACGACGGTACGCGCGTGGCCGACATCGCCGCGGCCGCGGGGGTGAGCAACGGCGCCCTGTACGCCCACTTCGACTCGAAGGCCGAGCTGCTGGTGGCCGCGCTGCGCGCGCACGGGCCGCAGCTGCTGGCCAAGTTGTTCGCCGCCGACCCGGACCGGCCGATCACGGAGTTGCTGGCCGTCGTCGGACGCGGGCTCCCGCGCCGGCGCGACGCCCACGGCTACCTCATCGTCGAGGCGCTCGTGGCGGCGCGCCGCGACGAGGACGTCGCCCGGCCGATGCGCGACTACGTCGGCGAACGCACCGGCTGGCTCGCCGGGCTCGTCCGTGCCGCCCAGAACGACGGCGAGCTGGACGGCGAGCTGTCGCCGGACGCGCTGTCGCACTTCTGCCTGCTGCTCGCGATGGGCAGCGCGCTCGTCACACCCGACCTGCACCCGGTCGACGACGGGGAGTGGGCCGCGTTGCTCGCCCGCGTCGTCGCCGCCCTGGCCCCTGCCGGCACCACGGCACAGACCTCGGTCCCCGCCGGCACCACAGCACAGAGGGAAGCGCCACGGTGAAAGTAAAGATCGACTCCGAGCGATGCCAGGGACACGGCCGCTGCTACGACCTCGCCCCCGGCCTGTTCGGCGAGGACGACGAGGGCTACGGGCTGGTCGTCGGCGACGGCGTCGTACCCCCGGGCGAGGAGCAGACGGCGCGCCTGGCCATGGCGAACTGCCCGGAAAGAACGATCGAGATCCTCCAGGAGGCGCGACATGACCGTCGATGACCGCTTCGACCAGCAGGAATTCGAGGAGAGGCTGCGAGAGCGCCCTGACGGCGTGCGCAACGAGGTCATCACCGGGCCGGTCTCCGACTGGGCGACCGACTTCTCCCACACCGAGCCGGAGTGGGCAGCCGACCCGTACCCGATCCAGGACGACCTGCGGCAGCGCTGCCCGATCGCGCACACCGACCGGTTCGGCGGCGCGTGGCTGCCGACCCGCTACGAGGACGTCGCGGCCATCGCCTACGACACCGAGCGCTTCTCCTCCCGGTCGGTCGTCATGAGCAACTTCCGGCCGCCGCGCGAGGTGGCGCCGGTGGGCGGCACGCCGCCGATCTCCTCCGACCCGCCCTTCCACCACGACGCGCGCAAGCTGCTGCTGCCGATGTTCACCAAGACGGTGGTCGCCAGGCAGGAGCAGGCGACGCGGGCGTTCTGCCACTCGCTCCTCGACGCGCTGGAGGGGCAGGACGTCATCGACGCCGCCCGTGACTACGCCCAGCACATCCCGATGCGCGTCATCGCCGACATGCTGGGCTTCCCGCCCGAGGACGGGCCGCGGTTCCGCGAGTTCGTCGAGAACGCGCTGGAGGGCATCAACCTGCCTCCGGAAGAGCGCATCCCCCGGATGGAGAAGCTGTTCAACTACCTGCTGGCGCAGATCCGCGACCACGTCGACAACCCGAGGGACGACCTCACGACCTACCTCGTCAACGCGGAGCTGTACGGCAGGAAGCTGGAGTCGCTCCACGTGGCGGGCACGATGGCGCTGCTGCTCATCGCCGGCATCGACACGACGTGGAGCGCGATCGGCGCCTCGCTGTGGCACCTGGCCAAGACACCGGCCGACCGCGAGCGCCTGGTCGCCGAGCCCGCCCTGCTGCCGACCGCGATGGAGGAGTTCCTGCGGGCCTACGCGCCGGTCACGATGGCGCGGCTGGTCAAGGAGGACATGCACTGGCGCGGCGTCGACATGAAGGCCGACGACTGGGTCCTGCTGTCGTTCCCCGCGGCCAACCGCGACCGGGCCCAGTTCGACCGGGCGGACGAGGTCGTCATCGACCGCGAGGTCAACCGGCACGCCGCGTTCGGCCTGGGCATCCACCGCTGCGTGGGCTCGCACCTGGCCCGGATGGAACTGCGGGTCGCCCTCGAGGTCTGGCTGGAGCGGATCCCGGCCTTCGGCCTCGACGACCCGGCGGCGGTGACCTGGGCGACGGGTCAGGTCCGCGGGCCACGCACGCTCCCGCTCCGCATCGGCTGACCGGGCCCGGGGCGGACCTCGCCCCGACCGGCCCCGGGCGTGGGAGGCCCGGGGCACGGGCGGCCGGCGTCTTGGTCGGCCTGGCAGGCGCGGACCGTGGAGCGGGCCCACGGCTCAGCCGTCCAGCGGGAGTGTTTCGGCCAGGCGGCGCCACGCGTCGCGCGGCAGGTCGTGGAAGGGGTCGTCGGTCACGACCTGGATGGCGAGGTGATCGGCTCCCGCGGCCAGGAAGTCCGCGGCCCTCCTGGCGACGGCGTCGGCGTCCCCGAGCGCGAACACCGCGTTCACCAGCCGGTCGCTGCCGCCGTCGCGGAAGTCGTCCTCCTCGAAACCCAGCCGGAGCAGGTTGTTGGTGTAGTTGGGCAGCTTCAGGTAGAGGCGGAGATAGCCGCGCGCGGTGGCGCGGGCGCTTTCGAGGTCGGGATCGAGGACGACCTTCAGCTCGGGGGCGAGCAGGGCGTGCTCTCCCAGGATCTCGCGGGCCTGGGCGGTGTGCTCGACGGTGACGAGATACGGGTGCGCGCCCGCGGCCCTGTCGCGGGCCAGCTCCAGCATCCTGGGGCCGAGAGCGGCCAGAACACGCGCCTGCGCGGGCACCGGCTCGGCGGCGGAGTCCAACGCGTCCAGATACTCCCGCATCGCGGAGTACGGGCGCGCGTACCGCTCGGTGAAGCCCTCGTGACTCACGCCGAGCCCCAGGACGAAGCGCCCGGGATACTCTCGCTCGAGAGCGGCCCGCCGGGCGGCGACCTCGGCGGCCTCGTACTCCCAGATGCTGAGGATGCCGGTGGCCACGGTGATGCGCGGGGCCGCCTCGAGGAGCGGCACGGCGTGGTCGACGGCCGGGCTCCCGCCGAGCCAGAGGGTGCCGTACCCCAGCGCGTCCAGCTCGGCCACCGTGTCGTCGAACGCGCCCCTGTCGACCGGGCCGTCGCCGCGCGACGCGTTGCTCCAGGCCCCGCTCCAGATGCCGAACCTGCCCAACCGGCTGTCTCGCGGCATGACGACCTCCCTGACCATAGGCGAACATGTCTACTGCCCTCGGTTCTGCTCTGCTCGCGGGAGCGAGGCGCGGCCACCGGCCCTCCCGCCTGCCCCTTCATCTCCACCATGTCCCGCGGTCAAACCGAGCGTTCGCGCACGCTCCCGGGCGATGCCCGGTACTCGCCCCGGTGCGAAGAAGTTCGCGAACGCCACCGGCAACCGGTGAAATGCCCGATCGGAGCCGGCCGCCGCGGGCGCGGTGAGCGCGGTCGCCGGCCGTGATCTGGACGTGCCGGTCCGCCGGCCGGGATCATCCGTCCCGCGTGGCGCCCGGCCTTACCGGCCGGAACCGGCGACGGCTGGATTAAGGTGGCGGTGCCCCTGTCGCGCGACCGGTCCGCGACGCGGGATGACCTCCCCCCTCACGCTTCGAAAGCCGAGGTCGAGGAGAGACTCACATGTCCCGCAGCCACATCGCCGCCACGGGGTGCGTCCTGGCGATCACCGCGCTCACCCTGACAGCCCTTCCGGCCGTCGTCGCGCACCGGGCGGCGGGCGCCGCCGGGGTGAGCGCGGGGCCCGCTCCCGCCCTGACGCCTTCTCCCGCCGTCACCACGCCCCGGGCCGCGGGCACCGCCCCCACCCCGGCGGCCCCCACCCCGACGGCCTTCGCCCCGACGGTCCTCACCCCGGTGGCCCCGCCTCAGACGGCGGCGAGCCCTCCCCGCGCGATAAACCTGCCGCGGGGCGTCATCGAGGCGCTCCAGCGCGACCTCGGTCTCACCAGGAGGCAGGCCGAGACCCGGCTGCTCAACGAGATCCGGCTGGCACCGGTCGAGGCTCGGCTACGCGAGGAGCTCGGCGGCCGCTTCGGCGGCTCCTGGTTCACGGGAACCCTGGCGCAGACCCTCGTGGTCGCCACCACCAGCGCCGCCGACATTCCGAGGATCATCTCCGCGGGTGCCAGGGCCGAGGTCGTCCGCGCGTCGCTGGCGACGCTCAAGGCGGTCAAGCGGAAACTCGACGAGGCCCTGCCCGCCCGCCCCATCGGGGGAAGCGTCCGGTACGTCGACGTGCGGAGCAACAAGGTCGTCGTCCTGTCCAGGAACGCCTCGGTGACCCAGAACGTCCTCAGGTCCATCGGGGTGAACACGGACCTGGTGGTCGTGCTGGCCTCCCAGGAGAACCCGCGCCCCCTGCACCTCGTGGAGCGTCCCCCGTACGACCTCAAGGGGGGCGACGCCTACTACGTCGGGGAGAACCGCTGCTCCGTCGGCTTCCCGGTGACCCGCGGGACCCGGAGGGGGTTCGTCACCGCCGGCCACTGCGGCAGGAAGGGCGACGTCACCACCGGCTTCAACCGGATCTCCCAGGGCACCTTCCAGGACTCGACCTTCCCGGTCAGCGACTTCGCGTGGGTCGCGGTGAACGACCGCTGGGCGCCCACGGCGGAGGTGAGCAGCGGCGGCGCGGGAGCCACCGTGCCCGTCGCCGGCGCCACGGCGGCCATCGAGGGCGCCTCGGTCTGCCGGTCGGGCTCGACGACCGGATGGCACTGCGGCCTCGTCCTGCAGCGCGACGTCAGTGCCGTGTACCCCACGGGGAAGCTCTTCGAGATGACCCGTACCAGCGTCTGCTCGGAGAGCGGCGACTCCGGCGGCGCCTTCGTCTCGATCGACCAGGCCCAGGGAATCACCTCCGGCGGTTCGGGCGGCTGCGCCACGGACGGCACGGGTGGCGTCACCTACTTCCAGCCGATCCGCGAGATCCTCAGGACCTACCGGCTTACCCTGATGACCGCCGCCCCCACCCCGCCCCCGGCCCCCGCCGGGCGGGTCCGCTAGCCGGACCGGCCCTGTCACCGGTCCGGCGGCAGGGCCGGTCAGCCCGCGAAGAGGAGAAGCAGGCCCACCACCGTGTAGACCACCATCAGGACGAGGAGCGGGATCTGCCCGATGACGGCGGTCCGCCGCGGGAACAGGGCCAGCGCGCGGTCGTGGGCGAGCACGGTGCCGACCACGTGACCGACGACGATGACCGTCACCTGGAGCATGGCGATCCCGGCGGGGGAGGTACCGGCCGCCTGCACGGTCCACCCCGCGGTGCCCAGCCAGTCGGCGCCGGTCACCAGCGGGTCGGAGAGCAGGGCGAGGGTCCGCTGGCCTTCGAGGAGGAGAAGCGTGTAGTAGTGGGCGACCACGTACCCGACGGCGATCGGAACCACCGCGTGGGCGAGCTCGCCCGCCGTCGTCCCCGGCTCCGCCGCACCCCACCGGCCGGCCAGCGAGGTCGCGCCGCGGTACGCCGCGAGCACCAGGCCGATGACGGTGAGCAGCCCCACCGTCCCCATGACCGGAGCCGGCACCGAACTCTCCTGCACGAAGCGCACCCAGACCGGGGCGTTGGAGAGACTGTCGTACATGGTGGAGCCGAGGAGCACCACCACCAGCACCGTCAGCCCCGGCACCGGCCGAAGCCCGGCCATGCCGTCCAGCGAGTTTCGCCAGGTCACGACGCCGTCGGGGCGTCGTGCGATCGGGGCGAGCCGGCCGACGAGGGTGCTGTAGACCTCGAACGCGTCCGCGTGGTCGAACCAGCGCGACCCGAAGAGCACCGCTCCCCCGAGCATGAACACGACGTAGGCGGCGAGCCAGGCCCCGATGACGGGCAGGGTGGCCCGCTCGGGGGCGACGAGTTCCAGCCAGACAAAGGCGAGGAGACCAGCCGCGGCGGGCCAGTAGCCGATCCCGCCCGGCAGCGGGCGCAGCCCGGTGCCGGGGTCGCGTCCGAGCCCCCGGCAGGCCAGCAGGTGCAGCGTCCGCAGCGGGTTGAGGACCGGCCACACCGGCCCGAACAGCAGCGAGAGCGGCACCAGGCCGACCCAGAACAGGACGTAGAAAACCCCCGCCGTGGGATTCTCGACCCGGTCCGGGCCAAAGAGCAGGCCCACGCAGAAGTACGCCGCGGCGACGAGCCCGGCCACACGCCAGAACCACGGCCACGCCCGCGCGGACACCACCCCCTGGACAACGGAGGCCAGCGGGCGGGGACGGCGGAGGTCACCGCCCAGCCGCGGCTCGGTCCACAGGGCGCCCAGTGCCACGAACGACACCAGCAGGGCGAGGATCGCGCCGGTCAGCGCCGCCTCGAAGGGGATCGGCAGGTCCTGGCGACCGCCGATGCCGTGAGCCAGGAACATCACGCCGGCCTAGCGCACCACGAGCTGCAGGAGCTGCAGCTTCGAGTCGTGGGTCTCGACCTCGAACAGCCCGTCCCGGTCGGCGACGAACTCGATCGTCGCGGGAGTGCCCGGCTGCAGGTCCGCCGCCTTGTCATAACCGTGCACGTGTAGCTCGTCGGCCGCGTCACCGGTCACCGTGATCCGTACCGTCTGACCCTTGGTCACCTCGACGCGGCCGGGCGGGGGCGTCACCTGCCGTCCGGCGATGGTCACCGCAATCTCCTTGACCGTCGAGACGCCGGGGGCCGCGCTGGGCGAGCCGCAGGCCGTGGCCATCGGCAGGGCCATCAGCAGGGCCACGCCGAACATGAGCGCGGCGAGCAGCGGGCGGCGGCGGGCAAGGGGTGACGTCATGGCTGTTCTCCTGGGGGGGGTGGGGGTGTCAGGCCAGCGCGAGGGTCGGCGAGCCGGCACGGTGGCGGGGACGGCGGTGCCGAGAACGGGCCGGTCAGCGTCGCTTGGCGCTCTTGACCGCTTTGGCGCCCTTGGCAGCCTCGGCGCTCTTGGCCGCCTTGGCGCCCTTGGCACTCTTGGCCGCCTTGCGTGACGCGGTCGCGGGTCGGCCAGGAGGCGTTCGCGCGGGCGGCCCGGTGGGACGCCGCCGGACCTCCGCGCCGCGGGGCGACGGCCGCCGTGCCGCCCGGACCACCATGAACCCCACTCCGACGACGAGGACGGCGGGCAGCAGCCACACCGACAGGTCGAAGCCCGAGGCGGCCTGGGGCGCGTTCGAAGCCGCCGCCTGCGGCGTGGTCTGAGGGGTGGCCTGAGGGGCGACGGGCCCGGCCGCTCCGGCCGACGGCGCGGCGGCGCTGGGTTGCGCCGGGTTGAGCAGAGCGGGGTCGGGCTCGCTCGTGGGGGCCTTCCAGCCCTTGGGCGGTTCCGACATCTTGCCCTTGTAGGTGAACTTGACCTCTCCGGTGACCTTCTCGCCGTCCGAGGCGACCGACATGTAACGGGCGACGTACAGGCCCTGCTCCGGCCAGTACGCGACCGGGACCATCGCCGGGAACCCGGTGTGGTAGAGGTTCGGCTGCCAGGTGCCGTCCACGAGGTTGTACTCGGTGACCGGCTCGTCGAGGCGCTTGGGCTGCCCGTGCGACCACGGCTCGTCGACGCGGGCACCGCTGGGGGTGGTGACGGTGAAGTACGCGTTCGGGGCGGGCTTCTCGGTGAAGTAGAGCGCGAGCGACTCCATCGGCTCGGTCACCGTGCTGTCCTTGGCCGGCGTCGACATCGCGAGCTGGCCGTGCGCGGACGCGGGCGTCGCGAGGGCGGTCAGCGCGACGCCGGCGACGACGGCCAGCACGAGCAGCTGGCCCAACCAGCGCGCCATCGCCACCTCTGCTCTCCACCGGGAAGGCCCACTGGCCCTGGGAACCGCGGGCGATTCCGACCGCTCAAGGTCAATTCCCGTCGAGAGTAGCCGCTTTTGTCCCATATGAACAGAACTTGGGTGCGCATCCAACCAAAGAGCGTCAGGGACTGTGAGCCACGCCGTCCCGCACCCGTTCCGCGACGCGCGGCGGCTTCGAGGGGGACCGCGCCGTCACTCCGAACCAGTCGCGCCGGTACGTCGACGGGCACGTCGCCCGAGCCACCACCGACAGCGGCGGGCAGAACCCGGATCGCGCCCACCGCGATCCGGGTCACCGGGGGACGAGCCGGCCGGCCTCAGTCGTCGACCCAGCCGTGGGACCGGGCGAACGCCAGGAAACGATGCCTGACCTGCCCGATCTGCGCGCCCGTCAGCGTGGGCGCGTGCTCGATGAGCAGCTCGGTCACCGCACCGCTGAAGGACTTCGCCGACAACACGTCGCACACACCGTCGTCGTCACCGAGCTGCTGCGGGGCGGCGGTGGCGACCGGGGACGCCGCCGCGACCGGCCGCCGGACCGGCGGCGGGTCCAGAAGGGTGACGGTCGAGACCTTCAGGCCGCGCTCGCCCTCCATGACCTCGTACTCCACCCGCAGACCGGGCTGGACGGCGTGCCTGCTCTCACCGAAGTCATTGGCGTGGAAGAACACATCCTCGCCCCCGCCGACGGCGGCGATGAAACCGTACCCGCGCACCTCATCGAAACGAAGAATCGTACCGACTGCCACAACAACACCACCTGCACAGAGAATCGCACCGCTTCGCTGTCACTTTCCGAAACTGTCCGGACAGTGAGTCCGCCTGCCTGTCACACCGGACGACCCGATGCTAGACCGGACGGCGCGCCATGTCCGAGCCGATTCCATGACACCGCCCGGTACACCGGCTGTCCGGCGGGGATGGCAGGCTTCGAGTCCGTAGCCGTGCCGACCGAGAAGAAGAGGTAGCCGATGTCCCCGTCACCGGCGTCACCGACCTATGACGACGTCCTGAGCGCCGCCGCCCACATCGCGCCGCAGGCCCACCGCACCCCCGTGCTGCGCTCGCGCCGCATCAACGAGAGCGTCGGCGCCGACGTGGTGTTCAAGTGCGAGAACTTCCAGCGGATGGGCGCCTTCAAGTTCCGCGGCGCGTTCAACGCGCTGTCGCGGTTCACCCCCGAGCAGCGACGCTCGGGCGTGGTCACCTACTCCTCGGGCAACCACGCCCAGGCGATCGCCCTCGCCGCCCGGCTGCTCGGCATCCCGGCCACGATCGTCATGCCGCACGACGCGCCGACCTCGAAGGTGGCCGCCACCCAGGGGTACGGCGGGCAGGTCGTCCGCTACGACCGCTACACCGAGGACCGCGAGGAGATCGGCCGCGCGCTGGCCGCCGACCGCGACCTCACGCTGATCCCCCCGTACGACCACCCCCACGTGATCGCCGGTCAGGGCACCGCCGCCAAGGAGCTGTTCGACGAGGTCGGCGACCTCGACGCGCTCTTCGTCCCCCTGGGCGGGGGCGGCCTGCTGTCCGGTACGGCGCTGTCGGCCCGGGCGCTGTCGCCCGGCTGCGCACTGTACGGTGTCGAGCCGGAAGCGGGCGACGACGGGCGGCGGTCGCTGCGCGAGGGCTCCATCGTCCACATCGACACGCCGAAGACCATCGCCGACGGCGCGCAGACCCAGCACCTGGGCGCCCACCCCTTCGAGATCATCCGCCGCGAGGTCGACGACATCGTCACCGCCACCGACGCCGAACTCGTCGAGGCCATGAGGCTCTTCGGATCCGTCATGAAGATCGTCGTCGAGCCCACCGGCTGCCTCGGCCTGGCCGCCGTCCGCAACCTCGCCGCCGAGCTGCGCGGCAAGCGGGTCGGCGTGATCGTCAGCGGGGGCAACGTCGACCTGGAGCGCTACGCGTCACTGCTGGCCTCCTGACCGCCGCGCTCCAGGCCTGAAGCGCCGGCTTGGAGCACCGGCCCGGGGCACCGGTCCCACGGTCAAGGTCCGTGGACGGGAGCCGCACCGATCCAGCGGTGATAGGCGTCCATGTCGACGTTGCTGCCGCACACGATGGTGACCACGTGGCGGCCGGCGAAGCGGTCGCGGTCTTCGAGGACGGCCGCGACGCCGAGCGCGGCCGACGGTTCGACGACGAGGCCGGCGTGGTCGAGGAGCATCCGCATCCCGGCGATGATCGACGCCTCCTGGACCAGGACGGCGTCGTCGGCGACCAGGAGGAGGTCGTCCAGGACCGCCGGGATGGGTCGCCGACCGGCGACGCCGTCGGCGATGGTGTCGGTCGAGTCGGTGGTGACGACGCGCCGCCGCCGCCACGAGTGGGTCATCGCCGGCGCGCCCAGCGGCTGGACGCAGATCACCTCGACGCCGGGCGCCAGGGCCTTGATCACATGACCGACACCGGTGGCCATCGCCCCGCCGCCGAGAGCGATGAGGACGGCGTCGAACGACGGCACGGCGTCGTCCCGGGCATCCGCCAGCTCCAGGCCGATGGTCGCCGCGCCCTCGCAGGTCTCGATGTCCAGGCTGTCCTCGACCAGCCGGATGCCGTCGTGCCGCGCGATGGCCGCCGCCCGTTCGCGAGCCATGTCGAAGTCGCCGTCCACCAGCTCCAGCCTGGCGCCCAGCGCGCGGATGCGATCGAGCTTGGCCGCCGGCGCGTGCCGGGACGCCACGACGACGACGTCGAGCCCCCTGCCGCGACCGGACCAGGCGAGGGCTTGGCCGAGGTTGCCCGCGCTGGCGCACACCACGGCTCGCGAACCCTTGCCGGCGAGGAGGCTCGCGACCAGCTCGGTGCCGCGGGCCTTGAAGCTGCGGACCGGGTTCGCGGTTTCGAGCTTGATGCTCACCGTGCACCCGAGGCCGGGCTCCAGCGCCTCGCAGCGATACAGCGGTGTGTCGAGAAAGATCGGGTCGATGATCCGGCGAGCCGCCTGGATCCGAGCGATGTCGAGGCGCGTTTCCTGCACGATGGAGCAGCGTAGCCCGGTGGTTTCGGGCCGAGCAATCGATCTTCAGCGTGGGCTCGCCGGCGATGTCCGGCTCACCGTCCGCTGTGTTCACCGTGACCACCGTGCGCGTGCTCATCCGCGCCGCGCGGCGCCGACGCCACGATCCGCGCGATGCGGCCCGGCGCCGAAGGAAGATCAAACCGGCTTGGGGCCCGTGACGCGGTTCTTACCGCCACGCCCTGTTCTCGCCGTTCTCGCCGTTCTCGCCGTTCTCGCCGTTCTCGCCGTTCTCGCCGTTCTCGCCGTTCTCGCCGCCGGGATCGCGGCCGTGCGGCGTGGTCACCCGGCCGTACGGCGTGGTCAGCGGACGGGGCGATCGGCGCGGTAGGCCGGGATCGTGACCATCGGGGGGCGTTCGGCGACGGCGACGTCCCGGACGCTCACCTGGTGGCCGTCCGCGCCCCGGCGGAACTGGGCGAGGCGGGGAGAGGGCCGGTGCAGGGAGACCATCATGTTCTGGCGTTCCAGGCGTGACCACGAGGTCTGCAGGATCTGGGCGGCCATCCCGCCGAGCGCCTCCGTCGACTGGTGGGAGTGCACCCGCCGGCCCAGGTCGACCTGGGCCAGGGCGTCGAGACCGGCGAGGTCGAGCAGGTCGATCAGCAGGGCGAGTTCCACCCCGTAGCCGGTGACGAACGGGACGCTCTCCAGCACGGACCTGCGCCCGGCGTACTCTCCCGCGAGGGGTTGCACGAACCCGGCCAGCCGCGGCCAGTGCAGGTTGAGCAGGGGGCGCGCGACCAGCTCGGTGACCCGCCCGCCGCCGCTCTGCACGTTGCGCAGGGGCCGGTCGTAGCAGCCCTTGACGTAGACCACCGCCGGGTCGGCGAGCAGCGGGCCGAGCAGCCCGGTCACGAAGGACGTGCGGAACTCGCGCAGGTCGGCGTCGACGAAGACCAGCAGGTCGCCGCGGGTCGCGGCGAGGGACTTCCAGAGCGCCTCGCCCTTGCCGTCCAGCGGTTTGAGATCGGGCAGGACCTCGTCCTGGGCGATCACCGTCGCCCCGGCCCGCGCGGCGCGCGCGGCGGTGTCGTCGACGGAGCGGGAGTCGATGACCACGAGCTCGTCGACGAGCGGCACGGCCTCCATGAGATCGCGGCGGATCGCGGCGACGATCTCCCCGACCGTCTCCTCCTCGTCGCGGGCGGGCAGCACGACGCTGATCGTCGTCTCCCCCTTGGCCCTCAGCAGCTCCGGCAGCGCCCAGTCGGCCGAGGATGAGGTGCGCCCGCGTAGCCACGCCTCGACCTCAGGTAGCACGACCCGTCCTTTCCATCACCTCGGTGGTTAGGGGTATCACCTTATGTGGCGCCGATTCCGCACACCTACCGGCTCCCGTCCCCATCGCGCAGGTGGGAAGATCAGTCCAGTCCGGAACGAGGGAGGACGGCATGAACCCGGTAGCCGTGATGCGGGCGGCGCGCGGCGTCCGCGACGAGCTCGACAGCTTGATGGGCGGCGCCTCCGGCGAGCTTCGCGACCGGCTGGATCCGCTGCTCGCCGAGGCGGGCAGCCGGCCTCCCGGGCAGCTGGCCGACGCCGTCATCATGCTCATCGCCGAGTACGGCCCCGCCTGGGAGCGGCTCACCACGCTGCTGAGCCTGGACCGGGGCATCACCGCCGAGCAGGTACTTCCCCTGCTCTCCCAGGGAGCGGGCGCCGAGCCCGGCTCGCACGGGGGCGGCGGGAGCAGCCTCAGCCCCCCGCCGCCGGGCGGCGCGGGTCCCACGCCGCCCTCGTGGGGCGCGGCGCCGCCGGCCGGTACCGACCCCTCCGGCCGGGATCCGGCCGACGCTCCGCAGACCGCCGCCTACACCCCGGACTGGACGCTCCCCGGCGCGGAGGGGCAGGGACATCCGGCGCCGGGTCCCGGGCGGGCACCGCGGGACCGGGGCGGGAACCCGCACGACACCGAGCGCGACAACGGGTACGGCGACATGCCGTCCACCGGCGCCATGAGCGCCGACTGGCTGCGCCCCGACCAGCTGTCGGACCCCGCGCCCCCCGCGCCCCCCGAGTCCCCCGTGTCCCCTCATTCCCCGCCGTTCCCGTCGCCCTCGCCGTCGCCGTGGCTGTCGCAGGGACCGTCGTCGCAGGAACCGTCGTTCTCCCAGCCGTCGCCGTCGCAGGAACCGTCGTTCCAGGAGCCGTCGCCGTCCCGGGAACCACAGGCCCCCCAGGGCTCACCGTCGCCGGCACCGCCGGCACCGGCCGAACCGCCCGCCGTGGCGCCGGCTCCCACTGAAGCGCGGGGGCCCTCGGTCCTCGACCGGCTGACCGGCGCCTTCCGCAGGCGGCGCAAGGAGACGCCCGCCGTGGCACCGGGGTCCGAGTGGAAGGGGATCCCGCTGATCGAGTCCCCCGCCGAGGCGGTCGCGGGCTGGGGTGCCGAGGTGGCGATCGGCGTCGCCCCCGGCCAGGGGCAGGACGGCACCGCGACACCGCGCGAGCCGCTCGACCTGGACATCCAGATCGTCGCCGAGGGCTTCGACGCGCCCGGCGGGTGGCGGGTGCGGCTGCGCGCCGACGAGACGGCACCGTACCCGCGCGCCGCGGTCAACCTGATCGCCCTCGCCCAGGAGGAGCCGGAGGTCTCCCGGCAGATCCAGGCGACCTACGCGGTACGCGGCCAGGTGATCGGGTTCGGCCTGCGCGCGATCACGGTCCACGGCTCGCCCGGCAGCCTGAGCGGGCACGAGGCGCTGGAGCCGGTCTCGGGTACCCGCATCCGCCCGGCCCTGATGGGCGAGCCCGCGGACGTCACGGCGATCATCGTGCACGGCGACAGGCCGGGACGGCTGTGGTGGACCTACCAGTCGCCGCACTTCGTCACCCCCGACCGGGCCGAGCTGTGCGACCTCGGCACGCGGGCCTCGGAGTTCGGCGGGCGGCTGACCGGGCGGGGCCGTCTCTCCGAGGAGCTGGGGCGGGAGGTCGGCTCGCGCGTGCCGTGGGGTTTCTGGGAGTTGCTGAACGCGGTGGCCGGCCGGGTGGCGCCGCGCCGCCCGAGCGTGCTGATCCTCTCCCAGGAGCCGCACGTCCCCTGGGAGCTGGCCGTGCTGGAGCATCCCTACGACCCCTCGCTCCCCGGTTACCTGAACTGCCAGACGGTGACCGGCCGCTGGCCCCTCGGCGGGCGGCGTCCCGAGCTGCCCCCTCCCTCGAACGCGCGTGCCGACCGCGTCGCGGTGGTGTGCGGCGAGGCGCAGGCGCATCCGCTGGTGACGGAGTACGGCGCCACTCAGGTCTCCCCCGCGCTCGGCGACGTCCTGGGCGTGCTCGGCCAGGGTCCCGAGGTCGTCCACTTCGCCGACGGCGGGGCCGCGTCCGAGGTGCTGGGTCACGATCTGGCCGGGAGCCCGTTCGTCTTCCTGGAGGAGCCGGGGGACGCCCGGGCGTTCCTGCTCGCGGGCGCGAGCGGGGTCGTCGCCCCGCTCTGGTCCACCGGTGGCGGGCCGGCACCGGAGTTCTACCGGCGCTGCTTCGCCGGTGAGCCGCCGGCCGAGGTGCTGCGGTCCATGCGCGGGCAGGCCCCCGACAGCGCGGGCGCCTACCAGTTCCACGGCCACCCGTCCCTGACGCTGCGCCGGACGGCCCCGCCCGCCGGGTGAGGCCGGGGATCCGCGCGTTCAGCCTGCGGCGTGGCGCTCCAGGAAGGTGTAGACGTCGGCCTCGTCCACCCCGGGGAAGGACCCGGGCGGCAGCGCGGCCAGGATGTGGGAGTTGCCGCGGGCCGAGGGCCAGGCGTACCCCTCCCAGCGCTGGGTCAGCTCGGCGGGCGGGCGGCGGCAGCAGTCGCCGGTGGGGCAGCCGGACTTGGTGCGGGTGGTGACCTCCCGGCCGCGGAACCAGCGCGACTCCCGGTACGGGACGCCCAGGGTGATGGCGAAGTCGCGCTCACGCGAGATGTCGACGTGGGCGAGACAGAAGTAGGTGCCGGTGGGCGAGTCGGAGTACTGGTAGTGGACGGAGAAGCGGTCGGGTGACAGGAAGACCTGGCGCCCCGACCACTGCAGGCACATGCGCTGGCCCTCGATCGCGCCCTGCTCGTCGGCGGGGAAGACGATGCCGTCGTTCTCGTACGCCTTGTAGATGATCCCGTCGGCGTTGTTGCGGACGAAGTGGCAGACCAGGTCCAAAAAATGGGTGGCCAGGTTGGTGAAGCGGTGCGCGGCCATCTCGTAGGAGACGGCGAACACGTCGCGCAGGTCCTCCACGCTCAGCGCGCGGTCCTTCTTGGCCTCCCGCAGGTACGGCACGGCGGCGGCCTCGGGCACCAGGATGGCGGCGGCGAAGTAGTTGGCCTCGGTCCGCTGACGCAGGAAGTCGGCGAAGTCGCGGGGCCGGTGGTGGCCGAGGGAGAGGTGGCCGAGGGTCTGCAGCAGGATCGTGCGCGGGGTGTGCATGCCGACCTGCTCGTGTTTGACGTAGATGCGTCGGTTGCGCAGGTCGGAGATGGAGCGCACGGTGCGCGGCAGGTCCTGGACCGTCTGGACGGTGTAGCCGAAGTGGCCGACCAGCGCCTGGACCGTGCTCTGCGACAGCGCGCCCGAGCGGTAGCCGACCGCGGCGAGCGCCTCGGCGGCGGCCCGCTCGATCTCGGCGAAGTAGTTGCCCTGCTCACGCTGCTTGCGGCGGAGCTCGGCGTTGGCGGCGCGGGCCTCCTCGGGGGTGGCGGTCCCCCTGGCCTGACGTGAGCGCAGCTCACCGTAGAGGCCGAGGATGTGCTCGAGCACGTCGTTGGGGACGCGCGCGGAGAGTTTCAGCCTGGCCAGGCCGAGCCCGGCGTACAGGGGGTCGCGCTGCGCCTCCTCCAGGGCCATCTCCAGCTGGGCCCGCCGGTTGGGGGCCTGCCTGCGCAGCAGCTCCTCGATCGGCACGTTGAGCGCGGCGGCCAGGGACTTCAGCAGCGACAGCTTCGGCTCGCGCTTGCCGTTCTCCAGCAGGGAGAGCTGGCTGGGCGCGCGGTTCACGCGTTCGCCCAGGTCGGAAAGGGTGAGGCCGCGCTGCTTGCGCAGGTGTCTCAGCCGCTGGCCGAACGCGATGAGATCGAGCTCCTGCGTCAAGGAAAGCGGTTCTTCACCCACCAAAGATGCCATGACCCGATGCTAAACGAAATTTCCGAGGAAATTTCATCTCCCCGCGGGCCGTTCGGGCGGATGTCGCCGCGCCCGCCCCTGAGCGCCCGCCGCGCTCGTCCCCGAGCGTCCGTCGCGCCCGCCGCCGGAGCCCGCCGGGCAGCCCGCGCGGGGGGCTCCGGTCCACCGGTGGCGATCACCGCGCCGGCCCGCCGCAGACCTCCGCCACCCCGGAAACCGGTGCGCACCTCGGCACCGGCCCGCGAACACCTGATCCCGGTACAAGAATTGGTCTAGTCCATAGAGAAAACTATTAACTTCTTCCCCTCCAAATACCGATGAGTATTGATCCCAGGAGAATAATCTCCATTCTTTCGTCCGAGTCGACCTTGTTTGACCGTTTCGTCGAGGCACACACTCGAACTAGGCACCCAGGGGACGAAAAGGAGTCGCATCATGAATGATCGCCTCAAGGGAGCCGCAGACGAGCTGCGGCGTGAGTGGGAGACCAACCCCCGCTGGAAGGGGACGACGCGGACCTACACGGCCGAGGACGTGGTCCGGCTCCGGGGCTCCGTCCAGGAGGAGCACACCCTCGCCCGGCTCGGCGCCGAGCGGCTGTGGGACCTGCTCAACACCGAGGACTACGTGCACGCCCTGGGCGCGCTGACCGGCAACCAGGCCGTGCAGCAGGTCAAGGCCGGGCTCAAGGCCATCTACCTGTCCGGCTGGCAGGTCGCCGCCGACGCCAACCTCGGCGGCCAGACCTACCCCGACCAGAGCCTCTACCCGGCCAACTCGGTTCCGGCCGTCGTGCGGCGCATCAACAACGCGCTGCTGCGCGCCGACCAGATCACCTGGTCGGAGGGCGACCGGGACGCGCCGCACTGGCTGGCGCCGATCGTGGCCGACGCCGAGGCCGGCTTCGGCGGCGTGCTGAACGCCTTCGAGCTGATGAAGGGCATGATCGCCGCAGGGGCCGCCGGGGTGCACTGGGAGGACCAGCTCGCCTCGGAGAAGAAGTGCGGCCACCTGGGCGGCAAGGTGCTCATCCCCACCGGCCAGCACATCAAGACCCTCAGCGCCGCCCGCCTCGCCGCGGACGTGCTGGGCGTGCCGACCCTGGTCATCGCGCGGACCGACGCCCAGGCCGCGACCCTGCTGACCACCGACGTCGACCCCCGCGACCAGGCGTTCACCACCGGCGACCGTACCGCGGAGGGCTTCTACCGGGTCCGCAACGGCGTGGACGCCTGCATCGCCCGCGGCCTGGCCTACGCGCCCCACTCCGACCTGCTCTGGATGGAGACCTCCACCCCGGACCTGGACGTGGCCCGCGAGTTCGCCGAGGCCGTCAAGGCCGAGTACCCCGACCAGATGCTGTCCTACAACTGCTCGCCCTCGTTCAACTGGAAGAAGCACCTGGACGACTCCACCATCGCCAAGTTCCAGCGAGAGCTCGGCCACATGGGCTACAAGTTCCAGTTCATCACGCTGGCGGGCTTCCACTCACTGAACCACTCGATGTTCGACCTCGCCCGCGGCTACGCCGAGGACGGCATGACCTCCTACGTCGAGCTCCAGGAGGCCGAGTTCGCCTCCGAGGCGCGCGGCTACACCGCCACCCGCCACCAGCGCGAGGTCGGCACCGGATACTTCGACCTGGTCAGCACGGCCATCGCGCCGGACTCCTCCACCACGGCCCTGAAGGGCTCGACGGAGGAGCAGCAGTTCGCAGAGGCTCACTGACTCTCCGGACCGGGCCCGACCGGACGCTCCCAGGGCATGGGACGGTTCCCCCCGGACGAGCCCGACGACCAGATCGACAGGCCCCGCCGCACGGGTCTCCCCCGAGTCCGTACGGCGGGGCCTCCCCGTTCCCTCGGCCCCTCCCGCGCCTCGCGCTCCGCGCACCGGCCACGGCGGCCCCTCCCGCACCCGTTCCCCACGGGTTCCCCACGGCCCGCGTCCCCGGGAGCCTCTCCCCCGGGAACGCGGGCGGCGGACGGCGGGCGGCATCTCAGCGGCCGACGGCCTCGATGAGCTTGCGGCGCTGCTGGGTACCGAGGCCTCCCAGACGGCGCGCCTCGTCCACGTCGGCCTGCGCCATCAGCTGCGCGGCCTTGACGGTCCCGACTCCGGGCAGGGCCCGCAGAGCCTGCGAGACCTTGATGCGCCTGGCGATGTCGTCCTCACGGCCAAGCAGTTGCTCCAGGCTGAGCGCGCCGGTCTTGACCTCGGCGAGAAGCTTGGCGCGAGCTGTACGGGTCTCGGCGGCCTTGACCAGGGCGGCCTGACGCTGTTCGGGGGTGAGCTTGGGCAAAGCCATGGTGTTTTCTCCCTGATGACGGTAATTCCAGCGTCCTGCTACCCAAAGCCACCAGGTTAATCATCAGAGGGCATACATATAGATCCACAGCCTCCACGCCGTGTATCACGATATGCCCGTTTGGTTACCCCGCCCTTACCCGGTTCTCCGTAGCCTCGGGCTCATGGGTATCTGGCGAAGCCCCCAGGGCATCGAGGTTGAGGCGATCGTGGTCCACGACGGCCCCTGTCTGCTGGTCACCCGCCGGATCGACGGGCGGCGGGTCCTGGTGGCGTACTGCATGAGCATCCGCGAGGTCGGAGAGCACGTCGACCTGGCGGAACTGGTCCCCGCCTAGCGAGCCCCCACGTATGCGAACGATCAACAGTCGATCATGTCCGAGTCTTGTTCGGTACGTGTGTCAACTTCCGCGACCCCTGGGGCGTCGAGTAGTCAGGGAGGCTCGATGGATGTTCTGATCGGCCTCGTTGACGAAGACCTCCTTCTGGAGCTCATCCTCGTCGAGGCACTGCACACGGAGGCGGAACGGCTGGCCGCCCAGCCCGACCGCTGAACAAGGCCGGGTGCCCGCCACCCGAAAACGGCGGGCACCCGCGCGGCACGCGCAAGACGGCCGGCCGCGCGGGGGACCCGGTCACCGCGAAGACGTCACACCCGCGCGGCGAGTGGAGAACGGGGCTCGATCCACCGGGTGGTGATGGCGTTAACTGTTCCCATGAACAAGCGCGAGCTGATCGAGAAGGCCGCCGCCGAGGCCGGGCTCACCCGGAGGCAGACGGCCGCGGCTCTCGACGCGATCCTGGGGACGATCCAGACGGCCGTGGCGGCCGAGGACAAGGTGGCGATTCCCGGGTTCGGATCCTTCGAGATGGTGCACAGGCCCGCGCGGAGCGGGCGCAACCCGCAGACCGGGGAACCGCTGGAGATCGCGGAGACCTGGACGGCGAGGTTCAAGCCCAGCCCGGGGTTCATGGGCCTGATCCGCCAGCGCAAGAAGGACTGACCACCTCGGGCCCGCGTCACCGTCCACGGGCTCCCCGCGCCGTCTCCGGCCCGCTCCGCGCCGTCCACGACGTCTCCGTCCAGGACGGGACGGATCGCAGGACCGCGGCGGGAGAGCGGCGGCGAAAAGGCGACGGCCCCCGGGGAAGTATCCATTCCCCGAGGGCCTGGAGTGCCGCCATATCGCGGCACCGGCACGTTTAAGGATCCGGGTCACTCATGATGAGGTCGCACTCTGCCGTTAAGTTATAGACGCACGTGGAGCGTCCAGCGGGACTCGAACCCGCACTCGACCATCGTCGCCCGCATCCGTTCGATCCGGCGCCTGGCGGCGAATGCTGAATCTGGAGCGAGAGCCTGAGCTTGAGCGGCTGCCTCTACCGGTTGGGCCACCCCGGCAGGTGGTGCCGGGGGAGGGATTCGAACCCCCACTGTGGCCGCGTGTCAGTCTGACGGTTTCAGTTTCAGCTTTCGCGCTTTCGCGCATCCCCGTGCTCCGACGGGGAGTCCTGTGATCTTACCCGAGCAGGTAGCCCATCACCTTCTCACCGACGCGCTGGTAGGTGATCTCGGTGCCGTTGGCCTCCTCCCGGGCGAACTTCACCGCGTTCTGGAGCCTGCCGACCCGCTCCAGGAGCTCGTTGACCCGCTT
Organism: Streptosporangium sp. H16; assembly: GCF_051918855.1. Classification (NCBI taxonomy): domain Bacteria; kingdom Bacillati; phylum Actinomycetota; class Actinomycetes; order Streptosporangiales; family Streptosporangiaceae; genus Streptosporangium; species Streptosporangium sp. H16. The sequence continues at coordinate 42,739 of NZ_JBPXMD010000027.1, forward strand.
CTGCGGCACGGCCCCGGAGAAAGTGACCTTGGTCCAGAAGCCGACGACGATGTCCTCGTGGTAGACCTCGACCTGGGCGGGGTGCTTGTCGGTGGCCTCCGCCTTGACGTGGTTGCGGGGCACCTTCTTGGTCCGGGTCGTCTTGACCGGCTCGGTCCGCCAGCAGTCGGTCGACTGGTCCAGCGTCCAGGCCTCGGCGGCGTCCAGGACGGGCAGCTTGGCGATGAAGGTGTGCAGGTCGACCAGCTGCTTCTCCAGGAACAGAAGATAGGTGACGGGCACGTCCTCCAGGAGGGTGGAACCGTCGACCTTCACGTCGGCCCGCGCCGAGCAGTTGGCCCAGTCCTTGGTGGCGGTGACGTCGAACAGCCGGGTGAGCGCGGCGCCGACCTGCTTGAGCAGGTCCTCGCCCTGCACCTGGACCCGGGTCGACTCCGGGGGCAGCCGCTCGCCCTCGTCGTCGATGGGCTGGTAGGTCCGCGAGATGCCCGACAGCAGAGCGTTCTTCTGGATCGTGTGGTAAGCGTCGGTCACCTTGCGCTGGGTGTCGGACTTGACGCCCTTCTCCACGGCGAGGATCTGGTTCAGCTTGGTCGCCATGCGTGACACCGTACCGGGAAGATCACCCGCATAACACCGCTTTTTCCGCAGATCGCCCCGCGTTCCGGTCGCTCCCTCGCCGGCATGGCCCGCCCGGCCTCACGGCCGGCCGGCGCCCCGCCCGCCGCGAGACCCTCAGCCGCGCACCGCGCGGGCGGACCAGCGGCCGTCGAGGTGGTCGACGCGCAGCGGACGCCCGAAGCACTCCGACAGGTTCTCCGCGGTCAGGATCTCCGCCACCGGCCCGCCCGCCTGGACGCGGGCGTCGCGCATCAGCAGGGCGTGGGTCGTGGTGGCCGGGACCTCCTCCAGGTGGTGGGTGACGGTGACCGTGGTCAGCGCCGGGCGGGTCGCCGCCAGGTCCTCCACCGCGGTGATCAGGTCCTCGCGGGCGGGCAGGTCGAGACCGGCGAACGGCTCGTCCAGCAGCAGGATCACCGGATCGGCCATCAGCGCCCTGGCAACGCGGACACGGGCCCGCTCACCCTGGGAGCAGACGCGGAAAAGCCGGTCGGCGAGGTCCTTGCAGCCCATGTCGGCCAGCAGGTGGTGGGCGCGCTCGTGCTCGGCGGGGCCGTAGCGGTCCCAGAGCGGGGCGCTGGTCCCGGTGTGGCCGGTCAGGACGACGGTGTGCGCGGTGGCGCCCTCCTCCTCCAGCAGCTCCTCGTCGACGAGCCGCTGGCTGGCCGCGACGAGGCCGATGTGGCGGCGCAGCTCCCGCAGGTCGACCCGGCCCAGCCGCTGGCCGAGCACGGTGACGGCCCCCTCGGTGGGATGACGTACGGCGGCGGCCAGCGAGAGCAGCGTCGTCTTCCCGGCCCCGTTGGGGCCGAGGACCACCCAGTGCTCCCCGTACCCGACCCGCCAGCCGATGCCGTCCAGCAGGGTACGGCCGACCACCCGGACCCCGACGCCGCTCAGTTCCACCGCACCGGCCACAGGCCCGCCCATCGGTATCCCCCTCCGCCTCGACTCGCGGCGCTCACTTTAACCGATGCACCGATATCTCCCTGTAAATCGTCCGAAAAGGATGACTCAGCCCATCTGCATGGAGGGGCCGGGGGTGGGCTGCGGGGTGATGGTCGTCCCCGAGGGGGCGGGGGCGGTGGGCGTCGGGGACGGGCTCTCCCCGTCGCCGGTCTGCGGGATCTGGGTGAAGGAGGGCTTGGGGTCGCTCGAGGCCGTCGGGCAGTCCCCGGCCCGGCCCTTGCCCTTGCCCTTGGCGGTCGTGTCCGCGCAGTCACGCGGGTCGTCGCCGTCGTCCGGCGAGCCGCCCGAGCCACGAGGTCCCCGGGGGCGTTCCGGCAGCGGGTCCTCCCGGCCGTCGTGGCCGTCAAGGCCCGCGGTGGGCAGCGAGACGGTCCTGGTGGTGGTGATCTGGACGGTGGAGGGGGTGGTCGGCGCCGGCACCCGTGGCCGGCCGGTGGGCGGGCGGGTGCCGGCGCCGAAGACGGAGGCGGAGGGCGTGCCGTCGGCGGGAAGGACCAGCGGAACCGGCTCGGGAACGCCGGGGTCGCCGACGGGGCCGGGCCCGCCGCCACCGGTCGCGGCGGCCACGGTGACCGCCGCCATGGAGACCGTGGCCAGCGCCGCGAAACCGGCCTGCGACAGGTGCGCCCCCTTACGCGGCCCGGCCCTGCGCGACCCCCTGCCGGGGACCCTCACCGGGACCGAGGGCTCGTCGTGGAGCGACGAGGAGGGCAACGAGCGCGACAGGGACGACAGGGGCAGGGACGAGGAGTGCGGCGAGGACGGTGAGGACGGTGAGGACACGGCCGCGAGCCGGACCCTCCCGGCTCCCGGGGCGCAGGGCACCGGCGTCCAGATCTCCGCCAGCACCTCGGCGACCGCCTCGCGCAGGTCCCACGGGTCGCCCACGCCGCCCGCGGCGAGCAGCGCGCCGAGCAGGTCGGCGGCCCTGGGCCGCTCGGCGGGGTTCTTGGCCAGGGACGCCTCGACCGCCGGGCGCAGCAGCGCGGGCACCGAGGCCACCCTCGGCGGCTCGACCAGGATGCGCCGGGTCAGCACGTCCGCCTCCCCGGCGCCGAAGGGGTGGTGGCCGGAGGCCGCGTAGGCGATCAGGCAGCCCCAGGCGAAGACGTCGGAGGCGGGCAGCGCAAGCCCGCCGGTGAGCCGCTCGGGGGCGACCCAGCCGGGACTGCCCATGACCTGACCCGCCTGCGTGTGCGCGGCGAGCACGTCGACGTCCCTGGCGATACCGAAGTCGATCACTCGGGGGCCGGTGTCCGACAGAAGCACGTTGCCGGGTTTGAGGTCGCGGTGGACCAGCCCCGCCTCGTGCACCGCCACCAGTGCCGCGGCCACCCCCAGGGCGACGCCGTACGCCAGGTCGGGGGTGAGGGGGCCGTGCGCGGAGACCACCTGGGACAGCGCGGGGCCCGGGACGTACTCCGACACCAGGTAGGGACGGTCCTTGTCGGTGCCGTCCTCGATCACCGCGGCGGTGCAGAAAGGCACCACTCTCCGGGAGAATCGCACTTCTTCGGCGAAACGGGCGCGGAGCGTGGCATCGTTGAGATGCATCGGGTGCGGCGTCTTGAGCGCCACCACCCCACCCTGCGGGTGTTCGGCCAGGTAGACGATGCCCATCCCACCTACTCCGAGGCGGCCGAGCAGAAGGTAGCGGCCGATGATGACCGGGTCCCCGACGGTCAGCGGCCGCACACCGGTCGGCATGCCGTTCACGGGACCTGCTCCCCCACGTGCCATCCTCGTTGAGCCTCTCGTGCGCGGGCTACGGCAAGCACACTGTGGCGGGATTCGAGCGTCCTTCGCTCCCGACCGGTCACAAGGGATATGAGAGGTAAGGCGAATGATCCCTCGGGGTAAGGAATCCGTGGTGTTCGGGATGCCCTTGGGACGGGGCGGAACCGTGTGACCAGCGGCAAGGGCGCGCGCCGGCTCTCGGGCGCACGTCCCGGAACGCCTCAGGCGGCGGTCGAGGCGGAGCGCGCGGACGGGTTCCGCGGAGCCGGGGCGGAGGCCTCCTCGGGGGAGGGAACCGGCTGGGCGAGACCGGGGACGGCGAGGCCCGGCAGGAGAAGGTCCGGCACGGGGAGATCCGACACAGAAAGGTCCGAGGCCGAGAGGTCGGGCACCTCCAGGGCGGCCGGAGCGCGGCTCCGCTTCGAGGTGGCGCGGCCGGGCATGAGCTCCTGGGTCGCGACGAGGAAGCGGGCGATGTGCGGGTACACCTCGCGGGCCTCGGGGACGACGTCGGCGAGGATGGCGAAGACGTGCGGCATGCGGGGCCACTCCTCGTACGTGACCGGCACCCCGGCGGCACGGGCCCGCTCGGCCACCCGGCGGCCCTCGTCGCGCAGGACCTCGGTGGAGCCCGTGACGATCATCAACGGGGGCAGGCCGGTGTAGTCGCCGAGGACCGGGGAGAGCAGGGGGTCCTGGGGGTCGAGCCCCGCGGTCCAGCGGCGGGCGAGCCAGTCGACACGGCCGGCCGGGATCATCGGGTCGAGCAGCCGGTTGACCCTGCGGGGCGCGCCGGTCAGGTCCGCCCACGGGGACAGGCACACCGCGGCGGCCGGCAGCGGCATGTCCTGGTCACGGAGCGCCAGAAGGGTGGCCAGGGTGAGGTGGCCCCCGGCGGAGTCCCCGCCGAAGACGACGTCGCCGGGGCCGTAGCCGAGCTCCAGGAGACATCGGTAGGCGGCGATCGCGTCCTCGAGGGCCTCGGCCGGCCGGTGGACGGGGCCCTGGCGGTAGTCGACCGCCAGCACCGGGCGCCGGGTCGCGGCCGACAGACGCCAGGTGATCGGCCGGTGGGTCGCCGGGGAGCAGGAGAAGTAGCCTCCGCCGTGGAAGTAGAGCAGGACCTTGCCCTCGTCGAGCTCCTCCCCCGCGCGGACCCACTCCCCCGGGCACGCCCCCGCCTCGTCGGGGGTCACGCGCACGTGGACGGGCAGGCGAAACGGCACCCTGCCGGCCAGCGCGACGATGCGGGAGGCCGCGGCGAAGCCGACGTCGTTTCTCAGCAGCAGGTCGGAGATGGGCTTGAACGTGCCGCGCATGATCGCGTTGAGGGTCGCGGCCTGCCAGCTGAAGGGGTAGACCGGACTGACATCCATATCGATCTCGTCGCGCATGGGGGACCTCCACAAAAGGACATTCCCCTCAGAATGGGCTTTTATCGGCTATTGGACATATCGGAGAGATTACAACTAAGTATCACGCATGTATACATCACTCTCACGACACACCCGCACACCCAACGTCACCACCCCTCCAAGCCCGGAAACAGACCGCATCGACGACCGATCCCGCCGCACCCCGCCCCCCCGCCGCCGAAAATCCATTGCCTCCCCCCCAAGCGCCAAGGAGGATAGGAGGGTTGTCCTGACACCCTCCGGGAGGCAGCCTTCCTGCTCTACGCGCGCATCGCCGGGTACGGCTTCCGCCGCCACTCCACCTACCGCGCCGCCGCCGTCGCCGGAGCATTCACCAACACCGTCTTCGGCATCCTCCGCGCCTACGTCCTGATCGCCCTCTGGCAGGCCCGCCCCGGCCTCGCCGGGTACGACCTCGCCGACGCCGTGACCTTCTGCTTCCTCAGCCAGGCCTTCATCGGCCCCATGCAGGTCTTCGGCGGCGGCCTGGAACTCTCCGAACGCGTACGCAACGGAGACGTGGCCCTCGACCTGCTCCGCCCCGCCTCCCTGCAGATGTGGAACCTCGCCGACGACCTCGGCCGGGCCTGCTACCTCCTCCTCGGCCGCAGCCTGCCACCCACGATCGCCGGCGCCGCCCTGTTCGGCCTCGTCGTACCGGACGACCCGCTGACCTGGCTGTCCTTCATGGCCGGCCTCACCCTCGGGGTGATCGTCAGCTTCGCCCTGCGCTACCTGGTCGCACTGTCCGCCTGCTGGATCATCGACGACCGGGGAGTGCACACGATCTCACTGGTGACGACCCTCTTCTTCAGCGGCATGGTCCTGCCCCTCAACCTCTTCCCCGGCTGGCTCGGCACCCTCGCCGAAGCACTCCCCTGGTCGGCCATGGTCCAGGTCCCCGCCGACCTCTACCTCGGCAAGCGCGACATCCTGGACGCCCTGGGATTCCAGGCCATGTGGGCGGCGGCCCTGCTGGCCCTGGGAGCCCTGGCCACGAACGCGGCCCGCAGAAAGGTCGTGATCCAAGGTGGCTGACGACAACGGCCAGGACCCCTGGGACCACCGGGACCACAAACCCGCCGCACGGGAGACGGCCGCGGAAGGCACCCGATGGTGAGGACCTACCTCCTGCTGGCCTGGACCTGGCTGAGGGCCTCCGCACAGTACCCAGGACCGCTGATCATGATGACGCTGGGCTCGTTCGCGGTCAACGCACTGGACGTGGCGGCGATCTGGGTGATCTTCGAGCACACCGGATCGCTCGGCGGCTTCACCCTGGCCGAGGTGATGTTCCTGTACGGCACCGCCGGCCTGTCCTTCGCGCTGGCCGACATGCTCTTCGGCAACGTCGACCGGCTCAGCCAGCACATCAGGAGCGGCAGCTTCGACACCATGCTGATCCGCCCGGCGAGCGCGTTCACGCAGATGGCCGTCGACCGCTTCGGGGTGCACCGCTTCGGCAGGCTGGCCCAGGCGGCCGTCGTGCTCACCGTCGCCCTGCCCCAGCTCGGCCTGAGCTGGGGCAGGGTCTGGATGATCCCGCTGATGGTCGCGTGCGGGCTCGTCATCTTCACCTCGGTCTTCGCCCTCGGCGGGGCCGTGCAGTTCCTGCTGACCGACGCACCCGAGGTGGCCAACGCCTTCACCTACGGAGGCGGCACCCTCACTCAGTACCCCCTGAGCGTCTACGGCTCCGAACTCGTCAAGGGCGTCACCTTCGTCGTGCCGCTGGCGTTCGTGAACTGGCAGCCCGCGCTGTTCGTGCTCGACCGCGACGACCCCCTCGGCCTGCCGTACTGGCTCCGCTTCGCCTCGCCCCTGGCGGCCGTCCTGCTGGCCGCCGTCGCCGCCCTCGCCTGGCGGGCGGGCATCCGCCGCTACCGCTCGACGGGAAGTTGACACATGATCGAACTCGACCGGGTCGGCCGCTCGTTCACCGTGGGCCGCCGCAGGGCCAAAAAGACCGTGCACGCCGTACGGGATCTGTCGTTCACCGTGGAGGCCGGGGAGTTCGTCGGCTACCTCGGCCCCAACGGCGCGGGCAAGTCCACCACCATCAAGATGCTCACCGGCATCCTGGCGCCGACCTCGGGCAGCATCCGGGTGGCCGGGCTCGATCCGACCCGCCGCCGCGTGGCCCTGGCGCGCAGGATCGGGGTGGTGTTCGGCCAGCGGACAACCCTGTGGTGGGATCTTCCGCTGCGGGACAGTTTTGAGCTGATCCGACACCTTTACAAAGTAGATCAGCCGATTTTCCGGCGGAGACTGGCCGAGCTGACCGAGATCCTCGGCCTCGCCGACTTCATGACCACCCCGGTCCGCCAGCTCAGCCTCGGCCAGCGCATGCGCGGCGACATCACCGCCGCCCTCCTGCACGACCCCGCCGTGCTGGTGCTCGACGAGCCCACGATCGGCCTGGACGTGGTGAGCAAGGCCGCCATGCGCGACTTCCTGCGGCACCTCAACGCCGACCGGGGCACCACCGTCCTGCTCACCACCCACGACATGGGCGACATCGAGAAGCTCTGCCACCGCGTGATGCTGATCGACCACGGCAGCCTGGCCTTCGACGGCACCCTCGACGACCTGCGCGCCACCGCCCCCGAGGGGGACTCCATCGAGGAGGTGGTCGCCCGCCTCTACTCCGGCTGACCGCCGGACGTCGGGGGGCGGCACCCCGGGGCGCATCGCCGCGAGCGGCGGGGGCCGGACGGAGGGACCGACCTTGTACGCCACCCCCGCCAGAAGGTCAAGATGCCCCCCAGGAATCTCCAGCGAAGCAAGAGTGACGTTAATCACATTTCCATGATCCCGCCGGTGCGGGGTCATCCTTCACTCGCGCATGGACCCCTCTTGACCCCCCCGGACCCCCTCCATACGAAAACCCGCTTTCCAATGACCGTTCCCCCCCGCCCTTTACCACTGGAATCCCCCACGCGTAGCCGAAAATGGCAGCGGAGAGACAAAGGTAAAACGCGATCGCACAAGGTTCGACGATCATCGGCCCGGAGGGACAAACGATCGGAAAGAAACCTTAGAAAAGGCTCCCAGCAGGGCATTCGTCAAGACTGGGGAACGTTCATGGGAGTAATACTGCCACCTTGTCAAATGCGTTCTGACATACCGTAACGCTATGGACAGCGACAATCTCCTGGGTGAGTTCCTGCGCGCTCGGCGTGAACTCACCACCCCCGAACAGGTGGGGCTCCTGCCTGCCGGTTCCCGGCGGACACCGGGGCTGCGCCGGGAAGAGGTGGCGATGCTGGCCGGAGTCAGCACCGACTACTACATCCGCTTGGAGCAGGGACGGGAACGCCACCCGTCCGAGCGAGTGCTCGGCGCCCTCATGCAGGTCCTCGACCTCACCCCCGACGCCGCGGCTCACATGCACCAGCTGGCGCACCCCGGGCCGCGGCGGTCCAGAACCCCCGACCAGCCGGCCCGGGTCAAGCCGGCACTGGTACGGCTGATACGGAGCTGGCCCTACACCCCGGCGATCGTGACCGGCCGCTGGATGGACGTGCTGGCCTCGAACCAGATGGCCGACGCGCTCTACGACGGGCTGGACCACCGGGACAACCTGCTCCGGCTGATCTTCCTGAACCCCGCCTCCCGCCGGTTCTACCGCGACTGGGAGGAGTCCGCCCGCTCCAAGGTGGCCCAGCTGCGCGCCATCGCGGGCGCGGACCTCGACGACCCCTGCCTGACCGAGCTGGTCGGCGAGCTCTCGCTCAAGAGCACGGACTTCCGCCGGATGTGGGCGCGCCACGAGGTGTCCGGCGAGAACGTCGCGACCAAACGCTTCCGCCATCATGACGTCGGCGACCTGACGCTCACGTACGAGGTGTTCGGCGTCAACGGCTCTCCCGGCCAGAAACTGATCGTCTTCCAGGCCGAGCCCGGAAGCCCTTCCGCGCACGCTCTGGACCTGCTGGGCAGCCTCGCGGCGCTGACGTCACCATGAGGGGGCCGCGCATGCGCTCGATCCAAGCGCGCTACACCATCATCACGACGATGCTGTTGCTGGTCATCCTCGCCCTGGTGGGAACGAGCATCGACATGGCGATCCGCTACCGGATCCAGGAGGACGGCTTCGGCAACGCCGAGCGGGTCGCCAGCCAGTGGAGCGCGCTGGTGCGGATTGGCAACATCCCCGACCCGATCCCCGCCACCGCCCCGGTCGACCTCGTCCAACTGGTGAACGCCCACGGCGTGGTCATCAACTCCAGCAGGCAGGCCACGGGCCTGCCGCCGATCAGCACGAGCCGCCCCCCCGCCGACGACCGGTTCCAGCAGCTGACCGAGGGATCCATCATGGTCATGGCCATCCGGGTCTCTCCGGCGGCTGACTCCCCGGTGGTCTACGCGGGCCTCGAGGAGCCCGCCATCCTGCACGAGCACCACCTGGAGTACTTCATCGCCGCGGGCGTTCTCATCCTCCTGGCCCTCGCGGCCTGGATGACCTGGTGCGTCGTGGGGCGGACGCTACGCCCGGTGGCGGCGATCCGCGCGCGGATGTCCGAGATCACGGTGAGCGACCTGAGCCTGCGGGTGCCCATCCCCTCGGGCGAGGACGAGATCGCGCTGCTCGCCCGCACCGCCAACCAGACCCTGGCCCGCCTGGAGGAGGCCGTGGAGCAGCAGCGCCGTTTCGCCTCCACCGCCTCCCACGAGCTCAGGACCCCGATCGCGGGCCTGCGCGTGCAGCTGGAGGAGGCCCTCCTCTACCCCGACGACGTCGATCCGCGCGACACCATCCGGACAGCGCTGACGGCCAGCGGCCGGCTCGAGGCGATCGTCAACGACCTGCTGCAACTGGCCCGGCTGCGCGCCGCCGACCCGGCGCCGAAGGAGCTGATCGATCTCGGCGCCCTCGTGACGGAGGAGGCGGCCCAGGGCACCGGGATGCCCGTACGGGTCCAGGTGAACGCTCGCGTAACGGTCCGGGGCTCCCGGATCCAGCTGATCCGGGTGGTGAACAACCTGCTGAGCAACGCGCGGCGGCACGCCGACAGCCGCGTCGAGGTCTCCGTCGGCTTCGCGGACGGCAAGGCCGTCGTGAGCGTGGTCGACGACGGCGCCGGCATCGCGCCGGCCGACCGCGAGCGCGTCTTCGAACGCTTCACCCGCCTGGACGACGGACGTCTGCGCGACTCCGGCGGCAGCGGGCTCGGCCTCGCCATCTCCCGCGACATCGCCCACGCCCACCAGGGAACCCTGCTGATCGAGGACTCGCCGCGAGGGGCCCGGTTCGTCCTCCGGCTCCCGCTGGAGGACGCGCAGCCGCTCGGGACCGACCCGGAGGACCGGCACGCCGGCGTGAGGAAGGCCGCCCTCCCCCCCGGGAGGGCGAGCGGCAAGGAGCCCGCCCGCGAGGAGGCCGCCCGCAAGGAGAAGACCTCCCGTGATGAGGGGGACCGCGAGGAGGACCCCGGCGCGGAGGGCTCGGTCAGCTCGACCGGTCACCGCCGAAGGTGACCGCGGGGACGGTACGGGCCCGGCGGACGCGCGGTGACGGGCACGGCCCCGGCGATCCAGGGCTCAGCGGTAACCCTGGGCGTCGGACTCCTCGTACTCCTCCTCGTCGCCCCGGAACCGCGGCGCCCAGCGGGAGGGCATCAGCACCGGCAGGAACAGCAGGATGCCGAGGAGCGCGTAGACGCCGGTGGTCAGCAGCAGGCCCATGCCACGACCGGCCTGCAGGAGCACCTCGTGGAAGGTCGGATCGTCGGGGACCAGGCCCATGGCTCGCCTGACGTCCAGGGCGTAGACCACGGTCCAGGCGAGCAGGACCATCGACGGGACGAAGGTCGCCAGCGGGGAGACGCGACCGGCGACCACCAGGCCGACCAGGAGACCGATCCCGGCCATCACCCCGAGGGCGATCCAGGTCTTCGAACCGCTCTCCGCGGGGAGGGGCACCAGGCTCGCCCCCGCCTCCTGCACGGCCCAGCCCGCGCCGAAGAGAAGCACGGCCGCCACGACCAGCCCGACAAGCACCCCAACGACGTGCCGCATCGCCACCACCTCGGCTCGGGACCGATCACGGTCGCGGCAACCATAGCGACAAAAACTCCAGAACGGCAGACATCCCACGGCGTGAGAACATATGGGTCACCATGCGCGCCCGCCTCCCGTTACGCCTCATGCGCGCGGCCACCTTCTCGGCCGTCTGCCTGGCACTCGCCGTCCTCGGCCACGTGGCCGCGGGCGGTTCCTGGCCGCGGCCGTGGGTGGTGGCCGCGGCAGGAGCGGCGGTCATGGCGACGGCCGCGCTGCTCGCCGGGCGCGAGCGGTCGATGGTGACGATCAGCGCCGGGCTCGCCACCCTGCAGTTGTCGCTGCACGAGCTGTTCGCGCTCGGTGGCGTCGAGGGGATCCCGCCCCCGCATCCGCACGTCAGGGGGCTGGGCGAGAGCCTCGGCATGCTCGTCGCGCACCTCACCGCCACCTTGATCACCGGATGGTGGCTGGCCCGCGGCGAGAGCGCCCTGTGGGTGCTGCTCCGCTCGGCCGGTCGCCGCCTCGGCGCCATGTTCCCGCTGCTGCGGCCCCCCGCCGCCGTCGCCCGCCCGCCGGGTCCCGCGTACGTCCCGGCCGCGCCCGTTCCCGCGCGTACCGTCCTCCGTCACTCCGTCAGCCGGCGCGGTCCTCCGCTTCCCGCCGCCTGACCCGACCCCGGAAAACCCGAAAACCCCAAGTGGAGAACCCCGTGTCGCTCACGCACGCCTGCCGCCGCCTGGCCGCCGTCACCGCCGGTGCCGCCGCCATCACCCTCGGTCTCGCCCTTCCCGCCCTCGCGCACGTCACCATCAATCCCGGCAGCGCCCAGCAGGGCGGCTTCACCAAGGTCGCCTTCCGGGTCCCGAACGAGCGCGACGACGCCTCGACGACCAAGCTGGAGGTGACCTTCCCCACCGACCACCCGCTGGCCTTCGTCTCGGTCAAGCCGGTGCCGGGCTGGGACGTCAAGGTGGTCGAGGGCAAGCTGCCCAAGCCGATCACCACCGAGTACGGCGAGCTCACCGAGGCGGTCACGAAGGTCACCTGGTCGGGCGGGAAGATCGACCCCGGCCAGTTCCAGGAGTTCGAGGTGTCCATGGGCGCGCTGCCCACCGACACCGACCAGCTCGTCTTCCCCGCCACCCAGACCTACAGCGGCGGCGAGGTCGTCAAGTGGGCGGACGAGCCCAAGGCTGACGGCTCCGAGCCCGAGCGCCCGGCCCCGACGTTGAAGCTCACCCCCGCCTCCGCCGGGGGAGACGGCCACGGCGCCTCCGCCACCCCCTCGGCCACGGCCCCGGCGGTGTCGGCGCCGTCGGTGGCCCCCGTCGCCGCCTCGGAGAGCTCGGACGGCACCGCCCGCCTGCTCGGCGGGGCCGGGCTGGTGCTCGGGCTCGCCGGGCTCGTGGTCGCGGCGTTCGGCCTGCGCCGGGGCCGCGCCTCCTGATCGCCTCCTGATCGCCTCCCGACCGGCTTCCGGTCTCCTTCAGAGCGCGGGGCGGCCCCGGGAAACCTCCTTTCCCGGGGCCGTTCCGCGTTTTCCTTCACCGGCCGCGGCCGCCCGCCTCTCGGGAGGGCGCCGCGGCACGCGCCTCCCGGTCTTTCACGGCGGCGGCGCCGGCCCGTCACCGTGCCGTAAAGCGGGGCGGCGGGCCGCGCGTTCCGGAAATGTTTGCAGCTCAGGGCAGCGTTCTACCGTTATGTCCGTCACATCGCTTCCCTTACGCCAGCCCATCGTCTCCCCCTCCCGCGGCACGGCCCGTTCCGTCGGCCGAAGCCGCAGGGCAACGTTCTCCCGCCCCTCATGGAGGTCCTCGTCATGCGGCACAGCATGCGCGCCACAGCGCTCGCCGCGCTCTCCATCGTCCTGCTCGCCCTGGCGGCCTGCGGCGTGCCGCCCCGCCACCCCTCGCAGTCTCCGCCACCCGAGATCAGATCCGCCGACATCGAGAGGGCCCTGCGGACCGAGACCACGCTGACGTTCTGGTCGTGGGTGCCCAACCTTCAAAAAACGGTGGCGCTGTTCCAGCGGAAGTACCCCAAGATCAAGATAAATCTGGTCAACGCCGGCCGATCCAGAGGCGAGTACGCCAGGCTCCGGGCGGCGCTGAAGACCGGCATCGGCATTCCCGACGTGGCGCAGATCGAATACTTCGCGCTGCCCCGCTTCGCGTTCTCCGGAGTCGTGACCGATCTCAACCCTTACGGCGCCGAAAAGCTGGCGAAGGAGTTCAGTCCCTCGGCCTGGGACCAGGTGGACCTCAACGGCAGCGTCTACGCGATCCCCCAGGACACCGGCCCGATGACCATGATCTACCGAAAGGACGTCTTCGACCGGCTCGGCCTGACGCCGCCGAAGACCTGGGGGGAGTTCGTGGCGGTCGCCGAGAAGATCAGGAAGAGGGACCCCCGCGTCTTCGTCACCAGCGTCGATCCGACCGACTCCGGCATCACCGACAGCCTGATCTGGCAGGCGGGCGGGCGGCCGTTCGGCATCGAGAACGCCACGACCCTCCGGATCGACCTGCAGGACAGGGGGACCAGGCGATGGGCGAGACTGTGGACCAGACTGACGCGGGAGAAGCTCGTCGAACCTGCCGTGACCTGGAGCGACGCGTGGTGGAAGAGCATGGCGAGCGGCAGGTACGCGCTGTGGATAACGGGCGCCTGGGCACCCGGCGTCATCGAGGGCGCGATCCCGCGGACCAAAGGCCGGTGGCGCGCCGCGCCCATCCCGCGCTGGGACGCCGGGAAACCGGTCAACGCGGAGAACGGCGGTTCCGGCGTGTCCGTGCTCTCGACGAGCAAGCACCGGCTCGCAGCCTTCGGGTTCGCCCGGTGGCTGAACTCCGATCCCGAGGCGGTCAGGTCACTGAACACCGTCTCCGGGGTGTTCCCCGCGACGACCGGCCTGCTGAGGAGCAAGGAGTTCCTCGACCTCGAGATCCCGATCCTGGGGGGTCAGCGGGCGAACAGGCTGTTCAGCAAGGGCTCCACGCAGGTGGCGAAGGGCTGGCAGTACCTGCCGTTCCAGCTCTACGCCAACGGCCTCTTCGGCGACAGCGTGGGACGGTCGCTATCGAACGCCACCGACCTCGACATCGGGCTGAGGGCCTGGCAGCTGCAGCTCAGCGCCCATGCGCGGCGGCAGGGCTTCAAGGTCTCCGCCGGCGAATGAGTCCTCTCATCGCCTCTTTCCTGTTCGGAGACAGCGCGAGAAGCAGGGACGGCTGTCCGGAACCCCTGCGTCGCGCGGTTCCGGACAGCCGGGGCACGGAAAGCCAGGGCGCGGAAAGCCGGCCGTCCGGCTCCCTGGACGCCCGGCACTCCCGCCGCATGACTCGGCGCGACCCCCGCACGCCCGCACCCCACGGGACGCGGGGGCCGGCGAAGGGCGAAGGCCGGGACGAGGCCAGGACAGGACGGGGAAGGCGTGCGGTGGGGTCAGGCGGTGATGTCCTTGCCGGTGAAGCGCGCCCAGGCGACGGAGCCGAAGACGACGACATAGGCGGCGAAGACCAGCAGCCCCTGCCCCATCTCGCCGGTCGCCACCGGATCCCGCAGAACCCCGTCAAAGCCGTTCCACCAGTCGGTGAGCAGGTACGGCCGGATCACCGACAGCTGCGGGATGACTCCCAGCACCTGGGCCACGATGACGACGACCACGGTCGAGGCGATGGCCCCGACGGACACCTCGGTCAGGGTCGACAGGGCCAGCGCGATGGCGGCCAGCGCGGCCATGCCCGCGGTGACGTACAGCACGACGACGCCGATTCGCAGCACGCCGTCGAGGAAGGGGATCGTCCCTCCCGACAGCAGCGTGATCGGACCGGCGGGGAACAGCAGCAGGCCGGTGAGCAGCGCGGACAGCGCCACGGCGGTGACGGCGGCCAGGCAGAAGAAGATCACGCCGACGTACTTGACGGCCAGCAGGCGGCTCCGGCCGGCCGGGGCCGCGAGCAGGTAGCGCAACGTGCCGATGCCCGCCTCCCCGGCGATCGAGTCTCCGGCGACGACGGCGACGGTGACCGGCAGCAGCAACTGCACCAGGACCGAGAGCGCGGCGAAGGTGAGGAACAGCCCGTTGCCGGTGACCTGCTCGAAGATCGCCGACCCGCCACCGGGCCCACCGGGCCCGTCGCCCACGGATCCGCTGAAGGTCAGCAGCGTGATCCCGATCAGCGCCGGGATCACGGCGAGCACCGCGAGCATGGCGAGGTTCCTCGGCCGCCGGAAGATCAGGCCGACCTCCGAGCCGAGCAGCCGCAACCACGCCCGGGGGGCGCCCACCGCCCGCCCGGCGGGGGCCGGGCCCCCGGAGACGTGCCCGCCGCCCGCGAGGCCCGTTTCCGGCGTAAGGGCCGTTTCCGGCGCGAGGCCCGCACCCGTGGCGGGCTCCCCGCCGGGAGTGGCGCGTGTGGCGTTCTCGGTGGACACGGCTTCCTTCCCGCTAACCGTCGACATCGAATCCCTCCCCGGTCAGGCCCACGAACATGTCCTCAAGGCTGGGCCGCTGGACGGCCAGGCCGCGGACGGCGACGCCGCCCGCGACCAGGGCGGCGCACACCCGCTCCGGCACGTCGGTGCCCAGCGCGGCGCTGACGTCGCCGTCGCCGAGACGGATCTCCGACAGGCCGAGTCCGGCCAGCACGGCCGCCGCCTCGACGGTGTCGGGGGTCTCCACCCGGATCCTGACCGTCTCCCCCGCGCGCAACTCGGCGATGGATCCCTGGGCGACGAGCCGCCCGGTCCGCATGACGGCGATGTGGGAGCACATCTGCTCCACCTCGGCCAGCAGGTGGGAGGAGACGAACACCGTCGTCCCCTCGGCTGCGATCTCCTTGACCAGGCCGCGCACCTCGCGGGTGCCCTGCGGGTCCAGGCCGTTGGTCGGCTCGTCGAGGATCAGCAGTTCCCTCGGGCCGAGCAGCGCGGCGGCGATGGCCAGCCGCTGGCGCATGCCGAGCGAGTAGGCCCGGTAGCGCTTGCGGGCCGCGGCGGCCAGGCCCACCCGCTCCAGCGCGTACCCGATCCTGGCCGTGACGGTGCGCGGGTCGGCCGAGGGGTCGGCGGCGTCGTAGCGGCGCAGGTTGGCCTCGCCCGACAGGTAGGGGTAGAAGGCCGGCCCCTCGACCAGGGCACCCACCCTGGGCAGCACGCCGCCCGCCCCGCCGGGCATCGGCGTGCCGAGCAGTTGCCAGTCCCCCGCCGTCGGGGTCACCAGGCCGAGCAGCATGCGGATCGTGGTGGTCTTGCCCGAGCCGTTGGGACCGAGGAAGCCGAACACCGACCCGCCGGGGACGGCCAGGTCGAGGGCGTCCACGGCCACCTGGCCACCCCCGAAGCGCTTGGTCAGCCCGCTGGTGACGATGGCGAACTCCCCGCCGGAGGGGCTCGGGGCCGGTCTCTCGCCGGTCAGCACGGCGCTCCCGCCCGCCGGGTCCTCCCGGACCTCGCCGGTCGGGTTCTCCCCGCTCCCGCTGTTCCTCACGTTCTGGACGATCGGCACTTCTTCTCCACTGCTCGTCGGTTCCGGGGCGGCCGCGCGGCCGTCCCGGTCAGGGCTCGCGCCCCGGATGTTCACGAGCGCCCCCGAGCGCCCGTGAAGCGGCTGATACGTCGTATGCGCTGGATTTCCGGAACGTCGTACGTGGCCCGGACGGCCTCCCCGATTCGCGCCACCGGACCCTGGCCGGGAGCCCTGGCCGGGAGCCCTGGCCGGGAGCCCTGGCCGGGAGCCCTGGCCGGGAGCCCTGGCCGGGAGCCCTGGCCGGGAGCCCTGGCCGGGAGCCCTGGCCGGGAGCCCTGGCCGGGAGCCCGACGCCGCCCTGTGCGGGGGCGTCGGGCTCCCGGCGCCGGGCTCACTTCTGACCGGCCGCCTCGGAGAGCTTCTCCGGGGTGACGGCGCCGACCAGCAGGCGTCCGTCGTCGGTCAGCAGCGCGGAGACCAGCTTGGTCTGGATGACCTTGCCACTGCCCCACGTGCCGCTGATCGGCTTGGCCGACTTCAGCAGGGTGTCGGTGATCGCAGCGGCGTCCTGTCCCGCGCCCTGCCCCGCGGGGCCCTCGCCCTGGGGCGCCGAGGCCAGTTTCGCCATCTCGGAGGCGGGGATCACCGCGACCGTGGTCCAGCCCTTACCGACGGTCCTGGCCTTCTCCCTGATCTCCTCGCCCTGCCTGAGCTTCTCGCCCTGCCGCGCGCCGCGCTCCTCGGCGAGTTCGCCGATCGACGCCTCCTCGACCTTGGCCCCCGCGGGCGGGGTGAAGGTGAAGTTCTCCGCGGCGGGCGGGGTGAAGGTGACCGAGGTGAAGCCGACCTCGAAGGCGGGCTCGGCCGCGCTCCTGGCGTACACCTGGATCCGCAGCGGGACGAAGGTCTCCCCGTCCAGCGCCAGCTTGACCTCCTTGACCAGGGACGAGGTGTCCTTGGGCGCGAGGACGAGCTGGTAGGCCGCGCGGTCGGCGACCTTCTCGGTGTTGGTCACGCTGACCACGGTGTCGGCGCCGATCCGCCCCAGCAGCTCCTGGGCGAGCTGCTGCGGTGTGGTCGCCGTGGGCAGCGCCTTGTGCGCGTCGGCGGCACCCGGCTTCCCCTCTCCGAGGCCCTCGGCGCCTCCCGCCTTGACGCGGGTGGCCTTGTTGGCGTCGCTCTGCCACAGCCATACCTGGTCGCCGTTGGCGATCAGGTCGGTCTCGCTCATCCGTCCGGGGAGGGCGAAGCGGAACTTGTCCTCCCCGCCGTACCAGACCTTGAGCTCGTGCGAGCCCGCCAGCAGGGCGGCGGGCGAGGATCCCCCCATGCCCGGCACGCCGGGCAGCGCGGGCAGCCCGAGCGAGGCGGTCTGCATGACGGTGCCCGACATGGGCTTCAGCCCGCTCCGGCTCGCCTGGGCCGCGCTCGCCAGCAGTTGCTCCGCGGTGCGCTCGGGCAGCGTGGGATCCCCCTGGACGGCGGCGATGACCGGTCCGGCTCCGATGGCTCCGGCGACCAGCGCGATCGCGGCGGCCGGCACGGCCCACCTCACCGCGCGGCCCCGTCTCGCTTGCTCAGACATCTCATTCCTCCACGGTATGCCGTCAATCCCTGTCAACAGCAGACTGCGTGACAGGTCCTGTGCCGAAGCTGAGACAGACTGAGAGTGCTCACAGGCTTCTCAGCCGCCTCTCAGGCGGGGTGGTCGAGGATGGGCACGTCCGACATGGCGAAAGGGGCGTTCACATGCGGGTTCTCGTCGTGGAGGACGAGCGGAGGATGGCGGCCGCCCTGCAGCGTGGCCTGCAGGCCGAGGGGTTCGCGGTCGACCTCGCGCACGACGGGGAGGACGGCCTGCACCAGGCCAGGCACGGCGAGTACGACGTCGTGGTGCTGGACATCATGCTGCCCAGGATCTCCGGCTACAACGTCTGCAAGCAGCTGCGTGCCGAGGAGAACTGGGTGCCGATCCTGATGCTGTCGGCCAAGGACGGCGAGTACGACATGGCCGACGGGCTCGACCTCGGCGCCGACGACTACCTGACCAAGCCGTTCTCGTACGTGGTGCTGGTGGCCAGGCTGAGGGCGCTGCTGAGGCGCGGGGCGAACCGGCGCCCGTCCGTACTGAGGGCCGGGGACCTGGCGCTCGACCCGGCGCGGCGGCGGGTCACCAGGGGCGAGACGCCGATCGAGCTGACGCCCAGGGAGTTCGCGCTGCTGGAGTTCCTGATCCGCCACCACGACGAGGTGGTCTCCAAGACGGAGATCCTGGAGCACGTCTGGGACACCTTCGACACCGATCCCAACGTGGTCGAGGTCTACGTCGGCTACCTGCGACGCAAGATCGACGTACCGTTCTCCCGGAACGCGCTGCAGACGGTGCGGGGAGCGGGATACCGGCTGGCCGGCGATGGCGGCTGATCCGGCCTCCCCGGCCCGCAGGGACCCCCGGGCCCGCCAGGACCGGCCCGCCGCCGGAGCGGACGCGGGACACCCCGCCGGCACGGCCTCCCCGGCCGGCGCGGTCGCGCACGGAGGAGGGCGCGCGGTCGGCCGGTGGCGGCGCAAGAGCCTGCGCTTCCGGCTGACGGCGGTCGCCTCGGCCGTGCTGGCGGTGGCGCTGGTGGTCTCGGCCTACGTGATGATCACCGTGCTCGGCAACGCGCTGCTGGCCACCATCGACGACTCGATCTACCAGCGGGCCAGGGACACGGTCTCGCTGGCCGACGCGGGGCGGCTGCCCGACGAGATGACCTCACCTGACGGCACGCTCCTGCAGGTGATCGACGGCACGGGACGGATCACCCACACGACCACCGGCACCGACAGGCTGGTGCCGCTGCTGGGCGCAGGGGAGCGGGCGGCGGCGATCGGCAGGGGCGAGGCTCGCTTCCTGGACGGGAAGCCGTACGGCATCCCGCACCTGCTCCGAGTCCGGGTGCTCAGCGCCGACCGGGGGCAGACGGTGATCGCGGCGCGCCCCTTCAGCGAGGTGCAGACCAGCATCTCCACGGCCGGGCACGTGCTGATCGTCGGTACGCCGCTGCTGCTGATCCTGCTCGCGGGAGCCAGCTGGGTGATCATCGGTCGGACCCTGCGGCCGATCGCGGCGCTGCGCCGGGGCGCGGACGAGATCACCGACACCGCCCGCTCGCGCCGCCTGCCGGTGCCCGAGGCACGCGACGAGGTGCACAGCCTGGCCACGACGCTGAACGCGATGCTGGCCCGGCTGGAGAAGGCCGGTGTCCGGCAGCGGGCCCTGGTCTCGGACGCGGCGCACGAGCTGCGCAGCCCGCTGGCGAGCATCCGGCTCCAGCTGGAGGTGGCGCTCGGCCACCCCGAGGGACAGGACTGGCGGGAGACGGCCGAGGGCGTGCTGGAGGACACCATGCGCCTGTCCAGGCTGGCCGAGGACCTGCTCTCGCTGGCCCGGCTGGACGAGCGCGGCGGCACGCCCGCGCGGGGGGAGCCGGTGGAGCTGGACCAGCTGGTCGCGCAGACCGTCGAGCGGTACGGCGAGGCCGTCACGGTGCGGATCGCGGGCGAACCGGAGAGGGAACCGGGGAACGCACCCGGCGCGGCCGGCGACAGGCCGGAAAGCGGACCCCGCACGGCCGCCGCACCGAGGAACGGACCCGGCAGGGCCGGACCGGGAAGTGCACCCGGCACGGCCGGCGGACCGAGGAGCGGGCCGGTCAGGGTCACCGGGGACGCGCTGGACCTGAGCCGGGTGCTGGTCAACCTGGTCGACAACGCGCTGCGGCACACCTCCGCCCCCGTGGTGGTCGAGCTGCGGGCCGAGGGGGCCGACGCCGTGCTGACCGTCACCGACGACGGGCCGGGCATCCCCGAGGCCGACCGGGAGCGGGTGTTCGACCGGTTCACCCGGCTGGACAGCGCGCGCAGCCGCGACGAGGGCGGAGCCGGGCTGGGCCTGGCCATCGTGCGCGAGACGGTCCACGCCCACGGCGGCGCCGTCCACCTGGAGGACGCCTCCCCGGGCCTCCGGGCGGTCGTACGGCTTCCGTTATCTTGACCGAGGCATGTGAATCATCCGCTTGGCCGGGCGAT
Source organism: Streptosporangium sp. H16 (assembly GCF_051918855.1). Lineage (NCBI taxonomy): Bacteria > Bacillati > Actinomycetota > Actinomycetes > Streptosporangiales > Streptosporangiaceae > Streptosporangium > Streptosporangium sp. H16. The sequence goes on from NZ_JBPXMD010000027.1 coordinate 63,031, forward strand.
CGATCGGGACCTAGCGTCACACTCATGACTTCCGTTGACGGCAGCCGGCGGGAGCTCATCCTGCGGGTCGCCACCGGCCTGTTCGCCGCGCTGGGGTACGACAGCAGTCCACGAGCCAGGTGGCCGAGGCCGCCGGGCTGAGCGTCGAGGCTCTCGGCGAGGAGTTCGACGGCAAGCGCCAGGGCGTGGAGGATCCCGCCGTTCTGCGGCGGTTCCGCACCTACCTGCACCGGATGGTCCACCGCGTCGCCGCCCTGCCCGGCCTCCCGCCCCTGCCCTGACCTCCGCCCGGCCCCTCCCCCGCCCTGACCTCCGCCCCGCTCCCCTTCCCTCCCCTGCCCGGCTCGCCGCCCCCTGTCCTGACCTCCGCCCGGCTCCCTGCCTCCATCCTGACCTCCGCCCGGTTTCCCGGCTCCGTCCCGTATGCCGGGCCGGTGCGCGCCACCGGATCTCCGTACGGCACGATTTCGTGTTATTTCGTGTGATGCTGGCATTTCCCTGGCGGCCCCTGCGGGCCGCGTCCTTCCGGCCCGCGCGAGCCGTATCCCCGAGGAGACCGATGAGCCTGCCTGACAAGGGCCGCAACACCGACGAACTGCTGGCCGAGATCGCCCGCCTCAAGCAGGACGACCTGCCGGTGCGCGGCGGCAAGGTGACCGCGTACGTCTACGACACCGGACGGCCCGAGGTGCACGAGGCCGCCGCCAGGGCCTACTTCGAGATGCTGGAGGTCAACACCCTCGACCCGACGGCCTTCCCCAGCGTGGTGGAGATGGAGAAGCAGGTCGTCGGCGCGGTCGCCGAGCTGCTCGGCGGGGGGTCGGGCATCTTCACCAGCGGAGGTACCGAGTCGATCATGCTGGCGGTGAAGGCCGCGCGGGACTCCCGCGAGACGGCGGGCCGCCCCCGGATGGCGGTGCCGGTGACCGCGCACCCCGCCTTCCACAAGGCAGGGCACTACCTGGGGGTCGTGGTGGACGCCGTACCGGTGGACCCGGTGACGTTCCGGGCCTCCGCCGCGGACGTCGAGGCCGCGATCACCGAGGACACCGTCCTGGTGGTCGCCTCGGCGCCGTCCTACCCGCAGGGCGTGATCGACCCGATCGCCGAGATCGCCGGGATCGCCGCCGCGCGCGGCGTGCTCTGCCACGTGGACGCCTGCGTGGGCGGGTGGCTGCTGCCGTGGCTGCGCGAGGCCGGGGCGGACGTCCCGCCCTTCGACCTTTCGGTTCCCGGGGTCACGTCGCTCTCCTGCGATCTGCACAAGTTCGGGTACGCGCCCAAGGGCGCCTCGGTCGTGCTGTTCGCCGACCCGGCGCTGCGGCGCAGGGCGTACTTCGCCTCGGCGTCGTGGCCCGGCTACACGGTGATCAACGCCACCGTGCAGAGCTCGAAGTCCGCGGGCCCGCTGGGCGGGGCGTGGGCCACCTTCCAGGCCCTGGGCCGGGAGGGCTACCTGGAGCTCGGACGCACCACCCTGGCGGCGGCCCGCGAGCTCCGCGAGGGCATCGCGAAGATCCCCGGGCTGCGGGTGCTCGGCGACCCGGAGTCGGCACTGGTCGCCTTCGGCTCCACGGACGACGTGGACGGGGTGGACGTGTTCGTGCTGTCGGACGAGGCCAGGAAGCGCGGGTGGTTCCTGCAGCCGCAGCTGTCCTACGCGGGCATCCCGGCCAACATCCACATCACGGTGACCGGGGTGACCCTGCGGGGCGTCGAGGCGATGCTGGAGGTGATCGCGGAGGCCGTGGAGGCGGCCCGCGAGCGGGGTCCCGCGGAGCTGCCGGAGGGGCTGGTGGAGCTGGTGGCGGGCCTGGACCTGGACGCGCTCGACGACGCCGCGTTCGGCGAGCTGGCGGCGGCGGTCGGGGTGGACCTGGGCGGCTCGGGGCAGCCGGAGATGGCCGTGGTCAACGCGGTTCTCGACGCCCTGCCCGCCGAACGGCGAGAGGCGATCCTGATCCGCTTCCTTTCGGTCATCTACTCCTGATCGTCAGCTCTCAACTCCCGATCGCCCAAGGACAACTACATAACAAATTGATTTACCCCTGTCACGATATTGCAGTAAATATCGTGCTGGCCGACGATGGGGACGCTCCACCGCCGCCCGGGATCCCCGACCGGGATGCCGGGCCCACCCCCCTCCAGGAGGTCCGCGAACATGAGCAAGACCCCCGCCCTCCGATTAGCGGGCTTGGTCACCGCCACACTCCTGCTCGCCCTCGGGTCGGTCACCCCGGCCTCGGCGCTGCAGCACACGGATTCCGCCGGTTCCGCGGATTCCACGCGTTCCACCGGTTCCATCGTCAAGGCGGACAGCGCGACCGCGCTCGCCGACAGCTACATCGTGGTCCTCAAGGGCCGCTTCAGCCTCGTCGACCGCGACCGCAGGGCGCGCGAGGTCGCCGAAGGCGAGGGCGCGCAGGTCGGCACCGTCTACCAGCGCGCCATCAACGGCTTCGCCATCCGGGCGAGCGAGGAGCAGGCCCGGCGGATCGCCGCGCGGCCCGACGTCGCCTACGTCGAGCAGGACCAGGAGTTCACCCTGGTCAACCAGGCCGTGTCCTCGTGGGGCCTGGACCGGGTCGACCAGCGGAACCTGCCGCTCGACGGCAACTACACCGCGCCGAACACCGGTTCCGGCGTGCGGGCCTACATCATCGACACCGGCATCCGGGTCACCCACTCCGACTTCGGCGGGCGGGCGCAGGCCGGACGCGACGTCTACGACGACGACAACGACGTGGCCGACTGCAACGGCCACGGCACCCATGTCTCGGGAACGGTCGGCGGCGGCCAGTACGGCATCGCCAAGGCCGTCACGCTGGTCGGCGTGCGGGTGTTCGGCTGTGGCAACAGCACCTCCACCTCGATCATCATCGAGGGCGTGGACTGGGTCACCGCCAACGCGGTCAAGCCCGCCGTGGCCAACATGAGCCTGGGCGGCAGCGCGAGCACCGCGCTCGACACCGCGGTCTCCAACTCCATCGCCTCCGGCGTCGTGTACGCGCTCGCCGCGGGCAACGAGAGCACCAACGCGTGCACCCGCTCCCCCGCGCGGCTTCCCGCCGCGATCACGGTGGGCGCCACCACCAGCACCGACGCCCGCGCGTCCTACTCCAACTTCGGCACCTGCCTGGACCTGTTCGCCCCCGGTTCGGCCATCACCTCGGCCTGGAACACGAACGACACGGCCGCCAACACGATCAACGGCACCTCGATGGCCTCCCCGCACGTCGCGGGCGCGGCGGCGCTGGTCCTGAGCGGCAGCCCCGCCGCCACCCCGGCGCAGGTGCGCGACACGATCGTCACCAACGCCACGCCCGGCGTGGTGACCAACCCCGGCACCGGATCGCCGAACCTGCTGCTGTACGTCGGAGGCGGCGGCCCCGGACCCGAGCCCACGGTGGTCTACTCCGACGACTTCGAGGCCGAGCGCGGCTGGACGGTCAACCCCGGCGGCACCGACACCGCGACCACGGGCCGCTTCGAGCGCGGCGACCCGGGACAGACGTCGAGCGGCGGCGTGACCACCCAGCCCGGCACCACCCCCAGCGGCACGTACGGGCTGGTCAGCGGCGCGGCGGCCGGGTCGAGCGCGGGTGACGGCGACATCGACGGCGGCGTGACGAGCGCGCAGTCGCCGGCGATCACGCTGCCCGCGAGCGGGACGCTCACGCTGTCCTTCTCCTGGTACCTCGGCCACCTGAACAACGCGAGCAGCGCGGACTACGTCCGGGTCCGCGTGGTCGGCACGACCACCACGACCGTGCTGAACCAGACCGGTGCCGCGTCCAGCCGCGCCGCCGCCTGGGCCACCGCCACGGCCAACGTCTCCGGCCACGCCGGGCAGGTCGTCCGTGTCGTCGTGGAGGCGGCCGACGCCTCCGGGGCGAGCCTGGTGGAGGCCGGGGTCGACGACGTCAAGATCACCTCGCAGTAGACCCTCCTGGAATGCGAGGCGCGCCCTCGCCTCGCGATCGGGCCACCCTTCCCCCCGAGGGTGGCCCGGCCCTTCTCTCCCTCGGGACGACGCTCTGAAAGCTCTCCCTCGGGACGGCGCTCTAAATGGACGCTCTAAAAGAGCGTGACCCCGCCGATCACGGCCACCAGGCGGGGTTCGTCACCGGCGGCCACCTCCAGCTCGGCCCGAGCGCGGCCAGGTCCGCGGCGACGGCCGCGGGGTCGGGGTGGCGGGCGGTGAGGGAGGTCAGCTCCACCACGGGCAGGCCGCGCTCGGCGGGATGCGCCGTCGTCCCCCAGTCGATCAGGAACGGGACCAGGCCGTCGCCGGTGTCGTCGGGCGAGGACGTGAGCCGCCACTCCAGCAGCTCGCCCTCCGGCGTGCGGCGCGACATCGGGTGGATCTCGCCCGGCTCGTACCCGCGCTCGCGGGCCCGCGCGACGGTCGCGTCGAGGTCGACCGGGCGGATCGCCCAGGTGACCAGGCGCGGGCCGGGCAGCAGGTCGAGGCCGAACGGCCGGGCGAGACCGGGATCGGGCTGGTCGGGATCCGGGCCGATGATCTCCAGGTAACGGCGCCCGCCCAGGCCCAGCAGGTGGTTGCGGGTGCCCAGGCCCACGTGGCGCCCGCCCTCCACGGGCTCGGCGCCGAACAGGCCGGCGATCTCCCGTACGGTCGCGTACAGGTCGGGGGTGGCGTAGACGAGGTGGTCGAGTCGTTGTTCCGGCATGGGTGGGGCTCCCGTCCGTGTTCGCGGCGGGCGCGGCGCCCGCGGGAGAGGTGTGCCCGCGAGGCGGGCGTCATCGGCGGCGCCGGCGCTGGAACGGTCATCGGCGCAGCCTCGCGACGGTGGCCAGGGCGGCGCGGGCGGACGCGGCGTCGTGGACCCGGAAGACCCGGGCCCCCTGCCAGGCGGAGACCGCCAGCGTGGCCATGGTCCCGGCGTGGCGCTCGTCCACCGGCAGGCCGCCGAGGGTCTCGCCGACGAAGTCCTTGTTGGAGACCGCGACCAGCACCGGCCAGCCGGTGGCGACCATCTCGTCCAGGCGGCGGCTGACCTCCAGGGAGTGCCAGGTGTTCTTGCCGAAGTCGTGCGCCGGGTCGATGAGGATCGACTCCCTGGGCACCCCCGCGGCGACGGCGCGCTCGGCGAGGTCGACGGTGTAGCCGATGACGTCGGCGACCACGTCGGCGTAGGCGATACGGTGCGGGCGGGTGCGCGGGGTCACGCGACCGGCGTGCGCGCAGACCAGGCCGATGCCGTGCTTGGCGGCGACCCCGGCCAGTTCGGGGTCGACCCCGCCCCAGGTGTCGTTGAGAAGGTCCGCGCCCGCCTCGGCGACGACCTCGGCGACCTCCGCGCGCCAGGTGTCGACGCTGACGATGAGCCGAGGGTGACGACGTCTCACCTCCGCGACCAGGTCGGCCACCCGGCGGATCTCCTCCGCGGGGTCGACCTCGTCGCCGGGACCCGCCTTGACGCCGCCGATGTCGACGATGTCCGCGCCTCCGGCTACGGCACCGTCCACCGCCTCCAGGGCCGCCGCGAAGCCGTACGTCCTTCCCCTGTCGAAGAAGGAGTCGGGGGTGCGGTTGACCACCGCCATGATCGCGAACTCGCCGGGCCGGAACTCACGGCCGCGCAGGCGCAAGATAGTCATCGAGACCGAGCCTATAGCCCGGTGTCGGAGAGGACGGCGCTCCCACCTGCGCCGCCTCTGGGGGAAAACTGGAAGAACTGACGAGCCTCGGGGCTCCTACGCGGCCGACCCACTTTCGGCCACGGACAGGAACTCCTGGGCGATGGCGGGCAACCGCCGTCGCGCGTGCACGATGGCGATCACCCGGCGGACCGAGGGATCGAGAGTGCGGACCACGAGCCCGGCGCGGGCGGCCTGCTCGGCCATCCCCCGGTACCAGAGCATCGAGGCCGTACCCGAACGGACGGTGCTCAGCCAGTTGCCGCGCTCGTCGAGCTGCGTCGCCACCACGGGGGCCACACCGTGTTTGGCGAAGAGCGCGTCGAACTCCCTGCGCCGGGAACTGCCGGGAACCGGCAGCACCAGCCGCATGCCGTTGAGTCTCCTCATCGGCACCGGGTCGGGCAGGTCCACGCCGGGCGGAGAGATCAGCACGATCTCCTGGCGCTCCAGCGGATGACTGATCAGATCGGTGGGGACGGGCAGGTCCGTCAGGCCGAGGTCGGCCCGCTGGTCCCTGATGGCGCTCACCACGCCGTCCCGCCCGTCACAGCGGACGATGTGAATGCGTACCCCGGGATGTTCGGCGGTGTACGCGGGGAGGAGGCGTCCTGCCAGCCCCGGTTCGAGGCTGGGTATCGAGGCGATGCGAAGCTCCGCCTCGGACGCGTGGCCGTGCGTGGACAGTGACTCGATCTCGCGGACGGCGTCGAGCGCCTCCCGGGCCAGTTTGACCACCCGGCGTCCCTGCGCCGTGACGACCACGCCACGTCCGGAACGTGCGAACAACGTCATCCCGAGCTCTCGTTCCAAATCCCTGATCGCACGGGAAAGGGCAGGTTGTGCGATGTACAGCGACCTGGCCGCGTCGGTCATGGTGCGATGCTCCGCCGTCGCGACCACATAGCGGAGCTGCTGCAGATTCATGATTTGAAGCTAGGTCACGAGCCCTGGATCGGTCCGGTACATCGCGGAGATCACCTCGGATGATTTCGGAATGTAATCGAATGCAGCGACATCCGTGACGGATGATAAATCAGTATGCTTACGCCCCAAATTCGGCAAAAGTCCGGACCTGTAGCTCAGATCGGACGCTCGGGTTAACGGGGAGACAGCGTGACAGGCAACGGGCACCATCCTCCACCGCCCCCTCCACCTCAGGGGCGACCACCTCAGGCACCACCCGGATGGACGGCTCAGGGCCATCCTCAACCGCCGGGATATCCGCAACAGCCGCCACCACCGGGACAGGGATACCCGCACCTGCCCACGTATCCGGGGCAGGCGGGCCCGCAGGCACCCCCGCCGGGACAGGCGGGTCATCCGCCGGCACCACCGGGACAGGGAAACCGTCCAGCGTCGCCGCCGGGGCACGGGAGCCACCCGGCGTCGCCGCCAGGACAGGGATTCCCGCCCGGGTACGGGTACCCGCCCCCTCCCTCCCGGCAGCCGGTCCCGCCCCCACCCCCGCCCGGCCGGGGGTACCCGCCGGGACCACCCCAGGGCCACCCCCAGCCGCCGCCCCCGGGATATCCGCCGCACTTCCCTCCCCCGCCGGCGCCTCCGCGGCAGCCACCGCCGGGACAGGGATACCCGCACCTGCCGACGCAGCCAGGGGGCCGCGCGCCGTACGGGCAGCCGGCCCCGCCACCGCCGCCGGACCCCTGGCAGCGGCACGCCCACCCGCCGCCGCAGTGGCAGCCGCAGCGCCCTCGCTCCGGCGGTGCCGGGGCGATCGTCGGCGGGATCCTCGGCGTGTTCGCGCTGGTGTTCGTCGGGCTCGTGGTGTTGGGCGCGGTGGCCAAGAACAGCCGCCGCTCGGATCCGGTCTCGCCGATCGCGATCCCCACCTTCTCGGACAGCAGGCCGTCGTACACGCCCACCGCGGAGCCCGCACGTACCGCGTCCGCCGAGCCGCGACGGACCACGGCCTCCTCCGACATCTCGGAAGACACGATCAAGCCCCCGGTCAAGGCGCGGACGCTCAACACCAGCCTGGAGAACAACACGCTCTACCGGGCCGGAGGGCTTCCCCGGGTGAACTGCCCGGCGGGGTCGGCCAGCATCTACAGCCACAGCCAGCTCAAGGCGCTGATCCTCAGGACGTCCAAGTGCATGGACCGGGGCTGGTCCCAGATCATGCGCAAGCAGGGCATGGACTGGCGCCCGCCCGGCTACGCCCTCACCGCGACGAAGGGCCGCGGCGCCTGTGGCGACTTCCCCTCGCCGGGCAGCATGGTGCCGTACTACTGCCCGCGCAACACCACCATCTACGCCTCGACCAGGGCGATGGCGCGGGGGGTCGGCAACTCCGGCGGGTACGGCTCCATCACCGAGTGGCACGGCGGGGTCATCAGCATGATGGCGCACGAGTACGGGCACCACGTGCAGCATCTGTCCGGGCTGTCCGACACCTGGTGGCAGCGGTCGCTGCGGTCCAGCAGTCGCAGCGGGAAACTCGCGCTGAGCCGCAGGTTCGAGCTCCAGGCGACCTGCTTCGGCGCGATGTTCATGCGCTCGGTCACGGCCAGCTACCCGGTGACCCCGGCCCGGCGCAACACCCTCTACTACTTCTACTCCCGCGTGGGCGACTGGCCCGGCTACCCCCGTGACCACGGCTCCCCGGCGAACAACAACCGGTGGTTCCGCCAGGGCTACGAGAAGAACAAGGCGTTCCAGTGCAACACCTGGTTGGCGCCCTCCTCGTCCACGTCTTAGGCGACATCACGACTTAAGGGATCATTAACCACAGATTGGCTATCTGTCTGTCATGTCCAGGTATGGGGACTAGAATCCTGGCAAATTCCGTTCAATCGGGGAACCTTGGCTGTTTTGCCAGGTAGACCGGGGCAAAACGTAGTAGGAAGCGGTGTGACGATGCGCCTTGGGCAAGACTCGGGGGATCTCGCCGGCGGCAGTGGGAAACGGCGCCCCCGGCGCCGCAGCGGAGGCCCGGCCACGGGCCGCGGCGGCGCGCAAGGTCCGGCCGAGACGCGAATCCCCCCTGGCCCACCCGGCACGCCACCGGCCCGGGACGCTCCCGCCGGGGACGCGCACAACGGGCTCCGGGCGGTTTCCGACCTGGTCCAGGGCGTACCGGACGGGCGGGGGACGCTTCCCCCGCAGCCTCGGCCCGGCGCACGGGGCGCCGCCAACGGGCAGGAGGCGCGCTCCCTCCCTGGCGCGCACAACGGGCAGGGGGTCAACGGGCAGGGGATCAGCGGGCAGGGGACGCCTCCCCCGCACGGCGTACCCAACGGGCAGCCCGCGCACAACGGGCACGACACCCTTCCGGCCCCGGGCGCGCCCGACGGGCTGATGACCTCTCCCTCGCAGACCGGAGCGGGCACGCGGCCCGGCCAGGACGCCGGGCCGGGCCAAGGCGCCGGCCCGGCCCAGGCGTCGGGGCAGACCGGAGGGCCCGCTGGGTCTCCCCCCGGACCCCCCGGACCCCCCGGTCCTCCCGGTCCGCCCGCCCCTCCCGGGAAGCGGCCGCAGTTCGCCAAGCCGCTGACGGTCGGCGCGCTCATCGGCTGGACCGCGCTGTCGGCGGTCCTCCCCGGCGCGGCGCACCTGCGGTCGGGACACCGCCGCACCGGGTACATCCTGCTCACGATCTTCGGCGCGCTGCTGCTGGCCGCCCTGGTCGGCTGGTTCGCCCTGGGCGGTACGAAGAACGCGGGTTTCGTCGCCCGCGACGGCATCCTGACGACCGCGGTGGTCCTGGCCGTCGTCGGCGCGATCACCTGGTTCCTGCTGGTGCTCTTCTCCTACATCTCCCTCGGGCCCGACCGGCTCAGCGGCAGGGGGCAGATCGTGTCGGGCATCGCGGTCGGCGTGCTGTGCGTGTCGGTGATGGCGCCGTTCGCGCTGACCGCGAGCACCGTGATGACCGGCAAGGAGACGGCCAACGCCATCTTCGCGTCCGCCGCCGACAACCCCACGGCCGTCCCCGTCAAGCACGAGGACCCGTGGGGCGGGCGCAAGCGGGTGAACTTCCTGCTCGTCGGCGGCGACGGCGCCGGGAACCGGGAGGGCGTGCGGACCGACAGCATGACCATGGCCAGCGTGCACGTCGCGACCGGCAACACCGCCATGTTCAGCCTCCCCCGCAACCTCCAGCACGTCCGCTTCCCGCCCGGCAGCGCGCTCGGCAAGCGGTTCCCCGACGGCTTCATGCGCGAGCTGCCCAACGGCGGCCTGCTCAACGAGGTCTGGCAGTACGCCGAGGACCACCCCGAGCTGATGCCCGGGGTCAAGGAGGGGCATCGGGGCCCCCGGGCGCTCATGGACGCCATCGGCTACACGCTCAACCTGAAGATCGACTATTACGCCCTGGTCAACATGTTCGGCTTCGCCCACCTGGTGGACGCCATCGGCGGCCTCAGGATCAGGGTGGAGCGCGACGTCCCGTGGGGCGGCCTCTACGGCACCGCCGGGACCATCAAGGCCGGATACCGGAAGCTCTCCGGCGAGGAGGCGCTCTGGTACGGGCGCTCCCGCGTCGGCAGCGACGACTTCTCCCGGATGGCCCGCCAGCGCTGCGTCATCGGCGCCTTCGCCCAGCAGGCCACCCCGTCGGTCGTGCTCACCAACTTCGCCAAGATCGCGGGCGTGGCCAAGAAGATGGCCAAGACCGACATCCCCCGCGAGCTGCTGGAGCACATCATCGAGCTGGGACTGAAGGTCAAGGACGCCAGGATCGTCAGCCTCCAGTTCGTGCCGCCGGAGTTCTACACCGGCTCGCCCGACTGGCAGAAGATCCGTACGGCGACCGCCAGGACGCTGCGCCAGTCGCTGCAGCCCGCCCGCCGCCCCCTGGCCGCGACGGCCTCCCCCGGCACGAGCGGTGCGACGCCCGCCGCCACACCCAAGCCCTCCAGGTCGGCGGTGGCCAAGCCGAGCCAGACGCCCACCCAGAACGGCAAGGCAGAGGCCCAGTCCCTGGACGAGCTCTGCGGGTTCTGACCGCTCCGCGCGAGCGGCTCCGCCGCTGACGGCCCCGCGCGATCGCCACACGCATGTGGCCCGCCCTCCTTCGCGGGAGGACGGGCCACAACGCTTTTTCCTGGCCCCGGGCTCCGGGCTTTCAGGACCCCGGGACCTCGGGCCCCCAGGACTTCAGGACCCCGAGACTTCGGGGCTCCGGGATTTCGGGGCTCCGGGATTTCGGGACTCCCCGCCGGAGCCCACCGGCACTCCTCGCCCGGAGCCCACCGGCTCAGCCGACCTTGTCAGCCGACCTTGACCGCGCCGCCGCCCCCGGTTCCCCCGCCGCCCGCGACGGCCCCGGAGGTCCTGGGCAGCAGGGCGAAGGCGCCCAGATAGACCAGGCCCGCCACGATCAGCAGCGCCTGGTAGCCGATGACCAGCGCCAGATACTCCAGGCAGCCGCCGACCATCGCGCCCAGCAGGTTCGCGCCGAAGGACACCGTGGCGTCCGCGGAGTCGGCGAAGCGCTTGGCGAACACCACGTTGGCCGCGAAGATCGGCAGGAACGCCACGACCACGGCGGTCACCGCGCGCAGCGGCAGCGGCAGGCTCAGCAGCCAGGAGTTGGGCACCAGCCAGGCCAGCACGAGCCCGGCGAGCAGCACGCCGTACATCACCGGCAGGGACGGTACCCTGAAGCGGCGTGTCACCTCCACCGCGGCGAGCACGGCGACCAGCACCCCGCCGAACACGATCGCGTTCACCACCCAGGTGGTGCCGAACAGCAGCGCGAACCCGGTGACGCTCTTCGTCTCCAGCAGCAGGAACGCCACCCCGAGCAGGAAGAGGTCGGCGTACGGGCGCATCCGCCGGTACGGACCGGCGACGGCGCGCACGGCGAGCAGGCTGACGATGAGGATCAGGCCGAGGGTGATGATGTAGATCTGCGGGATCGTCCGGTCCTTCAGGTAGAGGAAGGGCCGGTCGTCGCTCGCCGGCGGCGGGGTGTCGGCCTTCACCCCCGCCCACTCGGACTCACACCGCTGCGCCTCGGTGGTGAGCCCCGCGGTGATCACCGCCTGCTGGCCGGTCTCGCTGACGATGTCGACGCAGGGCTTGTGGCCGAAGGCGGCCTGCATGGTGGAGCCGAGGCGGTCCACCAGCCAGGTCTCGCGGTAGTAGTTGTACATCGAGAAGGCGCCGCCGGGCTTGAGGTGGTCCCTGGCCGCCTCCATCGCCTGCCGGGTGAACAGGTAGCTCTCCAGCCGCAGCGAGCTCGCCCCGGACACCAGGGTGAGCGAGTCGGGCAGTGCGAAGAGGATCAGGTCGTACTTGTCGGAGGTCCGTTCCAGGAAGGCGCGGCCGTCGGTGACGTGGGTGGTGACCCGGGGGTCGGAGTAGGGCTTGTCCGGGTGGTAGGAGCGGCCGAGTTCGAGCAGCTTGGGGTCGATCTCCACGGCGTCCACGTGCTTGGCGCCCTTCGACAGCGCGATGGACACGTCGGTGCCGCTGCCCGCGCCCACGATGAGCACGTTGTCCAGCTTGCCGGAGGCCGCGCGCTCGTAAGGCAGGGCGTACTGGCGCTCCCACTCCAGGCGGTTCTTGGCCGGGGTGGCCTGCTGGTGCGGGATGCCGTTGACGTCGATGTTCATCAGCGGCACGCCCTCCCAGTAGCCGCGCACGTAGGTCACCTTGTAGTAGGGCGACCACAGCGCCCCGGCCGTCAGCGTCTCCGTCGCGAGGACGCCGACGACGATCAGCGACGGCACGAGCAGCGCCGCGCGGGCCCAGACCTTGCGGGGCCAGAGCAGCACCGCGTAGGCGACCGCGGCGATCGTGCCCCACACCACCGGGGGCGCGCTGAGGAACGACAGCGCGGTGAACAGCGCGATGCCGCTGAGGCTGCCGATCAGGTCGTAGCGGTAGGCCTCCAGCCGTTCGAGCTCGGGGAAGCAGCGCCCGACCAGCTCGGCCGGGCCCATCAGCACGATCGCCGCCGCGGCGAAGATCACCGGAAGGATCAGCCAGGGGGGCGGCCCGCTCGCGCTCAGGCTCGTCCAGTACAGGACCCCCTCGGTTTGGCGGTCCACGGTGACCGGGAAGAGCCACACGACCACGACCAGGACGGCCAGCACGATCGGCGAGTAGTACGGCTGGCGGGTGCTGCGTCCCACCCGCAGGAAGCCGAGTCCGATGCCGAGGAAGGACCCCAGCAGGACGAAGTTCGTGAAGTAACTCAGATGAACGATGTTCGACCCGGTCCACCGGATCAGGGCCAGCTCCAGGAAGAGCATGAAGCCACTGGCCACTATCAGTCTGGGCCGCGTGCTCAGCCAGTGTGCGTGCCGGACATCGGGGCTGGGGGGTGGAGTCGTCTCCGCCGCTGCGGTCATGACGCCCAACGCTAGTGACCGGCACCCGCGCAGGGAAGGAAATCCACGCCCGTCGTTTGCACGGGTTACATGCCATGAGTCCGGATAGGGAGTGATTTCAACGGCTGGACGGGATCGAGGCGGATGCAGGAACGTGGTGGGACCCGATCCCCTCGAGCCCCGGTGGTGCACATGCGGGTCCTGCTCCAGCTCCGTCCCTCCCCCGACGTCGTCGCGGCCGTGGCCGACCCCACGGTGAGCGCGGCGGCCGCCGACGTCGCCGACGCGCTGCCCGGGGTCGTCGTGGACCCCTCCTTCACCCCGGTCATCGCGCCCCGGCCGGTTCCCGTCGCCGGGGGCGACCCCCTCTCGCTCAACCAGCCGCTGACGTTCTCCTTCGCCGACGACGAGGCCTCCGTCCTGGTCCGCGGGGAGATCTCCGACGACGAGATCTCCACCCGGATCACCCTGCTGCCCTCGCTCCGTCCGGACGTCGTGGGAGTCTTCGCCGACCCGGTGATTGAGCGGGGTCTCACCTGCGGCGGAACGGCCCCGGTGGGCGACTGGCGCGACGTGGGGCGGCTGCTGAACGTCGCCGAGCTGGCCCGCGAGGGTCTCGACGGCGCGGGCGTCGCGCTCGCGGTGCTCGACACCGGCATCAACGCCGCGCACGTGGCCCGGCGCCTCGACCGCGCCGTGGCCCTCGACGCGCAGCACAGCTGGAAGCCCTCGGGGGTACGGGGCACGGCGGGCGAGTTCCCCGTCGACCACGGCACGATGTGCGCCTTCGACGCGCTCATCGCCGCACCGGGGGCGTCACTGATCGACGTGCCCGTGCTGCTGTCCCGGCGCCCGGGAGGCAGCGCGCTGGACGGCCTGCTGTCGGACGCGGTGGCGGCCTTCGCCCACCTGCGCACCGTCCTCGAGGCCCAGCCCGCCGCCTCGCGCTCCCTGGTCGTCAGCAACAGCTGGGGCTCCTTCTCTCCCGACTGGGACTTCCCCGCGGGCCACCCCGGCAACTACTCCGACAACCCGGCCCACCCGTTCAACCTGATCGTCTCCAGCCTGGAGCGGGCGGGCGCCGACGTGCTGTTCGCCGCGGGAAACTGCGGGCGCGACTGTCCCGACGGCCGGTGCGCGTACCCCGACCGGCCGATCACGGGCGCCAACTCCCACCCGCGCGTCCTGTCGATCGGCGGCGTCGACATCCGGGGCGAGCGGGTCGGCTACTCCTCACAGGGTCCGGGCCGCCTCACCGCCCGCAAGCCCGACCTCTGCGCCTACACCCACTTCTCCGGCTCGGGGGCCTTCGGCGACGACGAGGCCGACTCGGGCACCTCGGCCGCGTGCCCCGTCGCCGCCGGGTTGGTCGCGGCCGTACGCACCCTGTGGCCCTCCTCGCGCCTGTCGCCCGCCCAGCTGCGCACCCTGCTCCGGCGCACCGCCGACGATCACGGCGACGTCGGGTTCGACCACGACTACGGCTACGGCGTCGTCGACACCGCCGGAATGCTCGCCTCGTTGCGCCGCCGCGCCAAACGCGTAGCGTGAGTGCATGCTCCTGATCACCGTACGGCTCCCGCCCGACGCGACGCTCGCGCAGGCCATGCGGCGCCTGGAGTTACCCGAGGAGGACGTCGACACCGACTACGGCCTGGTGCTCATCGACCCCGACCAGGGCCTGTACGGCCTGCGGGTGAGCGAGTCCGCCGCCCGCCGGGTCGCCCCGGAGGCGGACGGGGGCCCCTACTCCGACCCGAGGATCGAGCCGTACGGCCCCCCGGGCTGAACACCGCGCTCGCCGGGCGGGGCCCTGGTCCGGCCCGGCGACGGCGCCGCGGCCGCGAGAGCCGATCGGCGAGAAGGGCGGTCAGGCGTTCTCGCGATTGAAGACGCGGGTTCCCACGACGACGCAGAGCACCGACAGGGTCACGGTCACCGCGACGCCGAGGCCGACGGTCCCGTTCACGTAGTCGCCGTTGAACAGCTCGCGCATGGCCTCCAGCACGTAGCGGAACGGCGTGACGCGCGACAGGAGGTCCAGCCAGCCCGGTGCCATCGACATCGGCAGGAACGCGCCGGACAGCAGGACCAGCGGGACGATCGCCGTGCTCATGATCGGCGCGAACGCCTCGGGGTCCATGACGAGCGCGATCGCGTTGGACAGCGCGGCCAGGCTGACGCCGAGCAGGATCATCATCAGCAGCGCCACCAGCACGCCGGGAATCGCCGCGCGCAGGCCGAAGGCGTAGCCCACCACGATCAGCATGGTCGACTGGATCACCAGGGTGAGCGAGCTGGCCAGGACGCGGCCGAGCAGCAGGGAGACGCGGTGCGCCGGGGTGACCCGCAGCCGCTCCAGCACCCCGGCCCTGGCGTCCATGACGATGCCGAACCCGGCCAGGCCCGCGCTGAACAGCGCCACCTGGATGAGCAGACCGGGGATCAGCGTCTCCCAGGGACCGATCGTGACGAACAGCGGGCCGAACAGCACCAGGTAGAG
This sequence comes from Streptosporangium sp. H16, assembly GCF_051918855.1. NCBI lineage: Bacteria > Bacillati > Actinomycetota > Actinomycetes > Streptosporangiales > Streptosporangiaceae > Streptosporangium > Streptosporangium sp. H16. The sequence goes on from NZ_JBPXMD010000027.1 coordinate 78,502, forward strand.
CAGAGGCTGCAGCACCCCGAAGACGATCCCGGCCTTCTGCCGCAGCGAGATCCGGACGTTGTGCCGGAAGATCAGCCAGGTGTCGCGGACGACGCTCATCACCGCCCACCCGCCGGGTGAGCCGCCTGCCGCTCGTCGCTCGTTCCCGAGGAGCCCGGTGAGCCCGAGGAACCCGGCGGATCGTCTCTGAGGGAGCGGCCGGTGATGGACAGGAAGACGTCGTCGAGGGTGCCGGTGCCGCCCTTGAGCTCGGCCGGGGTGCCCTGGGCGACGATCACGCCGTCGTCGATGACGAACAGGCGGTCGGCGAGCGCGTCCGCCTCGTCGAGGTAGTGCGTGGTCAGGAAGACCGTGAGGCCGAACTCGTCGCGCAGGCTCGTGATGTGCTCCCACAGCGCGGCCCTGCTCTGCGGGTCCAGGCCCGTGGTGGGCTCGTCGAGGAAGAGCAGGACGGGGTCGTGGACCAGGCCGAAGGCGAGGTCGAAGCGGCGGCGCTGCCCGCCGGAGAGTGCCCCGCCCGGCCGCTCGCGCAGTTCGGTGAGCGCGAACCGGTCGAGCACCCTCCCGACCCGTTCGCGCGCCTCGGCCGGGCGCATGCCGTACAGCATGGCGTGCAGTTCCAGCTCCTCCCCCACCGGGTTCGACAGGTCCATCCCGCCGCCCTGTGACACATAGCCGATGCGCCGCCGCACGCCCCTCGGGTCGGTGAGCAGGTCGTGGCCCGCGACCGTGGCGGTGCCGCCGCTGGGACGCACCAGGGTGGTCAGCATCCGCATTGTCGTCGTCTTCCCCGCGCCGTTCGGGCCGAGGAATCCGACGATCTCCCCGGCCTCCACCGCCAGGTCGACGCCCCGGACGGCTTCCACGCCGCCGGGGAAGGTCTTGCTCAGTGCCGATGTCTTGATCATTTGATCGCCTCCATTTTTACAGTAACACCAATTTTGGAGTCACTGCAAAAATAGTCCGGCACCTAGAATGAGCCCCATGAGCGAGGGCCTGCGCGAGCGCAAGAAACGGGAGACCAGGCAGCGCATCTCCGACATCGCCACGTGGCTGTTCGTGACGAAGGGCTTCGACAACGTGACGGTGGCCGAGGTCGCCAGGACCGCCGACGTGTCGGTCAACACGGTCTTCAACTACTTCGGCACCAAGGAGGACCTGCTCTTCGACCGGCAGGAGGAGGTGGAGGACCTGCCGAGCAGGGTCGTACGGGAGCGAAGGCCCGGCGAGAGTCCGCTGGCGGCGCTGCGGCGCGACTTCCTGGACGCGCTCGACACCCGCCACCACCGCTACGGGTTCCACGAGGGAAGCGACGCCTTCACCCGCATGGTCTCCCGGAGTCCGTCACTTAACGCCCGGGTGCGGGAGATGAACGAGGCGCGGGAGAAGGCCCTCGCCAGGACGCTCGCCGAGGAGGCCGGCGCCGGTCCCGGCGACCTCACCCCCGCGTTCGTCGCCGCCCAGATCAGCGCGGTGCTGCACCGGCTGATGACCCACGCCATCGAGCGCATGCTGGCGGGCGAGACCATCGACGCCATCGCCCCCGACCTGCGACGGCACGCCGAGCGCGGCTTCGAGCTGCTGGAGTCGGGCATCGGCGACTACTGCCTTCGCCGGCAGGACACCTCCCGGACCGCCGCGACCGGGGACCCGGCCTAGCTCTCACGACCGGAAGGCCACGGACGGAAGGTCACGGGCGAAAGCCGGCCCGTGCGGCGGGCCGGGCCGCGCGGGACGGCCTGCCGCACGCCAGGGAAACAACGTACGCGGTGCACATTTTCGGAACATGCCATGTTTCCGGACAGCAAAGATCGAATGACCGGAATGTTTCATGACATCAACGGCGGATCCAGAACTTCACCAGTCCGTTATGATCTTGGCTTGTCCTTGGCCTCTCCGACCCCCGGGAGCCCCCGTGCCACCGCGCGAGCGTCTCCGCCGCCTGCTCGAAACGCACCGTTTCCAGCAGTTCATCGTCGCCGTCATCGTGATCAACGCGGCCACCCTCGGGCTGGAGACCTCCGCGTCGACCGTCGAGCGGTTCGGCACGCTGCTCACCATCGTCGACCACCTGGCGCTCTACGTCTTCGTCGTCGAACTGACCGCCAGGCTCTACGCCTACGGCTGGCGGTTCTTCCGCAACCCGTGGAACCTCTTCGACGCCGCGATCGTGACGATCTCGCTGCTGCCCACGGCGGGCGGGCTCTCGGTGCTGCGGGCGCTGCGGATCCTGCGGGCGCTGCGGCTGATCTCCGTGGTGCCGAGCCTGCGCCGGGTGGTGACCGCGTTGCTCACCGCGCTGCCGGGGATGAGCTCGATCGTGCTGCTGCTGGCACTGGTACTCTACGTCACGGCGGTGATGGGCACGAAGCTCTACCACGTCACCGCCCCGGAGTACTTCGGCGACCTGCCCACCTCGCTGTTCACCCTGTTCCAGATGATGACCGGGGACGCCTGGTCCGACATCACCCGCGAGGTGATGGCCCACCACCCCTCGGCGTGGGTGTTCTTCGTGGCGTTCATGCTGGTGTGCACCTTCGTGGTGCTGAACCTGTTCATCGCGGTGGTGGTCAGCGCGATGGAGGAGGAGCACGCCGAGGAGTCCATGCAGGCGACCGAGGACCTGGGCAGGGCGGTGCTCACCGAGCTGGCCACGCTCCGGGCCGAGGTGCGGGAGCTGCGGGACCGGGTCCCGGTGACACCGAACGGCGGTCCGGGCCCGTCCGCGAAGGGCCGCCCGCGCGCGGCGGGAAACGGCGCCCCGGACCCCGGACCGCCCCCCGGGAACACGGCGGCGAACACGGCGGCGAACACGGCGGCGAACGGCGACGCCCGCTCAGCGGGAAACGGCGGCCCGGACTCCGGGGACACGGCGGCGAACACGGCGGCGAACGGCGACGCCAGGGACACCGCGTCGAACACCGCGTCGAACGGCGACGCGCGCCCGGAGGGAAGCGGCGGCGGCTCGGACCCCAAGGGCGCGCGAAGGAACGGTGGCGCGAGAAAGCCCGCCACCCGGGGGGCAGCGGGCCGGCGCCGCGGATCGGCGTCAGGTCAGCGCGAGTAGAACTCCACCACGAGCTGCTCGTCCACCGGGACCACGATCTGCTCGCGTAGCGGGCGGCTGAACAGGGTGAACGTGAGCTCGGCGTGATCGACGTCGAGATAGGCGGCGATCCGGTCGTCCGCGTACACGCCCTCGGACGCGGCGACGAAGGGCTGCATCCGGCGTGACTTCTCGCGCACCGCGATGACCTGGCCCGGCTTGACCAGGTAGCTGGGGATGTCGACCTTGCGGCCGTCCACGGTGATGTGGCCGTGGGCGACGTACTGGCGGGCCGCGTAAATGGACGGGGCGAGGCCGGAGCGCAGGACCAGGGAGGCGAGGCGCGTCTCCAGCAGCACCACCAGCTCCGCGCCCGCACGTCCTGTGCCGCGCAACGCCAGGTCCCAGTAGCGGCGCATCTGCCGCTCGGAGACGTCGTAGTACCAGCGGAGCTTCTGCTTCTCCATCAACCGCAGCCCGTAGTCACCGGTCTGCCGCCGGTTGGTCTTGCGACCGTGCTCACCCGGCGGGTAGGGGCGCTCCTCGAAGTAGCGGACGGCCTTGCGGGTCAACGGCACGCCGGCCCTCCGGGACAGCCGCACCTTCGGTCCGGTGTAGCGCATGCTCACTCCTTTGTGGTTAGGTCTACCTTAGTTAGGCAAGGCTAATCTTACACAGCAACAGCTGTATCTCCCGACCTTCAAGGAGAGCCGGTCCATGCAGCCCGTCACCGCTCCGCCGATCCCCGAGCGGGTCCGCACCCTCGCCGCCACGGCCGCTCCCACCCACGTGTCCATCTCCGGATCCACCGGCCCCGCGAGGCCCGCCAGGGGCGGCGTGGACGGCGCCGGCCGGCCCGTGCTTCTCGTCCTGCCGGGCGACCCGCTCCATGACACGCGGGACGAGCCCATGGTGACCGTGGATCTGACGTCGAACCGCTCGCTGGGAGAGCACGAGCTGTCACGCGGCCTGCTCAAGGTGCAGGGCTGGGTGCAGGCCGTGCCCGAGGCCGAGGTGAGGGAGACGGCGGTGGCGATCGCCGAGCGCTGCCCCGACGAGGCTCTGTTCGAGGTGCTGGAGGGGACGGACGGCCCCCGGCTGCTCCGCGTCGACATCGGCAGGGTGATCTATCTCGCCGGGCCCGAGTCGGGTGTGCTGGACGCCGAGGAGTATCTCGGCGCCGCCCCCGATCCGCTGATGGGTGAGGCCGAGCGCATGCTCCGCCACGTCAACGACGCCCACCGCAGGCAGCTGGAGACCGCGCTGGGCTCCCTGCTCGCCGCGCCGGTGCCGGAGGCCTGGCTCTGGGAACTCGACCGCTTCGGGGCGACCGTCCGCTGCGGCGTGGACGACCCGACGCTGATCCGGCTTCCCTGGCCCTCGCCCATCACCGACGCGGAGTCTCTCGAACACGCCGTGCGCTGCCTGCTCTGCCACCACTGACGGGGTCACTGACGGCGTCACCACGGGCGGAGCCACTCTGCCGGAACCACACTGCCGAAGCGGCCACATGCGGAGCGGTCACGTGCGGCGGGGGGCGGCCAGAGGTGGCCGGGAAGCGGTCAGGAGGCGGCGGGTGACCGGAGGGCGGTCGGAGGGCGGCCAGGAGACTGCCGTTCAAGCGATCGGACGGCAGCCGTTCAATGGCCGGCGAGGCGATGCTTTATCGCCGTGGCGCCATTTCCTGCCTCAACGGGAAATGGCGCCATGCCATTCCGCGCGGAACCACCCCGGAAGCGAAATTATTCCCAGGTTGCGATCATCCCGAGAGAAAATCGCCCCGGGAACGAAATATCAGCCCTCGGACACCACCTCGCTGGTGTTCCGGATGACCTGGTCGACGAAACCGTAGTCTCTGGCCTCGGTGGCGGTGAACCAGCGGTCGCGGTCCCAGTCGTCCTCGATCCGCTCCAGCGGCTGGCCGGTGTGGAAGGCGATCCGCTCGCGCATCGTCTGCTTGGTGTAGAGCATCTGCTCGGCCTGGATGGCGATGTCGGCGGCCGTGCCCCCGAGGCCCCCCGAGGGCTGATGCATGATCACCCTGGCGTGCGGCAGGATGTAGCGCTTGCCCGGGGCGCCGGAGCAGAGCAGGAACTGCCCCATGGACCCCGCGATGCCCATGGCCACGGTGGCGACGTCGTTGGGGATGTACTGCATCACGTCGTAGATGGCCATTCCGGCCGACACCGAGCCACCGGGTGAGTTGATGTAGAGCCAGATGTCGCGCCGGTCGTCGTCGGCGGAGAGCAGGAGCAGCTCCCCGCAGATCCGGTTGGCGACCTCGTCGTTCACCTCGCTGCCGAGCACGACGATCCGCTTGCGCAGCAGCCGCTGATACAGCTGGTCTTCGGGGACGATCTGGGGACCGCTCATGTCTTCCACCTACTCCGAACCCGGGGTTTTCGAATAACGAACACTCGCGACCATAGTCCCGCCGGGGACCGCGTTTTCCGTTCGTTCGCTGTCAGCGCTTTCCGCTGAAAGCGCAGCGTCCGTTATTCCGTTTTCCCGCCGGACACGGCCACTCTGGAACCGGACACGGCGCCGTTCCGAAGCCTGGCACGGCCGTTTCGCGGTCACGGCACGGCGTTTCGCGGCCGGGGCGCGCCCCGCCTCCGGCGAGGGGTGCGGTCCCGCCGTACGGGCGACGTCCGGCGGCGGAGGCGACCCGGCGGGTACCGGCCGACCGGCGGCCCCGGGAGTGGGCATGACCCGCGCACCCGTCCTCATCGGCCGGCCGGCGCCGGATCGGCCTGGCCTCCAGGGCGGGCATGTTTACCCCCTCCGCTGCAGGAGAGGGGAACCACTGCATGGACAAAATTCCACAAACGGGAGGAATTGCACCATGGGTGCCGACGACAAGATTGCCAACAAGGCCGAAGAGCTCGGGGGCAAGGTCAAGGAGGGCGCGGGACGCGCCACCGGCGACGAGCGACTCGAGGCCGAAGGCAGGACCGACCAGGCCGACAGCCACCTCAAGCAGGCCGGGGAAAAGGTGAAGGACGGCGCGAAGAAGGTCAAGGACGCTTTCAAGAGCTGAACCTCGACCATGTGGCGGGGGTCCCGGTTCTCCGGGACCCCCGCCGCCGCGTTCGGGGAATGACTCCCCGAAGGCCGCCGGACCGGGAGGCTTCGGACAGGGAAGTTTCGGGCCGGGAGGCTTCGGACCGGGCGACTCTCAGGAGGCCGGGTCACTCCCGGGAGGCCGGGGTCAGGAGGCCGGGGTCAGGAGGCCGGGCCGACCTCCGGTTCCGGCGTCCCGTTGCCGGACGCGCCCTTCCTGTCCCCCTCGCTCTCCTCGGCCCCGACATCGCCGCCATCACCGCCATCGCCCTCCTCGGCCCCGACCTCGGATTCGGCCCCGTCGCCGGGCTCGTCGTCGGCCTTGTCGTCGGCCGCGGCCTCGGCCTGGCTCGCGCCCTCGGGGCTTTCCTCTTCCGGGGTGCGGCGCGCGTCGTCGGGGTCCGCCAGCAGCGGCCGCTCGGGGAAGGTCGTGTCCGACCCCGACCGCTCCGCCACGACGCGGGTCTCGCCGTCGGCCCCTCGCGGGCCCGCGGGCGGTGGGTCCTGCTCGGGAGTGTCACGCTCGGCCGTGTCTTCCGTGTCTTCGCTCACCTCAGGAGTCTCGGTCATGCCGATCCCCTCCCCTGGGAAAGTCCAAATATGTCGGCGGCAGGCATGGGTCCGGTCACCCGGGTAGGGAAACCCTCGACGAAGGGAGCGAGCTCATGACGGTCACCCGATTTCAGGATCTGCCACTGGCCGACCACGACAGGACCTGGGACGGCGAAGCGGCCGAGAAGCGCGTCCGCTCGTGGTCAGGTGCCACGGAGGAACCCAACGACCGCTACCGGGAGGCCCACCTCTGGTACGACGGCGACGAACCGGAGAACTTCGGAAGCTACAAGCTCCCCATCGCCGACGTGATCGACGGCAGGCTCAAGGTGGTGCCCCATGCCGTGCGGGCCGCGGGAGGGATCCTTCAGGGGGCCCGGGGCGGGGTCAAGGTGCCCGAGGAGGACCTCGGCCGGATCAAGGCCCACCTGGCCAAGTACTACGCCAAGATGGGCGAGGCCGCCCCGTGGGAGTCCTGACGGGATGACGCGTTTCGCGTTCGGCTTCGACCCGGCGTGGCGGATACCGCTACTGCTGTTCGGGGTGGGGCCCGGCAGGGCCTTCGCCGAGGTCCGCGAGGGCGAGTTCTCGGTCCGCTTCGGCTTCTGGTCGCTGCGCACACCCCTGTCCAACGTCGCGGGCACCACCGTGACGGGTCCGTACGCGCCGTGGAAGGCCATCGGGCCGCGCCTGTCGCTGGCCGACCGCGGGGTGACGTTCGGCACCAACGCCAGGCGGGGCGTGTGCGTCCGGTTCCACATTCCGGTGCCCGCTCTGGCACCCGGCGGTTTCCTGACCCATCCGGGCGCAACCCTGACGGTCTCCGACCCCGAAGGACTGGTGGAAGCCCTCGAACAGTCACGACGGACGTGAGCTGGACACATGACAGCGGGACATCCGGGTAAAGGGTGCGTCTCGACCAAGGAGGGAAGACATGACGGCCGAAGGACAGATGCCGGAGGAGACTTCGGCGAGCGGGAAGCCCATGGTCGCGGCCACCCCGCGCGACGTCGTTCACATTCGCCTGGGCTCGTTCGCCCTGATAGCGGTGATCGGCCTCGGAGTGCTCGGCGTCGTGGCCGGGATCACCTGGCTCACCGTCGCGATGGCCGTGCTGGCCTTGATCGCGATCGCGGACATCGTCCTGGCGATGCGCCGGCAGTCACGTACCGCTCCGGGCACGACGACGGAAGCGGGCTGAGCCGCCGCGAGCGGCTCCCGGGACGCGCCCGCCGCGCGTCCCCGGCCCGGACACCTTCCGTCCTGCGCGCGGGGCGGGACGGAGACGGGCCACCTCACGGATGACGTCCCGTACGACGGAGGGCGTACGGGAGAGGCCAACCGGTGGAGGACGGCCCGGTGGACGTTCCCGGCCAGAGTGGAGTGGACACCATGACGATCCCGCCCCGCTCCCGCCGGGCCGTTTCGCCGGTCCTCCCCACGCCCCGGGCCCCCTGACGGCCCGCGAGGCAGGGTCCGGTACGCGGCGCGGCACGTGCCCGGAAGGCGCCCATGCCCCCGACCGTCCCCTCCGACGACCGCACCGCGCGGCGTACCGCCCGCCGCCCCGTGCCGGCCATGCCGCCTCCGGTCCGCAAGACCGTCCTGACCCTGCACGTGGTGATCTCGGTCGGCTGGCTCGGGCTCGACCTGGGCCTGCTCAGCCTCGGGGTCGCCGCGCTGACGACCGGGGATCCGGAGGTGCTGCGGGCCTCCTACCTGGCCATGGACGTCTTCGGTGACGTGCTGATCGTCCCGGTGAGCCTCGGTGCGTTGCTGACCGGCGTACTGCTCTGCCTGAGCACGCCGTGGGGATTCGTCAGGTACCACTGGGTGCTGACCAAGCTGGTGACCACGCTGGTCGCGGCCACCGCGTCCGTGCTCGCGTTGCGCTCCCACATCGAGACGGCCGCCACCGCGGTGTCGAAGGCCCTCCCCGGGGAGCTGCTCTCCCTGGATCTCGGCGGCGTGGACCGCGTCCTGGTCATCGCGCCGAGCGTCGCCCTGACCCTCTACGTGCTCAATGTGGTGCTCTCGGTCTTCAAACCGTTCGGCCGGACAGCGTACGGACGGCGACGATCGGCCCGGCCGGATCGTGCGGCCGGACCGCGACGGGCGGCGACGACACCATCGGTGCCGCCGGCACCGTGACGGCGAACGGCGCCGGGCGTGGTCGGCCACGCCCGGCGCCGTCATGCTCGGCCATTACCGTGCTCTACCGTTTTCTGGCTTACCAGTGGGTGTGGAAGACAAAAGGACGGTAGTAAGGCCGGAAGCCGAAAGGAACGTATGTGTTGTAGACACCGAATGGCGAATACCGGGGGTAGAAGCCGAAGGGGTTGAAGGGGTCGAAGCTGCTGCCGCCGGCGGTCGCCGGAAGTGCCGACAGGGAGGCGACCTGCTGGGACGCCGCGCTTGCGCCGGCGGGCTGGGCCGCCATCGTCATGCCGACGATCAGGGTGGATGCCACCAAGGTTCCGGCGGCGAGAGCATGCTTGAACATGAAAAATCACTCCGTGTCTAATGGTTTAACCCGGCGTGCCGCCAGGACTTACAGGGCGTCGAACAGATTTCCAGGAAATATGCTGAATCGACGACACGTAAGACGCTAGTTCACGGACATAAGGACTTTCTCCCTAGAGAGGACAAAGCCTTGGTCCGGGATTGTCGCCGGAAAGGAAAGGCGGAGGTTACACCGGAGTGGAGATCACGAACCTGCCCACACCGGGCATCCGCACCCCGTCCGCCGCCCCGCCCGCCGCCTCTCCGGCCACCCCGTCCACCGTCCCTCCAGCCACCCCGTCCACTGTCCCTCCGGTCACCCCGGCCGCCGCCCCGTCCGGCGTACCGGCAGCTGGAAACGGCCGGTCCACCCCAGCCGGTCCAGCAGATAGGCCACCCCGCGCGCGGTGTAGGAGACCTGGAACCTCTCCGCGATCAGCGCGGCGACACGCTCGGTGGTCCAGCGGCTGTCGGCCCAGCCGTAGGCGGCGGCGCCCTCCTCCAGGGCCTCCTCCAGCCGTGCCAGTTGCTCGTCGGTGAGCTTGCGGCCACTACCCGTGCCCTTGGAGGCCAGTGCCGCCCTGCCGCCCCGCCGCCAGAGCGCGTACCACTCGTAGGCGGACTTCCGGGTGATTCCCAGCAGCCGGGCCACCCGCGCCGGCGCGATCTCCCCCGCGAACATATCCGCGGCCCGGAACCGCAGCCTCTCGCGCCTGGCCCGCTCCTGCGCGGACAGCCCACCACCCCTGTCTGAATATCTCATACTTTAAGGCTCTCACCTGGGCAAATAGGATCTAACAGGCACCCGCCTCGTGTCACCCCCGCGCTTCCCTGTCGGGACCGGCGAGACAGATCAGCCGTGCCCCTTCTCACCTCGGCCCAAGGGAGGCCGCCGATGTCAATCCCCTGAAAACGTGGAGAGGTTCCTATGCCACAGCGGCCCTCACCAGGGGCGATGACGCTTGCCTCCTCTCGATCATCTGACGCTCGAAAGTGACCGGTGGTAGCCCGTCGTTGGCGCTGTGCCGCCTGCGCGTGTTGTAGAAGTCCGCGATCCAGGTCGCGATCCTCAGCCGGGCCTCGGCCCGAGTGCGGAACCGGTGCCGGTGGACGAACTCGACCTTCAGCGTGCTGTTGAACGCCTCAGCCGCGGCGTTGTCGAGCGCGCAGCCGACCCGGCCCATCGACTGCACCACCCCACTGCGCAGACAGGCGGCCTGGTAGGCGGCCGCGGTGTATTCACCTTGCGACCCGCGGTCCGAATGGAACACCACCCCGTCCACGGCCCCGCCCCGGGTGGCGACCGCCATCTGCAACGACGCGACCGTCAGCGCGGCGTCGTGGTGCTCGCTCATCGCATAGCCGAGCAGCCGGCGGGAGAACAGGTCCTCGACCGTGGCCAGGTACAGCTTGCCCTCATCGGTGACGACCTCGGTGACATCGCCGCACCACAGCACATCGGGTGCGACCACGGTGAACTGGCGGCGCACCAGATCCGGCGCCGCCTGCCGCCTGCCCTGCCGGGTCAGCGAGCGCGGCTTCTTGCGCACCCGACCGGCCAGGCCGAGCTCGGCCATCCGCGCCGCGACCGTGTTGACCGAAACCTTCCAGCCTTCTTCCCGCAGGTCACGGGTGATGCGCGGCGAGCCGTAGGTGCCACCGGAAGCGGTGAAATGCTCCTCGATCGCCGCATCCAGATCGGCACGCCGCCGCTCACGCGGCGTCGGGGCCCGGGCCTTCCACTTGTAGAACCAGGACTGGGAAACCCCCAGCGCCCGGCAGGAGATGACGTGGCTGATGCCGTACTCGGTCTTCTGGGAGCTGACGGGAGGCCGCCACGCTCACCGGCCCATCGCCTCTCGAACCCACAAGACCACCGAGCGCTTGAGCACATCACGCTCGTCTTCCAGCTGCTCGCGCTCCTTGGCCCAGGCCGCCTTCTGTCGCGCGAGCTCCCGCGCCAACTCGGCCTTCTCGGCCCGTAGTCGGGCCAGCTCCTCCTGCTCGGACTCCTTCAGCGTTCCACCTCCGCCGCCGACCTGACCGCCGGCGTGCCGGTCCATCTGCACCCAATTGTGCAGCGTGTACTCGTTGATCCCCAGATCCCGGGCGACGTGCGCGACGGGTTTGCCGGTCTCCTTGACGATCCGCACCACTCCGGCCAGAAACTCCGGATCAAAGCGGCGCCGCGTGGTACCTGCCACGACCAAACCCCTCTCGGTTCGATCTCCACGCTACGAGGGGAAGCTCATGCCAAGAACATCGCGAAGTGGGGTTTGTAGTGAGTACGGTTGCCGACGCTCTGACATGGGACGGTGTGCGGTGCGTCATCAGTGTCTTCGTGGTCACCGTCGCCAAGACGGCACCCCGGGTGGACTTCCGCGACGGCGAGGTCGTCCCATCAGCGGTGAGGACATACGACCTCACCGCTGACGAGGACTACCTGCCGGGGCGACACGTGTTCGAGTACGACCTGATCTTCGATGACGTCCCGGAGGAACTGGCGAGGTACCTGGAGGTGTGCCTGCGGCGGGCTTGCGAGGGCGCTGTCGTGGCGTGGCTCGGGTTCGAGGGATCGTTCAACTACGACTACCTGCTGGTGCCGGAGGTGGCCGACCAAATCTACGGAGTCTGCGCCCCGGGCGCGCCGGCGGAGCTGGCCCTGGAGGACGAGGCCCTGGTGGGCGAGCGGTGGCGGGAGGCGCTCCAGCGGTACGCGCGGGCGCTCTCCTGACGGCGTGCGCCCCCGGCCGACGGGGGTCTTCCCGGGGTCGGGGGAATCCCACCGGACGGGCGGGGTCTCTCCACGGTCAGCGGGGCGCGGGGATCCGCGCGAAGGGGTGGGCGTTCAGGAACTCGCCCAGGACGAGGGTGGCGGCCCCGTGGGCCACGGCGTCGGGGCCGAGGCGGCCCAGGACGATGGAGGTCGCCGCGTACGGCCGGGGCAGGGAGTTCTCCGCCGAGGCGGCGCGGATGTCGTCGAGCAGGTGCCGGCCGAGCAGGAGCCCGAGCCAGCCGCCGATGACGATCCGCTCGGGGTTGATGAGGTTGATCAGGTTGGACAGGCCGACGCCCAGGTAGGTGACGGTCTGGGTGATCACCGGCGACCTGGACTCCACCAGGGCGGCCAGCTCGGCCTGCCAGTCGGTCGTCCGGGTGGGCACCCCGGCGCGGTCGAGAATGCCCTCGGCCCCGATGTAGGCCTCCAGGCAGCCGCGACCGCCGCACCGGCAGATCGGGCCGTTCACCACTATCTTGGTGTGGCCCCACTCCCCCGCGCTGCTGCTCACGCCGCGGAAGGTCACGCTGTCGGAGACGATGGCGGCCCCGACGCCGGAGCCGATCAGCACGATCACCGCGTCACCGGACCCGCGTCCCGCGCCGTCGCGGCCCGGGTCGCCGCCGCGGCGGAGGGCGGGCCACAGCTCGGCGCGTCCCAGCGCCTTGGCACCGTTCTCGACGAACAGCGGGAGCGCGGTGCCGGCCCGTAGGAGCGCTCCCATGGGTACGCCGTCCCAACCGAAGGTCCTGGTGTGGATGAGCGCGTCGGGACCGTCCTCGACGATGCCGGGGACGCCCACCCCCACGCCGAGGGCCTGATCGGCCGGGACGCCCGCGTCGTCGAGGACGGCCTCGACCCCGGCGAGGATGTGGCGCACCACGAGCTCGATCTGGTGGCCGCCGGGCCGCAGGGCGTACTCGGCCCTGGCCCGCTCGTTCATCTCGAGGTCGAACAGCTCGACGCGCACGTGGGTCTCGGCGACGTCGACGCCGACCACGTGGCCGTACACGGGGTTGACGCGGAGGATGGCGCGGGGGCGGCCGCCGTCGGATTCGGCCTGGCCGGCCTCGACGACGATGTTCTCGGCGAGGAGGTCGCCCGTCATGCTGCTGACCGTGGCGGCGCTGAGGCCGGTGAGCCTGGTCAGCTCGTTGCGGGTCACGGGACCGCTGAAGTAGAGGGTCCGCAGCAGCATGGCCCGGTTGCCCTTGCGCACGTCGCGGACCGTCCTGCGCTCGGGCCTCACGATGGCCCCCCTCCCCATGTCACGGCACATGGTAATTGAGAACTTGAAGATCTTGGCCCGGCCCCGAGCCTCCGGACGGTCCCTGCCCCACGGGCGACCTACGCCCACCTCTCCTCCGTGTTACCAAAGCGTTTCTCAAGGGGACTGAACTTTTTTCACAACTTACATTATCGTCCGTTGCACCCCCCATCAGGAGGAAGAAATGATCAGGAGAGTCACAGGGGCTGCGGCCGGTATGGCACTGCTCGCCGGACTCGTCGCCTGCGGCGGCGACAACGGGACGGCCTCGGAGGCCACGACACTGACCTACTGGATGTTCCAGGACCGCACCCCGCAGGCGGGGGAGGTCATCGAGAAGCTGCGTACCGACTTCGAGAAGGCCAACAACGTCAGCGTCAAGATCGTCAAGATCCCCAAGGACGACTACAACACCAAGCTGGGCAGCGCCGTCGCCGCCGGGACCGTCCCCGACGTCGGCATCCTGGACCAGCCGCTGGTCGCCAGGTACGCGCTGGACGGCACCATCAAGGAGATGCCCGCCGGCACGGTCGACGAGAAGATCTTCTACGAGGGCGCCCTCAACACCAACAAGGTGAACGACAAGCTCTACGGGCTGCCGCTCGACCACACCGCGGTGGCACTCTTCTACAACAAGAAGCTGGTGCCGACGCCTCCCAAGACCTGGGACGAGCTCAAGGCGACGGCCGCGAAGATCCACCAGGCCGACCCGAAGATCGCGGGCATGGTCGTGCCGAAGGGCGACGGCTACGGCGGCTGGATGTGGCCGGGCTTCGTCGGAGGCGCCGGGGGCTCCCTCGTCGACGAGAAGAGCAAGAAGATCCTGTTCGACCAGCCGCCCGCGGTCGAGGCGCTCCAGCTCTGGGTGGACCTGCTGCCCTCGTCGCCCCGGCAGATCACCGACTCGGACAAGCCCTTCGAGAACGGCCTCGCCGGAATGATGATCTCCGGCCCGTGGGACGTGGCCACCATCAAGGCGGACTTCCCCGACCTGGAGTTCAGCACCGCCCCGCTGCCGTACAAGACCGAGCCCGCCGGAAACATCGGCGGCGAGAACGCGGTGGTCTTCAGCAAGGGCAAGAACGCCGAGCTGGCGTGGAAGTGGCTGACCTTCCTGACGAACGCCCAGAACAACACCACGCTGGCACAGGCGCTGGGCGGCTTCCCGACCAACATCGAGGCGGCCGAGCGGGACGCGACCACGTTCGGGCCCGACCAGGCGGCGTTCCTGGAGCAGCTCAAGGTCGCCCAGGCCAGGCCGGCGCTGCCGGAGTGGATCCAGATCAACGACGAGATCATCGCACCCGCCATCGAGTCGGCGCTGAGCGGCAAGGTCACCTCCCAGGAGGCGCTGACCGAGGCCGCGAACAAGACGCGCGCGCTGCTCGGCTGGAACGGCTAACGCGAAAGCGAGGCAAACGTGGCATCTCCGGTGCTGGCTGACAAGCCCGCCGTGACGCCTCCTCCCGGGCGGCGCGGCCGTCGCCCGGGTTTCGGGCGACGCGACCACGTCATCGGGTGGCTGCTGATCGCCCCCGCGGTGATCTATTTCGTCATCTTCCTGCTCTACCCCGCCCTGGCCGCCCTCTACTACAGCTTCACCGACTGGAATCTGCGGACGGCGCCGAACTGGGTGGGCCTGGCCAACTACACCGACCTGCTGTTCGACGACGTGAAGTATCCGCACTTCTGGAAGTCGGTCCAGGTCACCCTGCAGTACACGCTGATCGCCGTACCGCTGACGCTGGGCACCGCGCTCGTCCAGGCGCTGCTGATCAACGCGATCCGCCGGGGTTCCAACATGTTCCGGCTGCTGCTGTTCCTGCCGGTCGTGACCGCCGAGGCGGCCGTGGGCGCCATCTGGCGCTGGCTCTACGACCCGCAGTACGGCCTGGTCAACACCATGCTCGGACTGGTCGGCATCCCGCCGCAGAACTGGCTCAACACCCCGGACCTGGTCATCCCGGCGCTGTCGTTCATCGCCGCCTGGCAGTGCGGCATCTCGATGATCATCTATCTCGCCGGGCTGAAGGGCATCCCCGACTCGATCCGCGAGGCGGCGATCATCGACGGCGCGGGACCCGTCCAGCGGTTCTGGAAGATCGTCGTGCCGATGCTGCGGCCCACCACCTTCTACCTGCTGGTCACCGGCGTGATCGCGGCGCTCCAGGTCTTCGGCCTGGTGTACGTGATCTTCTCGGGCGGCGGCGGCAGGAGTGTCACCGGCGGCCCCGAGCAGTCGGGCCTGACCTACGTCCTGCACCTGTACCTGTTCGCGTTCCGCTACGACGCGATGGGCGCGGCCTGCGCGATGTCGTTCATCCTGTTCGTCTTCATCATGATCATTACTGCGCTGCAGTTCAAGTTCGTCAAGCAGGAGGCGTCGTGAAGGCCGCGAGGAACGTACGGCTCGCGCCCATCTACATCGCGCTGGTGCTGCTGGCCCTGGTGTCGGTCGTCCCGTTCCTGTGGATGCTGGCGACCTCGTTCAAGCACGGCTCGGACGTCTACACCAAGGTGCCCAGCCTGCTGCCGCTCGACCGCAAGACCGGAGAGTTCTCCCCCACCCTGGAGAACTACGAGCACGTCCTGCAGGTCAGCGGGCTGGGCCAGGCGTTCGTCAACAGCGTCTGGGTCTGCCTGATCCTG
This sequence comes from Streptosporangium sp. H16, assembly GCF_051918855.1. Lineage (NCBI taxonomy): Bacteria > Bacillati > Actinomycetota > Actinomycetes > Streptosporangiales > Streptosporangiaceae > Streptosporangium > Streptosporangium sp. H16. The sequence goes on from NZ_JBPXMD010000027.1 coordinate 94,360, forward strand.
GTGCCCGCCAAGCTCCTCGTGGACGCGCTGGCCGCCTACGCCTTCGCCAGGATCCCCTTCCCCGGCCGGGACAAGCTGTTCGTCGTCCTGCTCGCGGGCATGATGGTCCCCACGATCACGCTGCTGGTGCCGCGCATCCACGTCACCCAGGCGCTCGGCATGTTCGACTCCGGGTGGGGCCTGATCCTGCCCAACATCGCCTCGGTGCTGGACATCTTCCTGCTGCGCCAGTTCTTCATGTCGCTGCCCACCGAGCTGGAGGAGGCGGCACGCATCGACGGCGCGGGGCGGATGCAGATCTTCTGGCGCATCATCATCCCGTTGTCGAAGCCGGTGCTGGCGGTCGTGACGATCACCAGCTTCATCTTCCACTGGAACGACCTCGTCTGGCCGCTGGTGGTGCTCAACGACCCCGAGCTCTACACGCTGCCGCTGGCGCTGCAGCAGCTGGCCAGCAGTGAGTCCGGGCGGGCGTACTACATCATGGCGGGCGCGGCCCTGGCGGTCATCCCAGTCATCGTGGTGCTGCTGATCTTCCAGCGCCGCATCATGCAGGGAATCGCATTCACCGGGCTCAAGAGTTGACCCCTCCCCCGGCTCCCCCGGCCGCGGGCGGGGCGCCACGCGACCGCCACGATCCGCCGACCGCGAGCGAGGCGATGCGCGACCGCCACGATCCGCCGGCCGCGAGTGAGGCGATGCGCGGCCGCGAGGACATGCGCCGGCTCGTGACCGAGCTGGCCGAGCCGCTGCTCCCCCGCTTCAGCTCCGGGCGGGCGCGCCTGCGGCTCGGGGCGAACGCGGCCCACTACGGCGACGAGGCCGCCGAGCTGGAGGCGTTCGCCCGCCCGCTGTGGGGGCTGGCACCGCTGGCGGCCGGAGGGGGGCCCTTCGGACACTGGGAGCTGTGGCGGCGGGGGCTCGCCGCCGGGACCGACCCCAAGCACGGGGAGTTCTGGGGGGCGGCGACCGACGTCGACCAGCGGCTGGTGGAGACCGCCGCGATCGGCCTGGCGCTCGCCCTCGCCCCCGAGGCCGTGTGGGACCCGCTGAGCGGCGCGGAGCGGGACAACCTCGCCGCCTGGCTGCTCCACGCGATGACCCGCGAGACCGCCGACAACAACTGGCGGTTCTTCCCCGTGCTGGTGGGGCTCGGGCTGAACCGGGTCGGGGTGCCCTTCGACCCCGGGCCCAACCTCGCCCGGCTGGAGCGCCTGGAGTCCTTCGCCCTGGGCGGCGGCTGGTACGGCGACGGCCCCACCGCGCAGCGCGACTACTACGTCCCCTTCGCGATGCACTTCTACGGCCTGGTCTACGCCGCCCTGGCCGGCGACCGCGACCCCGGCCGGGCGGAGCGCCTGCGCGAGCGGGCGTCGGCGTTCGCGCTCGACTTCCAGCACTGGTTCACCTCGGACGGGGCCGCCGTGCCCTTCGGCCGGAGCCTGACCTACCGCTTCGCCCAGGGGGCCTTCTGGGGCGCCCTGGGCTTCGCCGGGGTCGAGGCCCTGCCCTGGGGGGAGGTGCGCGGCCACCTCATGCGGCACCTGCGCTGGTGGCTGCGGCGGCCGCTCCGCGACTCCTCGGGCCTGCTGACCCTGGGGTACGGCTACGCCCAGCCCGCCCTCGCCGAGCAGTACAACGCCCCCGGTTCCCCGTACTGGGCGATGAAGGCGTTCCTGCCGCTGGCGCTCGCCGACGGCCACCCCTTCTGGGCGTCGGGCGAGGAGCCCGCGCGGGAGCTTCCCGAGATCGGCGTCCAGCCGCAGGCCGGTGTCGCGCTGATGCGGTGCGAGGAGGGCCGGCAGGTCGTCATGCTGAGCGCGGGGCAGCACAACACGTGGGTGCGGCACGGCGCGGCGAAGTACGCCAAGTTCGCCTACTCGACGTCCTTCGGGTTCAGCGTGCCCGCCGGCTCGTGGGGGCTGGAGCAGGGCGCCTTCGACAGCACCCTGGCCCTGAGCGACGACGGGACGCACTGGCGGCCCTGCGAGGCGCCCGGGGACTTCTCCGCGCGTGACGGGGTGCTGCACGCCCGGTGGGCGCCGTGGCCGGACGTGGAGGTCGACACCTGGCTGCTCGCCCGCTCCCCGTGGCACGTGCGGGTGCACCGCGTACGGTCGGGGCGGGGGCTGCTGTCGGCCGAGGGGGCGTTCGCGGTCGATCGCGACCCCGTCGCGCGTCGCGTCGCCGAGGGGCCCGGCCACGCCCGCCTCGACTCCCCCGCCGGGCTGTGCGTGATCGAGGACCTCGGCGGGACGCCCGGAGCGGGAAGGGCCGGGGAACTCGTCCGTCCCCTGCCGGGGACGAACGTCGTCGTCCCGCGTACGGTCATCCCCACGCTGCGCGGCGAGCACGAGCCGGGCGAGCACTGGCTGGCCTGCGCGGTCCTCGGCCTCTCCGGCGCCGAGGAGCCCGCGGACTGGCCGGAACCGCCCGGCCTGGAAGGCGTCCTGGCGCTCCTCCCCGGCGGCCACCCCTTCGGGACCGGCTGACCGGCCGGCGGGCCGATCGGTTCCGGAAAACAGGTTCGAACGGGGTCCGACGGCGCGCGACCCCCGGCACGACCGGGGATCGCGGCCGTACGGGCGCAGGCCGAGGACGAAAAGGTGTCGAAGCAGGTCAGAATGGGAATTTTCCTCCCAGACCTACCTTTTCTCCCGGCTGCGCTCTCGACCGGGAGGGTGCCACGACGGCCGGGACGCCGAACGGAGCGCCGCGTCGTCACGACGACCCGCGAGCGCCGCGCGCCGGCCGCGCGCGTCACGGCCATGGATCTTCCAGATGCCCCACCCGGGAGGAGGCGACCGTGAAGTCCTTCACAGACGGCGCGTTGCCCTCGGACGATGTCGTCGTCGCGGCCCTGCGCGCCGGGGATGAGGCGATGTTCACGGCGCTGCTGGACACCTGGTCGCGGGGGATGCTGTGGCTGGCCCGCGCGCACGTGTCCACCAACGACTCGGCGGAGGAGGTCGTGCAGGACACCTGGCTGGCGGTGATCCGGGGCATCGAGGGCTTCGAGGGCCGCTCGTCGGTCAAGACCTGGGTCTACCGGATCCTGGTCAACACGGCCAGGAAGCGAGGCGTGCGCGAGAACCGCACGGTGCCCTGGAGCAGTGCCTTCGAGCAGGAGAGGCAGACCGTCGACCGCTCGTGCTTCCAGGGGGTGGACGACCCCCACCCTGGGCATTGGAAGGATTTTCCCGCCGCCTGGCCGACCCCGGAGAGCGAGGTGCTCGCCGCCGAGGTGCGCGGCCGGATCGCCGCCGCCCTGGCCGAGCTGCCGATCAGGCAGCGCACCGTGATCACGCTCCGCGACGTCGAGGGATGCACCTCCGAGGAGGTCTGCGAGATCCTGGAGATCTCCGCCGCCAACCAGCGCGTCCTGCTGCACCGCGCCCGCACGGCGGTACGCGGGCGGCTGGAGGACTACTTCGAGACGGCGAGACGGCCGGCGTAGCGCCGGGCGGCGCGGCAGGTCAGGTCAGGTCAGGTCAAGGGGTCGATTACAGGTCCGGTCATCGGGACGGTGAGGTGGTCACGGTTGTGAAGCGGTTCAGCTGCGAGGAGGCGGTGGAACTCGTCACCGCCTTCCTGGAGGGTGAACTCGACGAGCCCACCCGGGACCGGTTCGAGGAGCACCTGGGCGGCTGTGAGGGCTGCGAGCGCTATCTCGACCAGTTCCGCGTCACCGTCGAGGCCCTCGGCCGCCTCCGGACCGCCGAGGCCCCCGACCGGCTCCACACCGCCGACGACACCACCGACGCCCCCGATCGGTGCCACAGCGCCGGCGACGACATCGAGGCCGACGGCCCGCACCACGACAACGCCGGTGACGCCGGCGGCACCGGCGATACCGACACCGCCGACACCGCCGACGCTCCCGGCCCGTCGCGGCCGGAAGGTCTGCCGAAGGAGACGCGCGACCGGCTGCGGGCCGCCTTCCGCGCCAGGCGGCCCACCTGAGCCGGTGGAGACCCCTCCTCCCGCGACGCCGTACCGGCCCCCCTCGGCCCCGGCCACACCTCGTCGCTTCACCGCCCTGCCACCGCGAGGGCCCGCCCCGCCCTCGCCCCTCTGTAACGCCTGAGCGCCTCGCGGCTCTATAAATCCGTACACATCTGCATATATCAGGCGAAAGGGGATGGGGATGACCGGTCTGGCGACCGAGGACACACTGATCCGGAACGCCTCGGATGTGGAGACCTTCGCGCGACGATGCTTCCTCGGCTCCCCCGGTGACCAGGTGGGGATCGAGCTGGAGTTCCTGGTCTTCGACCGTACGGCCCCCGCCCGGCAGGTCCCGATGGCCAGGATCGCCGGCGCCCTGCCCCCGCTGCCCGGCGGGAGCCTGGTGACCTTCGAGCCGGGGGGCCAGCTGGAGCTCTCCGGGCCACCCGGCTCGCTGCCGGGCGCGATCGCCCTCCTCGCCGCCGACGTGAACGCCGCGCGCCGGGCGCTGCGGGACGCCGGCCTGGCGCTGGGCGGGGTGGGTCTCGACCCGCTGCGCCCGGCCAGGCGGCAGCTGCGCCTGCCCAGGTACGAGGTGATGGCGCGGTTCCTCGGCACGCCGTACGGGTCGCTGATGATGTGCTCGACGGCGTCGATCCAAGTCAACCTGGACCTGGGCGACAGGCCCGCGGCGCGATGGGAGCGCGCCCACCTGCTGGGGCCCGTCCTCGTGGCGGCCTTCGCGAACTCGCCGCTCAGCGAGGGCCGGCCGTGCGGGTGGATGTCGGGGCGCCAGGCGGTGTGGGAGCGACTCGACCGCACCCGGACGGCCGCCGTCCCGGCGAGCGGCGACCCCGGCGCCGCGTGGGCCGAGTACCTGCTCGACGCACGTCTTATGGCCGTGCGCGAGAGCACCGGGAACGGGGACGGGAACGGCGCGGAGCCGTACCGCCCGGTCCTCGACGGCTCGACCTTCCGCGACCGGCTGGCCTCGTCCGGACACCCGCCGACCCTGGCGGACCTGACCTACCACGCCACGACGCTCTTCCCGCCCGTACGACCGCGCGGCTGGCTGGAGATCCGCTACCTCGACGCCCAGCACCCGGCGAGCTGGCCGGTGTGCGCGGCGGTGACCCACGCCCTGGTGATGGACGACCGCGCGGCCGACGCGGCGCTGGCCGAGGCCGGACCGTGCGCGGGGATGTGGTCGGCGGCGGCGCGCCACGGCCTGTCGGAGCCCCGGCTGCGCAGAGCCGCCGGAGCCTGCTTCCGCGCCGCGCTCTCGGCGCTGCCCCGGCTGGGGGCGGGCCCGGCTCTGGTCTGCGAGGTGGCCGCGTTCGCCGACCGCCACGTGACACCCGGCCGTGCCCCCGCCGCGGACCTGCTGGATCTGGCGAGAGGACCGGGAGGGCGCCTGCCGGACTGGCTGGCCGAGGAAGGACGGATCTGAGCTCTCCCCGGAACCGGCCCGGAACCGGACCGGGACCGGAGCGGAAGCGGCCCGGGACCGGAGCGGAAGCGGCCCGGGACCGGAGCGGAAGCGGCCCGGGACCGGACCGGGACCGAATCGGTTCCGGGCCGGGACCGAATCGGTTCCGGGCCGGACCGGCGCGGACCCGACCGGGAGCCCGGGCCGGAAGAGCCCGGGGTCTCCACGCTGGAGGTATTTGATGAGCGACTTCAAGGAACGGATCGCCGCCGAGCTGACCGCCGCGCGCAACCGCTCCACGGCCTACACCGACGCCGAGGACGACCTGCTGGTCACCCAGCACTCACCGCTGATGTCACCGCTGGTGTGGGATCTCGCCCACGTGGGCAACTACGAGGAGCTGTGGGTGCTGCGGCAGGTCGGCGGGATCACCCCGCTCCGCCCGGAGATCGACGACCTGTACGACGCGTTCAGGCACCCGCGCGCGGATCGCCCGTCCCTGCCCATCCTCGGACCGGTGGAGGCGCGCCACTACATCGAGGGCGTGCGCGGCCGGGTGCTGGACGTCCTGGACACGGTCGACCTGCACGACCCCGACCCGCTGCGGCGGTACGGCTTCGTCTTCGGCCTGGTGATCCAGCACGAGCACCAGCACGACGAGACGATGCTCGCCACCCTGCAGCTGTCGGGGCGGCCGGGACTGGTCCGCGACGGCGACCTGCCGCCCGGCCGGTCCTGGCGGGCGCAGGGCGCCGACGAGGTGTTCGTCCCCGCGGGCCCCTTCATGATGGGCACCGACACCCAGCCGTGGGCCTACGACAACGAGCGCCCCGCCCACCGGCTCGACCTGCCCGGCTACTGGATCGACAGGCTGCCCGTCGGCAACCGCGCCTACGCGGACTTCATCGAGGACGGCGGCTACGACGACCCCCGCTGGTGGGCCCCGGACGGCCTGCGCTGGCTGCGGCGGACCCGCGCCTTCGCCCCGCTGTTCTGGACCAGGGAGGGCGACACCTGGTGGCGTACCCGTTTCGGCAGGACCGAGCCCGTCCCCATGGACGAGCCCGTACAGCACGTGTGCTGGTACGAGGCCGACGCCTACGCCCGGTGGGCGGGGCGGCGGCTGCCCACCGAGGCCGAGTGGGAGAAGGCCTGCGGCTGGGACGCCGAGGCCGGGCGGTCGCGGACGTACCCGTGGGGCGACGATCCCCCCGGGCCCGGCATGGCGAACCTCGGGCACCGGGCGGCACGGCCCGCGCCGCTCGGCGCCTTCCCCGCCGGAGCGAGCCCCTGCGGCGCCGAGCAGATGATCGGGGACGTGTGGGAGTGGACCGGTTCGTGGTTCCTGCCCCATCCCGGCTTCCGCAGCTTCCCCTACCGCGAGTACAGCGAGGTGTTCTTCGGCTCCCGATACCGGGTGCTGCGCGGCGGATCCTGGGCCTCCGACCCGGCCGTGGTCCGCACCACGTTCAGGAACTGGGACCGCCCGGCCCGCAGGCAGATCTTCTCCGGCTTCCGGTGCGCCCGCTCGGCCTCCCCCGAGCACTCCTCCGGACACTCTCCGGACTCCACGACACGCTCCCCGGGACGCTCGGCGGAGCGCCGGTAGATGTGCCGCCACGCGTCCTGGCTGGGCGCTCCCCGCACCCTCGCCTCGCTGATCCACGAGCCGGTCCACGGCCTGCTCCGGCAGTCCTACGCCCCGCGCCTGCAGCGCCACGGCACGGTCAACGCCGACGGCTTCGGCATGGGCTGGTACGACGCCGCCCGCGCGGAACCGGTCCGCTACCGCCGGACGATCCCCGCCTGGACGGACGCCAACCTGGCGGGTCTCGCGCGGACGGCCCGCTCCGGCTGCCTGCTGGCCGCCGTACGGTCGGCCAGCGCCGGGATGCCGGTCGAGGAGACCGCGACGGCGCCCTTCACCGACGGGCCGTGGCTGCTCAGCCACAACGGCCGTGTCGCGCGGGAGGTGGCCAGGGAGCTCGCCGACGACGCGGAGAGCACGTGCGACTCCGCGTGGCTCGCCGCCGCGGTGTTCCTCCGGCGCCGGGCGGGCGATCCGCTCGGCGAGGCCCTCGCGGAGGTCGTCACCCGCGCCGGGCTGAAGGATCCCCGCGCCCGCCTGAACCTCCTCGCCTGCGACGGTACGTCGATCGCCGCGACCGCCTGGGGCGACACGCTCTTCCTCCGCCTCGACGGCCCCCCGCACGACGGCGTGCTCGTGACGAGCGAGCCGCTGGACGACCGGCCCGGCTGGCAGGCCGTACCGGACCACAGCCTGGTCCTCGCCTCACCCGACGGGGTGCGCGTCCAGCCCCTGTGACCGGGCGGAGCGAGACCACAGGAAAGCACAACCCGGCCACGGACCGGCGAGCGGGACCGTGGCCCACACACCCAGGAGGCCCCGTGTCCGTCAGCCAGTCAGCCATCAGCCTGGTCAACCATCTCGGCCGCGACCATCTTCGCCAGGCACTCGAACACGACGTCCGCGCCGGGCTGACGTCGACGCCGAAGTGGCTACCGCCCAAGTGGTTCTACGACGAGGCGGGCAGCGAGCTGTTCTCCCGCATCACCCGGCTGCCCGAGTACTACCCCACCCGCCGCGAGCTCGCCATCCTGCGCAGGGAAGCCCTCGACATCGCCGTGCGCGGCGGTGCGGACACCCTGGTCGAGCTCGGCTCCGGGACCAGCGAGAAGACCGTCCTGCTGCTGGACGCCCTCTCCGCCACGGGGATGCTGCGCGTCTACACACCGGTGGACGTCGACGCGGTCACCCTGGGCGAGGCCGCGCACCGGCTCGCCTCCCGCTACCGGGGCCTGACCGTGCGCGCGATCTGCGCCGACTTCGAGGTGCACCTTGCCCTGCTGCCCCGTACGGGACGGCGGATGGTGGCCTTCCTCGGCGGGACCGTCGGCAACCTGGCCCCGGCGGCACGCGAGGTGTTCCTCAAGGAGCTGCGCGCCACCCTCCGCCCCGGCGACACCTTCCTGCTCGGCGCGGACCTGGTCAAGGACACCGACCGGCTGATCGCCGCGTACGACGACGTGAGCGGGGTGACGGCCGCCTTCAACCGGAACGTCCTGCACGTGATCAACAGGGAGCTGGACGCCGACTTCGAACCGGACGCCTTCGAGCACGTCGCGCTGTACGACGCGCGGAACGAGTGGATCGAGATGCGGCTGCGCGCGAGCCGCGCCATGCGCGTGCGGATCGGCGACCTCGGCCTGCGGGTCTCCTTCGCGACAGGGGAGGAGATGCGGACCGAGATCAGCGCCAAGTTCCGCCCGGAAGGACTGCGGCGGGAACTCCTCACGGCCGGTTTCGGGATGATCCGCCAGTACACCGACCCGACCGGCGACTTCGTCCTCGTCCTGGCCCACCCGTGATCCGCGGCCGCCACGACGCGCCCACGCCGCCCGTCGCCGTCGCGTCACGGTGAGGGCCGTCAGGACACGGCTCCCGGCAGTCTTACGCGGTGACGGTCAGGGCACAGGTCCCGGCAGCCGTACGCGGTGACGGTCAGGGCACGGCTCCCGGCTCCGGGACGGTGATCCTCCGGAAGACCGGGCACGGTTCGGGAAGCCTGCCGTCCCGGGCCGTGCACTGCGCGGCGATCCGGGCCGCCGTACCCGGCAGGAAGGGCGCCAGCTGATCGCCCAGCGTCTCGCACGCCCGGACGAGGGCGGCGAGGACGGCGTCGAGCCGGGCCGTGGCGCCGGGGTCGCCGTCGCGTTCGGCCCGGGCCAGTACCCAGGGCCGACTGTGGTCGACGTAGCGGTTGGCCTCGTCCACGATGGCCCAGACCGGCGCGGTGGCCCGGCGGAACTCGAAGTCGTCCAGGGCCGCGCGGACGAGATCCGGCGCCCGGCGGCAGGCCGCCTCAAGACCTTCCCCTCCCGGCGCGCCGGCTCCGGGCCCCGTCCGGGGAACACGCCCGTCGCGGTAACGGTGGACCATGGTGACGACCCGGTTGACGAGGTTGCCCAGCCCGTTGGCGAGCTCGTCGTCGGCGCGGGCGACGAGCCGGTCGACCGTGAAGTCGGCGTCCCCGACGCGGGGGACCTCCCGCAGCAGCCACCAGCGGACGGCGTCGGTGCCGTACTCCCCGGCCAGGGCGGCCGGGTCGGCCGCGCCCCCGCCGGATTTGCTGATCTTGCGGCCTCCGGCGGTGAGGTAGTCGTGCACCACCACGTCCGTGGGCGGCGGCTGCCCGGCCGACAGCAGCAGCGCCGGCCAGTAGACGGCGTGGAAGCGCAACACCCCCTTGCCGACCAGGTGGACGCGCCGGCCCGCGCCGGTCCACCAGCGCCGGTAGTTCTCCCCGCCGGTGCCGTAGTCCAGGGCCGTGACGTAGTTGCCGAGCGCGTCCCACCACACGTAGACGACCTGGCCGGGATCGCCGGGAACGGGGATTCCCCACCCGCGGGCGCGGGCGGTCGACCGGGAGACCGAGAGGTCTTCCAGACCACCGGCGATGAAGCCGAGGACCTCGTTGCGGCGTTCGGCGGGCTCGACCCGCAGGCGCCCGCTGGAGACGAGGTCGTGGAGCCGGTCCGCGTAACGGGAGAGACGGAAGAACCAGTTCTCCTCGGCGACCCGCTGGGGCTCGACACCGTGTTCCGGGCAACGTCCGCCGGTGAGCTCGGCCGGGGTGTAGAACTGCTCGCAGCCGACGCAGTAAAGGCCCTCGTAGTGCTTGCGGTAGAGGTCACCGGCGTCGGCGCAGGCCCGCCAGAGCCGCTCCACCCCGACCCGGTGGCGGGGGTCGCGGCTGGTACGGATGACGTCGTCGACCGCGAGCGCCAGCGGCTCGCGCAGCGCGACGAACGCCTCGGCGTTGCGGTCGACGAACTCCTGGACGGCGACACCCGCGGCCTCGGCGGCCAGCACGTTCTTCAGCGAGTTGTCGTCGGTGCCGGTCTGGAACCGCACCCGGTCGCCCAGCGCCCGGCGGAACCGTACGAGTACGTCGGCCTGCACGAGCTCAAGCGCGAACCCCAGGTGGGGACGGGCGTTGACGTACGGGATGGTGGTGGTGACGTAGATGTGCGGTGTGGTCATCGGAACCTCCGTGAGAACGGGGGCTCCGACCGGCGGGAAACGCGTCGAGGCCCCGTGAGCGGGCCTCGGAAACGATCGTCCGTGCAGCGTCAGCGGCCCCGTGAGCGGGGCATCGTCACCTGGTGCGCGGACGCGTTCATGCGGTCAGGCTAACACCCGCCGCCCGGCACGAGCCTGTGGTTTTACAGTGGAGTTAACCCGGTTTGGTGGACACCTGATTTCTGGGAAACCCCGGTTCCCGGAAGAAGGAGTCTGCTGTGCCGAACACCTATCCCCGGAGTCTCGCCGGCAGATGGTGGACCGGTGCGCGCGGGACGGTCACCGGAGGAGCCCGCCAAGGAGTTCGAGCCCTCCGCCCATTCATGCTGGAGCCGAGTCGGCTTGAGGCGCGGTGCTCAGATTTCTCTGAACCCGTCTCCTCAAGCCGCTCGCCGAACCCGCCGTGCGCCTCTCAACGCAACGGGCTCTCCACGGTCTCTGCCGTCATATGGGTGAATTCCAGGGATTGGGGATGTTGTTGCTCCGCCAGCGGTAGCGGGTCACCGCCACCTTGGCGATGTCGAACAACTCGGTCCCGCCCGTCGCCGTGATGGGCAGCCACCGCCCGGTCGGGGTGGTGAAATGACGTCGAACGTCCTTCCAGCTCCAGCGGTGCCGAACCTGCAGCATCCGGATCAGCCTCCACCACACGAACTGGTGAAGTGCGGAGAACCGGTCCTTGGCCACGGCGTGCTTGAAGTAGTTGGCCCAGCCGCGCATGATCTGGTTGAGCCTGATCAGCACGGATCCCAGGTCTTGTTGTGACTTCCTGTGGGTCAGGGCACGGATCTTGGCCTTCAACGACCGGATGGGCCGGTCGGCGGTGAAGGTATAGACGTGCCATTTATCGGTTCCCCTCTTGCGGCGCCACTGGATGCGGAACCCCAGAAAGTCGACCCCATCGCTCAGATGCGCGATCTGGGTCTTGGCCGGTGACAGCCGCAGCCCGATCGGTTTCAGCACTTTCGCGACGTCCTCGCGCACCACCTGCGTGTCGTGCTCGGTCCCATGGACCAAGACGACGAAGTCGTCGGCATAGCGGACCAGCCGCCATGTCGGCAAACCCTTGCGGCGGCGGTATCCGCGCTTGCCCTCGCTCGACATCGACCCGCTGCTCTTCCACGGCTCCATCAGATACTCATCGAGCACCGACAAGGCGATGTTGGCCAGCAACGGAGACAGGATGCCGCCCTGCGGCGTCCCGGTCGTGGTGCTCTTGTTCTCACCGAGCTCGGTCAAGATCCCGGCTTTCAAGAACGCTTTGACCAGCGCCAGAATGCGTTTGTCCTTCACCCGGGAACGCACCCGATCCATCAGGGCCGCATGGTCGATCCGGTCGAAGCACGCCTCGATGTCCGCATCCAGCACCCACCGATAGCCTCGGGTGCCGAAATGGAGGATCTCAGCGATCGCATCCTGAGCACGCCGGTTGGGCCGGAACCCATAGGAGACCGGCTCGAAGTCAGCCTCGAAGATCGGTTCCAGCACGAGTTTCAGCGCTGCCTGCACGACCCGGTCGCTCACCGTCGGAATCCCGAGGGCACGGACCTTTCCTGACCCACCCGGTTTGGGGATCTTACGTTCCCGCACTGGCAGAGGCCGGAACGAACCATCCTTCAGAGAGGTTCGCAGGTCGTCCAGGAACCCCGGAACACCGATGCGCTCCTCGACGTCGGTGACCGTTAGGCCGTCCACGCCGGGAGTGCGTGCCCCGCGGTTGTCCGCGACCCGATCAAATGCCACGAGCAGCGTGACCGGGTCATGCACGAAGTTGAACAGGTCGTCGAACCGACGGCCAGGATCAGCCGCCGCCCAACGGTGAAGTTTGGCCTGCATCTCCGATACCCGCGACCACGACCCCACCGGGGCCAGGACGCTGGCGCCGCCATTCGGCAGCGCGTCTTTCGGCATTGCAGCCTCCTCTCTTCTCGAATCCGCTGCCGCCCTTCGCCATGTGACCGGCTCTCCCGGCCTCGGACTACTACGGCGGCTCCGCCCCACCCGGCCCGTTCAGCGGTCGATGCGCCTATCCCGGCCGACAGGCTGGATGCCCATGACCTGGAGCTGCGACCGAGTGGTTCCCGTGTTCACCGTGATTCGCTCGACGAAGTAGGAGCCCGACTTTGTCCCTGCGGCATCGCCATGAGTACGCCGCAGACCTTCCTCATGGCCTCCTTGCCGACAACGGCAAGCCGGCCCAGGAGTTCCCCGCCGGCCCTCGGCCAGCGGGTGCGCACCGCGTCCTGCCCACATCCACCAGGTTCGAGCAGGCGTCCAGTGGAGGGACTTAACGACGTCGGTTCCTCTCGTACTCCTCTCCATCACGCTCACCGGACCCGCACCATCTGGCAGTACTGGCACGTCCCGGCTTTGTCAGGGCTGCTCCCGCCCTCCCCGGCATCACCCAGATCAGGCTGCCCTCAGCTCCACCGACCTGCTGCGACAGGCCGAAGGCGAAGGTCTCCCACCTCCGCTCAAATCACAGCGCCTCACGGCGCACGCCGTTAACCGGACAGACCCGCAGTAGACCACCCCCGCAGGTTCAGGCCACGGAATGGGTGATGACGCCGGTGTATTGGCCCGCTATCTGGAATGGGGAGAATGTGAAGGTCAGCGTGGGGTCCCAGGTCACGGAGTTGGTGCCCGTGCTGGTGGTCCAGGACGCGCCGATGCCGGGCAGGGATCCGTTGGCCAGGTTTGCCGGGACGAAGATGCCGGTGCCGGTGCTGTTCCCGGCTCCGGAGGAGTAGGCGATCTTGTTGACGGCGACCGTCTCATTGGTCGTCGCGGTGCCCGTTGTGAACGGGGTCGAACTGACCGTTACGGCCCAGGAGGCGGGTGTGACTCCGCGATTGTCGGTCACGGTTACCGGGCCGAGATGAGCGCTCAGCGTGAGGGTGCCGGAAACGACCGCTCCGAGGTCCGCCGACACTGGGGCGTTGATCGACAATGGGCCGGGGGTGACCGTCAGCGTCGTCGGCTGGGTGGCCGTCTGGTCTCCGGAGTCGGCGACCCTGACGGTGAAGGAGAAGGTGCCCGCCGTGGTGGGCGTCCCGGAGATGGTGCCGGTGGCGGCGCCAAGAGTGAGGCCGGGCGGCAGGCTCCCGGCGCTCACCGACCAGGTGAGCGGGCTCATACCGCCCGTGGCGGTCAGCGTTTCGCTGTAGGTCTGGCTGACCGTGCCTGCCGGTGGCGTGGAGAACGTCAGGGCCAGGGGATCGACGTAGGTGTAGGCGGTGGTCCCGGCCACGCCGTCGGTGACGACCTTGACCTGGACGGCGCCGGAAGCGTGTGCGGGCATCGAGGAGATGCTGAGGGTGCCGTTGCCGTTGTCGGTGAAACAGCCTGTCGCCGCTCCGGCTGGACAGGGCAGGAGCGTGGTGGGGGTGCCCGCCTGGAACTGGGCGGTGGTGCCGATCTCGACTGCGTTCGCGCCGATGATGTTCGTCCCGGAGACGGTTACGCCGTCGATGGTGAGTGCGTCGAGGTTGATGAAACCGGTGTCCCCGGTGTCGTAGCTGTAGGCGATGGTGTTGGTGCCGGCGTTGAGGGTGACGGTCTCGGTCGAGACCGCCCAGGTTTCCCAATCCCCCGTGGTGGGCATGTTGATCTGTCGCAGTTTGACGCCATTGACATAGAGGCTCACTGTCTTGGTACCCGCAAAGGGGTATGGCCCATTGGAATACCGCAAGCCGGCCCGATGGCTACCCGCCGAGCCGACGTTGACGGTGAATGTCGTCGTGGCACCTACGACGTCATACTTGTCAACGAAGCCGGTGCCGGTGTATCCGGTGTGATCATTGTTGACTTGTGCGCCGCCGCTGAGCGCGGCGCCTTCGGCCTGGTACAGGCCGGTCCCACCGGCGGCCGGGCCGCTCACCGAGCTCAGCGTGAGACTGCCCGGTGCCGTTGGCAGGGTGCCCGCCGTCGTCGACGACGAGACACCCTGGACGGCGCCGGTCGCGGACGCCGTGGCGGTGCTACCGCTCTGGATCAGTGCGGGCGTGACGCTGCCACCGGTGACGATGGCGACGACCGTGATGGGTGCGAGGGTCGCTCCGCTGGCGAACGGACCGTTGCTGTTGGTGCAGGTGACAGTCTGGCCGACGGGCGTCTGGCAGACCCATCCCGACCCGTACGCGCCCAGCGGTTTGACTCCGGTGGGGACGGTCTCGACGACCGTGACCGGGCCGGGCTCGTTGGTGCCAGCGGCGACTCCGGCGGTGACCGTGTAGGTCACCGGGTCGCCCGGCTGCGGTGAGGAGCCGGTGTAGCTGGTCTGGGCGACGGACAGCACGGGGGCCGGGTCCAGCGTGACGGCCTTGACCTCGTCGGCCTCATGGAAGTCGGTCACGCCGCCGGCCGTCGCCGTCAATCCGAAGGTGAGCTGCTTGGGGATCCCGGCGGCGGTGAGCCAGGTCGACAACGGGTACAGCCCGGCCGGGACGGTGGGCAGGGCGCCCGACAGGGTGCTGACCACACCGCCCACCTGGGTGACCTTTATTCTGTACTGCCCGGCTGCGACCGAGAGACCCGAGGGGGTCAGGATCGTCCCCGAGGTCGGGTTGATCACCACCTCGACCGGCACGGTCGATGCCGCACGCGTGGCTGCTCGCAGCGCGAGAGGTGGAGACGAGGTGTTCGCCGCCGTGCTGTTGATGGCGCAGTATCCGGTGATGCCCGCCCCTGGGCCACGTACGAGGACCTGACCTGGAACGGTGCCGGCCGCTGAGATGTAGGCCGGGTCGGTGCAGTTGGTCCCTTCTTTGTCCCTGCTGCTGAACGCTCCATAGATATCGAGGCCGACGCCGAGGTAGGCGTTGTTGAGGCCGACGAGGCTGCCGGTGCGCACCGCCGAATAGCCGAGTGCGCCGCCCCCTTGTCCGATGAAGCTTGGGGGTACTGGAGTGACCGGGTCCGCGGCCGCAAACGCGAAGGCCATCCCGTCGGCTCCGCCCCCGCCGTACTGGTAGGCGTTGAAGGTGACCGCCAAGCCCTTGCCCGCCGTGGTGGAGAAGGCGGTGGCACCGAAGAAGCCGCCCAGCCTTGTGGTGCTGTTGTCCGTCAAGCGCAGTTTTCCCGAACCCTGCGCGTCCGTGAACGTGGGGCAACTGCGCAGGACCCCGGTGGTGGTGTTGCCGCTCGCGGTCAGGCATACGATGTTCGATCCTGTCGCACCCGCTGGCAGCGCCGGCTTCGACACGGCCCCGACCCCGTCCGCGGTGTTGTTATGGAAGGGCTGGTCGAACACCGTCGTGACGACGGCCCGTACCACGGCCGGAGCCAGTGTCACCAGTGTCAGCCCGAGCAGGACCGCGACGAAACGTCGGCTGCGCAGCATCACAGCCTGCAGCGCACCGAAGATGCTTCCCAACGTGCTCGTCATGCCGTGTCGTTCTCCCGGACCCGATGTCGCCTATTCCGACCTTCGGCACGCTAACAACTCTCAGTATCCGGACAGATACTTCAAGTGATGGATTCTGGAAAATTTACGCATGACTGAGTGAGCGTTTGATCCTGTGAGTTCTGTCTGGTTCAGGTGTTCAGGTTCCGCGCCAGTTTGGGGTGTTTTCGCCGGTGAGGCGGCGGGTCATGTTGTCGATCATGGCGAGGTGGATCATGGCTTCGGAGCTGACGGGCAGGGTTTCGTAGTCACGGGCCAGGCGGCGATGCTGCATGAGCCAGGTCGATGGGATGGGTCGGCCGAGCGACGAGGTGTCAGCCGGGGCTGATCCTTTTCCGCTCGGCCTCCCGCCGAACCGGACTTGA
>NZ_JBPXMD010000028.1:0-98686 GCF_051918855.1 Streptosporangium sp. H16
GGTGAGGAACTCGGCTACGGCGACCCCGTGCTGCGCGGCCACTCGATCGAGTTCCGGATCAACGCCGAGGACGCCGGGCGCGGCTTCCTGCCGGCCCCCGGCACGATCACGCGCATGAGCGCCCCCTCGGGGCCAGGGGTGCGCCTGGACGCCGGCTACGAGGCGGGCATGACCGTCCCGCAGTCCTTCGACTCCCTGATCGCCAAGCTGGTGGTGACCGGGGCCACCCGGACGCAGGCCCTGGAGCGCTCGCGCAGGGCCCTGGCCGAGTTCGAGATCGGCGGCATGCCGACCGTGCTGCCCTTCCACCGGGCCGTGGTGGCCGATCCCGCGTTCACCGGCGACCCGTTCTCGGTGCACACCCGGTGGATCGAGACCGAGTTCGACAACACGATCACGCCGTACGAGGGAGAGCCGGACACGTCCGAGGAGCCGGGCGAGCGGGAGCGGATCACCGTCGAGGTGGGCGGCAAGCGGCTGGAGGTGGTGCTTCCCCCGGGGTTCGCCGCGGGAAACGCCGGGAGCGCCGGGAGCGCCGGGAGCACGGCCTCGGGCCGCGCCTCGAAGGCGCCGCGCCGGGGCGGCGGGGTGGCCAAAAAGGCCGCGAGCGGCGACTCGCTGGTCAGCCCGATGCAGGGCACGATCGTCAAGGTCGTGGCCGCCGACGGCGACACCGTCGCGGCCGGTGACACGATCGTCGTGCTGGAGGCGATGAAGATGGAGCAGCCCCTCGCCGCCCACAAGGCGGGCACCGTCACGGGACTGGCCGCGTCGGTCGGCCAGAGCATCACCTCGGGCGCCACGATCTGCGAGATCAAGGACGCCTGAGCGCGCCCGCGGGCCGGGTCCGGCGCGACGATCGGATACCGGGTCCCCGAGAGATGCCTGACGTGGGCCGTGAGGGGATACGGTCGAGGGGTAGGGAACTCTGTCGCCCGCTCATTCGTCTTCAGGACGAAGGAGGCTTTCTGCCGTGACCATCACAAAAGCCGCGCCAGGTCGTTTCGGTGCCACGATCATGGCACTGTTCGCCGGGCTACTGGCCATGTTCATGATCGCCCCGGCGGCCAATGCCGCGGCGCCGGACCCGAGTGCGATCGTCTCGGAGCTGAAGGACGGGGACAACTTCTACGTTGATCCCGCGGCGGGGCTGCCCCCCAACGCCGTCGACGCCATGCGCGGCGCTGCCGACCAGACTTCCTCTGTCTACGTGGCGATGCTGCCCGAGGGCTCGATCAGCAGCCAGTCCCAGGCGAGGACCCTGCTGAGCTCGCTCCTCAAGGGCGTCGGGTCGAAGTCCACCGTCCTGGTGATGAGCGGCAAGACCCCGTTCGGCGTCACCAACATCAGGGGCGTCGACGTCGACGAGCTGCTCGGACGGGCCAAGACCACCGGCAGCCCCACCGACAACGTGATCAACTTCGTCAAGGTCGCCGACGAGGCGGCCGTCGGCGCCGGTGCCCCGTCCGGTTCCTCCAGCTCCTCCGGCGGCTCCAGCGGGGGCGTGCTGGTCGGCATCCTGGTGCTGGCCCTGGCCGGCGGCGCGGGCATCTTCCTCTACTCGCGCAAGAAGAAGAAGCAGCGCGAGGAGCGCGAGGCCGCCGAGCTGGCCGCGGTCAAGCAGACCGTGGACGAGGACGTCACCAAGTTCGGTGAGGAGATCACCGACCTCGACACCGACGTGAAGCTGCTCAACGACGGCGGCGACCACCAGCAGGACTGGCAGCGCGCCCTCGACTCCTACGAGCGGGCCAAGGTGGAGCTCGCGGCGGTCAAGCGCCCCGACGAGTTCCGCGGCGTGACCACCGCGCTGGAGGAGGGCCGCTACGCCCTCGCCTGCGTGAAGGCGCGCGTCAACCACCAGCCGGTGCCCGAGCGGCGCTCCCCGTGCTTCTTCAACCCGCAGCACGGTCCCTCCGCCCGTGACGTGCGCTGGGCCCCGCCCGGCGGCGCGCTGCGCGACGTACCCGCCTGCGCGGCCGACGCCGAGGCCGTCGAGCGCGGCTTCGAGCCGCAGACGCGTGAGGTCATGGTCAACGGCCAGCGCCGCCCGTACTACGACGCGGGACCGGCCTACCAGCCCTACGCCTACGGCTACTACGGCGGCTTCGGCGACGTCATGACCGGCATGCTCGTCGGCACGATGATGGGCAGCATGATGAGCGGCGGCTTCGGCTACGGCGGCTACGGCGGTGGCGCCGAGAGCGGCGCCGACTTCGGCGGCGGGGGCGACTTCGGCGGCGGAGGCTGGGGTGACTTCGGCGGCGGGGGCGACTTCGGCGGCGGAGACTTCGGCGGGGGCGACTGGTAACCGTCCACGGCCGAACGACCGGCAGGACAGGCAAGAGAGGCAAGGCAGGCACAGCACGAGCGTGACGCCGGCGGGCGCGCCTCCCCGAAAGGGGGCGCGCCCGCCGGCTTTTCGGAAGCCCGCCGGCTTTTCGGAAGCCCGCCGGCTTTTCGGAAGCCCGCCGGCTTTTCGGAAGCCCGCCGGGAAACCCGCCACGGGCCCGCGGAGGACTCGCCCCGGAGGCCCCGCGGAGGAACCCACGGGCTCCCGGCACGGAGAACCCCCGGGAGATCCGCTGCGACGACCCGGCGCGAAAAACCCCCGGAGACCCATGGAAGCCGCCGGAAGACCCGTCACGGGAGCCCCGGCGTAAGGACCCCCGGTCAGGTGCTGTCGCGGACGGTGAGTCTCGGCTGGAGCAGGGTGCCGTCGGGGACGGCGCGGCCTTCGAGCTTCTCCATGAGCAGCCGGACCGCCTGGCGGCCCACCTCCTCGGCCGGGATCAGCACCGAGGTGAGCGGCGGGCTGGCGCGTTCCGCGATGTCGTCGGGGCAGATCGCCACCACGGCGATGTCGCCGGGCACCCTCCTGCCGTACTGGCGCAGCGCCCCCAGCACGTGGCCGACCGCGGCCTCGTTGTGCACGACCAGCCCGGACAGGCCCGGCCTGGCGTCGAGGAGCCCGGCGATCGCGGTGGACACCTGGTCGAAGTTCTCCTCGCACGGCAGGGCCACCCCGGTCAGGCCGGTCTCGGCCACGGCCGCGGCGAAGCCCTCCCGGGTGCGGCGGGCGAAGCCGGTGCCCCGCTCGTAGACGACCGAGGGCGCGCCGAGCAGCGCGACCTCCCGGTGCCCGCGCTCGGCCAGGTGCTCCACGCAGAGCGCGCCCGCCCGCGCGAAGTCGAGGTCGACGCAGGTCAGGCCGGCCGAGTCGGCGGGGAACCCGATCAGCACGCTGGGTTCGGCGAGTTCCCGCAGCAGCGGTACCCGGCTGTCGTGGAGCTCCACGTCCATCAGCACCAGCCCGTCGACCAGCGCGCTCGCCGCCGCCCTGCGGAGCCCGTCGGAGCCCTCGTCCGCGGTGAGCAGCAGCACGTCGTGGTCGTAGCGCCGCGCGGCGGTGACCACCGAGGTGGCGAACTGCATCAGCACCGGGACGTGCACCCCGGCCCGCAGGGGCAGGACCAGCGCGATGACGTTGGCGCGCTTGCTGGCCAGGGCCCTCGCCCCGGCATTGGGGTGGTATCCCAGGACCCGCACGCTGTCGAGCACCCGGCGCCGGGTGTCGGCCGAGATCGCGCGCTTCCCGCTGAGCACGTACGACACCGTGCTCACCGCGACCCCCGCGTGCTTGGCGACCTCGCTGATGGTCACCGCCCGCCCGCTCACCCGGCCTCGCCGAAGCTCAGGGAGGCAACGGTGATCCCCGCGTTCTCGAACACCACATAAAGATCGTGGACTCCCCTCGCCTCCGCAAGCCCGGTGCGCACCTCGACGAGGTCGTGGCGGCCCGCGCGGGGGACGGGGAGGTCGCCGACGACGGGCCCGTAGAGGGGGTCGTCCAGGCGCACGGTGATCACCCCGCCCTCCTCTCCGGCGGTGACGGCGGCGCAGGAGGCGGCCCCGTCCCCCAGGTCGACCGAGCGGAACACGATCCAGGCCCCCTCGGCGGTGGACCGCACGGCGTCGCCGGAGACCCTGGCCGCGTCCACGAACGTCACCGAGTCGTACTCGTCGTGGTCCACGGCGGCGATCGGGCCCGCGAGGGCGTCGCGCGGCGGGATCCGCTCGCCGTCGACGTGGAAGGGGGCGCACAGCCGGATGTCGCGCGAGGAGCGGCCGACCATGATCTTGTGGGGGGCGTCCTCGACGACGAACCGGCCCCTGGTGACGTCCCAGAAGGCGAGTTCCGCGACGTCGAGGCCCCAGTCGACCCGGGTGCTCTCTCCGGGGGCGAGGCGCACCTTGACGAAGCCGCGCAGGCGGCGCAGCGGCTGCTTGACCCGGGAGCGCCGCTGGCGGGTGTAGATCTGGACGACCTCCACCCCCTCGCGGGAACCGGTGTTGGTGACGGTGACCGAGGCGGTGACCCTGCCGCCGTCGCCGTCGTCGCCGCCCTCCACCGAGACGGCCAGGTCGGCGTAGTCGAAGGTGGTGTAGCCGAGGCCGTGGCCGAAGGGGTAGAGCGGGGTTCCCCTGAAGTACTGGTAGGTCGCGTCCGAGGCGATGATGTCGTAGTCGAGCAGGTCGGGCAGCTCGCGCGCAGAGCGGTACCAGGTCTGGGTGAGCCTCCCCTCGGGGGCGGCGTCGCCGAACAGCACCTCGGCCAGCGCGTGCCCGTACTCCTGGCCCCCGTGCGAGGACCACAGCACCGCGGGCGGGTCGTCGATGTCCCAGGTCACCGGGTAGCCGCTGCTGATCACCATGACGGTTCTCGGGTTGGCCTCGCGCACCCCCGCGACCACGGCCTGCTGCGCGGCGGGCAGCGCGAGGTCGAGGCGGTCCTCGGTCTCCCTGCCGTTGACCAGCGGGTGGTCGCCGACGACCACCACGGCCACGTCCGCGGTCGCGGCGAGCGCGGCGGCGGCCTCGGCGCCGCTCACGACCCGCTCCACGGTGAACCAGGCGGCGGCGTCGGCGTCGGCGGCCAGGCGGAAGACCTCGCCGTCCAGGGCGAGGTAGCGGCCGGTGGAGATGTGCCGGAGCGCGAGCGCGCCACGGGGGCGGTCCTCGGTGCGGAAGGTCTGGCGCACCTCCCAGCCGTTGGGACCCGGCTGGTCGTTGACCAGCACCCCGTCGTCGTCGACGGACAGGTGGCGCCCGGTCGCCACGGCCCGCAGGGCGTAGCAGCCGCCGCCCCAGTCGAACAGGTCGAACAGGCCGGGCTCCTCGCCGACCCCGAGCGGCCCCCCGTCGGGGTCGGCGACGACGTGACGGCCGTTCAGGCCCTCCGCGCCGCCGTCCACCGAGAGGGTGATCCGGTCCACGGCCTCGCAGAAGACGGTCTCGCACCGCTCGGCGAGCCCGGCGCGGGCGGTGACGGCGTACGGGAGGGTCCCGGAGTACCAGTCCTCCATGAGCGTGTCGCCGAGCTGGCCGATGACCGCGATCCTGCGCACCGAGGCGTCCAGCGGCAGGACGCCGTCGTTGCTCAGCAGCACGATCGAGCGCCGGGCGGCCTCGCGGGCCAGGCTCTGGTGCTCGGGACAGTTGACGACCGCCTCGGTGATGTCGTCGTACGGGGTGGAGGGGTCGAACTCGCCCAGCCGGAAGCGGACGGACAGCGTGTGCCGTACGGCGGCGTCGACGTCCGCCTCGGTGAGCAGGCCGCGCTCCAGCGCGGCGCGGAGGTGGCCGAGGGTGGCCTCGGGCCGGTCGTCGTCCTGGGTGAAGCTGTCGAGCCCGGCCTTGATCGCGTGGGCGTACGCCTCGGGGAGGTCGTCGTGGTAGCCCTGCAGGCCGGTGAGGTTGGCGGGCGCGTACGCGTCGCTGACCACGAGGAGGTCGTCGGGCGCCCAGGCCCGCAGCACCTCGCCGATCAGCGGGCTGAGGTGGGCCGGGCGGCCGTTGACCAGGTTGTAGGAGGGCATCACGGCGACCGCGGCGCCGCTCTCCAGGGCGGGCCGGTAGGCCGGGAGCTCGTACTCGCGCAGCACCCGGGGCGGCAGGTCGCTGGAGGTGACGCAGCGGTCAGTCTCGTTGTTGTAGCCGAGGAAGTGCTTGAGGGTGGGCGCGGTCTTCAGCACCGTGGGATCGCTCCCACGAAGGCCGGAGGCGTACGCCGTCGCCATGACACCGGTCAGCCACGGGTCCTCGGAGTAGCCCTCCTCGTTGCGGCCCCAGCGGGGGTCGCGCAGCGGGTTGACGACCGGGGCCCAGACGTTGAGTCCCGCCCCCGCCGGATCCTTGTGGTGGAAGGCCAGGACCTCGTCGCTCGTCGCCTCGCCGACCCGCCGGACGAGGTCGGGGTCCCAGGTGCTGGCCAGCCCGACCGCCTGCGGGAACACCGTCGCCGGGCCGAGCCAGGCGAGGCCGTGCAGCGCCTCGGTGCCGGTACGGAACGGACCGACCCCGAGGCGCTCCACCGGCTGCTGGTACTGGTGCAGCAGCCCGATCTTCTCCTCCAGGGTCAGCCGGCCCCGCAGGTCCGCGATGCGCCGCGCGAGGGGGAGTTCCGGATCACGGAACGGTTCGTTCATCGGGGACCATCCCTTTGAGAGCGTCGAAGCGCTTCGATTCCGACGTGGTTCCAGCAGGGTTCGAGCAGGGTTCCGACAGGGTTCCGACCTGGAAGGGCGCCTCAGTCGAAGCGCTTCGACAATCGGTCAGGGAAAACTCCGTCGCCACCCGCGCGCTCCGGCATCCGTTACGCGCGTGTTTCGAACGGAGCTTCCCTGAAGGGTGCACTCCTGTGCGGCCAAGGTCAAGAGGCGGGCGGCAAACGGTTGCGTTCCACCGGGAAACCGGAGCGCAAGACCGCCTGCGAGCGACCCGGACCCCGGGACACGGGTCAGGAGATCCGCCGGGAGCACCGTGAAACTAGCTGAAACCAGCGGGGATCCGGGCTGCGTCCACCACGGCGTCCGTCACGGCGTCCGTCACGGCGTCAGCGGGACACAGGGCGGCGGGTCACGAGATCCGCGGCAGGCGCCCGGAGTCCACCGAGTCGAGCACCCGGGCGGCGCCTCCCAGCGCAGCCGCCCCGTACCCGAGCGTGGAGGCCACGACCCGGCAGCCCCCGGCGTCCGGGGCGATCGTGCGCCCCCGGGTCTCGGCCTCCACCGAGGGCAGCAGCCACGGCGCGAGCGGAACGTAGTAACCGCCCAGGATGACCACCTCGGGGTTGAGCAGGTTGGTCATCAGGGCCACGCCCTTGCCGAGGTTGTGGCCCACGGAGCTCAGGAGGGCGAGCGTGCGCGCGTCGCCCGCGCGGGCCAGCCGCACCACCTCTTCGAGCTCGATCTCGACCTCGGCGGGCGAGATCGCGGCGTGTTCCAGCACCGCGCCGATCCCGGCGACGGCCTCCAGGCAGCCCAGGCGCCCGCAGCGGCACTCGGCGCCGAAGGGATCGAGCTGGATGTGGCCGATCTCGCCGCCGTACCCCTGGCCGCCGCGGCGCAGTCGCCCGTCGAGGATGACCCCGGCCCCGACGCCGATCTCGCCGGTGAGGTAGACCAGGTTGGCCGTCCCGGCGTGCGGGCCGAAGCGGTACTCGGCCAGGGCCGCCAGGTTGGCGTCGTTGTCGACCTGGACGGGGAAGCCCGGGTCGCGCAGGGCCTTGGTGAGGTCGCCGCAGAGGTCGGCGTCGCGCCAGCCGAGATTGGGCGCGATGCGCACGGTGCCGTCGGCGCCGATCAGCCCCGGAACGCCCACGGTCAGCCCCAGGACCTGGCGCTCCTCCTTCGCCATCCGGGTCACGACGCGGCGGACGATCCCCGCGACGGTGGCCATGGCCTGGCCCGCCGTGCCGGCCGCGCCGGGAAAGGACCTGCGCCAGGACAGCAGCCTCTCCCCCGACAGGTCCACCGCGACCGCGGTGACGTAGTCGACGTTGACCTCGATGCCGATCGCCGCGTACGGCGAGCCGTCGAGCACGAGCATCGTGGCGGGACGGCCGACGCGGTTCTCGGTCAGGCCGGTCTCCCTGACCAGGCGGCGGTCGATCAGATCGGCGACCAGGCTCGACACGGTCGCCTTGTTGAGACCGGTGGACGCCGCGATGTCGGCCCGCGAGCACGGCGCGTGCTCCCGCACGAACCTCAGCACGACGGCGAGGTTGGTGGCCCGCACGTCGGCGAAGTCGGCCGGCCGCGGGTCAGTCGTAGATGTGATCAAAATGAGTCCCGCTCCCGCTCGGCCAGGCTGGCCCCATCATGCCCCATCGTTCACCAATCCGTGACCGCTCCCCGGCGCCCCGCGATCGGCGGTCCCTTGTGGCGGCGGCCACCCTCGACTAATTTGTTTGGTCGAAAGACTAACTAATTCTACCCCGGAGCCGTCCCCCACGACACCCCGGATCCATCTCGAAACAACGAAGGGAGCGCCCCGTGAAGGATCTTCCCCCGGGCGCGATGACCAGCCGCCGTGGATTCCTCGGGCTGGTGGGACTGAGCGCCGCGATGGTCGCGGGCGGCGGCCTGCTGGGCGCGTGTTCCGCGCCGACCGGCCCCCGGCCCGGCAGCGGGGGCGCCACGGCCGCCGCGGCGGACAAGCTGACGTCCCTCACCCCCACCTACACCGCCTTCCCCGGTATCAAGCCCGACATTCCCGGCACTATCTCCACCCTTCCGGGGGTCCCCGACGTCAGCGGCGGCTTCACCTCCTACCCGGCCAGCCCCACCGCCGCGCTCACCCAGAAGGCGGGCAAGGGGGGCACCTACAAGGCCATGACCCCGCTGTGGGGCCCGCCGCCGCCCGGCCTGGCGAGCAACTCCTACTTCCAGGCCGTCAACGCCGACATCGGCGCGACCGTGGAGTTCCAGATCACCGACGGCAACGTCTACGCCGACAAGGCCATCGCCAGGCTCGCCTCCGGGGACATCCCGGAGATCATGGTCATCCCGAGCTGGGAGATCGACAAGATGGCGGACTTCAACACCGCCGTCGACAAGACCTTCGAGGACCTCACCCCGTACCTGCAGGGCGACAAGGTCAAGCCCTACCCGCTGCTGGCCAACCTGCCGACCGCCGCGTGGCAGTGGTCGGTCTGGAACGACAAGCTCATGGCGGTGCCGTTCCCGACCGAGCCATACCCCTTCGCGCTGCTCTACCGCAAGGACCTGTTCGACAAGAACGGCTGGAACACCAACCCCAAGACCGCCGACGAGCTGTTCGAGCTCGGCAAGGAGATCACCGACGCCAAGGCCAAGCGCTGGGCGTTCGGCAGCATCCACGAGATGATGTGGCCGACCTTCCGCATCCCGCAGGAGTGGCGGTACGAGGGCGGCAAGCTCGTCCACAAGTACGAGACCCCCGAGTTCGAGCTGATGCTGGAGTTCATGCGGAAGGTCTTCAAGGAAGGACTGGTCCACCCGACCGTCGCCGGCAGCAAGGGCGCCAACGAGAAGGAGCTGATCGGAAGCGGGCAGATCCTGATCTACCGCGACGGGCTGGGCGGATGGAAGGAGCTCCTGCAGCAGCACCGCGGCAAGAACCCCGACTTCAGCCTGGGCGCCTTCCCGGTCTTCGCCCACGACGGCGGCACACCGCTGATGTACCACAACAACGCGGCCGGCCTCTTCACCTTCGTCAAGAAGGGCCTGCCGAAGGAGAAGGTGGAGGAGATCCTCTCCATCCTCAACTGGTGCGCGGCGCCGTACGGGACCAAGGAGTACGAGCTCTCCAACTTCGGCGTGGAGGGCAAGCACTTCACCCGGGGCGAGGACGACATCCCGGTGCAGACCGACCTCAACCGCAAGGAGGTCGCCTACACTTACGGCTTCCTCGGCGGGCGCCCGCAGTACGTGGACTGGCCCTTCCCCGACGCGGTCAAGCTCAACATGGAGTGGCAGAACGCGAGCTTCCAGTATCTGGAGAAGGGCCCGTTCGACGGGATCAGGATCCAGCGGCCGTCGAAGTTCTCCGGGCTGCAGGTCCCCACCGAGGACAAGTTCACCGACATCATGCGCGGCCGGCGGCCGGTGAGCGACGCCAAGCAGATCGCCACGGAGTGGCGGCGGGACGGCGGGGACGAGGCCCGCGACTTCTACATGAAGGTCCTGCGGGACAACGGCCGTGCTTAGGACGACGCCCGGGGACAGTGAGAAGACCGGGCCGGCGGGTGACCTGACCTCACCCGCCGGCGCCGGCACCTCCAAGGATGTCCGTAAAAGGGGCCCGAGGACAAGCCGGGCGCGCCCACGATCCTTCGGCGCGCGTCTGAGACGTGACTGGCAGCTGCTGCTCATGGCCCTTCCCGCGATCGGGCTGCTGGTCCTGTTCCACTACGTCCCGCTGCTCGGCAACGTGATCGCGTTCCAGGACTACTCGCCGTACGTGGGCATCGGGGACAGCCCGTGGGTGGGGCTCGCCAACTTCCACTGGCTGGTGTTCGACGCGAGCTTCTGGGACGCGACGCTCAACACCCTGACGATCACCGCGTTCCAGCTGGTCTTCTACTTCCCCGTACCGATCATGCTGGCCGTGCTCCTGGACAGCGTGGTGCGGCCCCGGCTGCGCGTGTTCATCCAGGGCATCGTCTACATGCCGCACTTCTTCTCGTGGGTGCTGGTGGTCACGCTGTTCCAGCAGATGTTCGGGGGCGCGGGCCTGCTCTCGCAGGTGCTGCGCGACCACGGGTACGACGGCATCGACATCATGACAAATCCGGATACGTTCATCGTGCTGGTGACGGCGGAGACGGTCTGGAAGGACGCCGGCTGGGGAACGATCATCTTCCTGGCCGCGCTGGCGGCCATCAACCAGAACCTCTACGAGGCCGCCGCCGTCGACGGCGCGAGCCGCTGGCGGCGGCTGTGGCACATCACCCTGCCGGGCCTGCGACCGGTCATCGTGCTGCTGCTGATCCTGCGCCTCGGCGAGGCGCTGAACGTCGGGTTCGAGCAGTTCTTCCTGCAGCGCGACGCGGTCGGCCGGGACGCCGCCGAGGTGCTGGACACGTTCGTGTACTGGCGCACGCTGCTGACCGGCGAGTGGAGCTACGGCGCGGCGGCCGGCCTGGTGAAGGGCCTCGTGGGGCTGGTGCTGATCCTGGTGGCCAACAAGGTCGCCCACCGATTCGGCGAGCAGGGGATCTACAAACGATCATGACGACTCTTCCCCCCTGGGCCGAGCGGCCCAGCCGCGCCGGCGGGCTCCTCAAGGGGCTCGTCCTGACGCTCATCGTCGCGTGCGTGCTCTTCCCCATCTACATGGTCGTGCTGACCAGCCTGTCCACCCAGGAGGCGGTGACGGAGGCCGGCGGCCTGGTCACCGTGCCGGGCGGGCTGTCCCTGGCCGCGTACGAGGAGCTGTTCTCCGGCGGCGTGGTGACCCGGGCGGTCGGGGTCAGCCTCGGCGTGACCCTCGTCGGCACGGCGATCAGCCTGACCGTCACCGTGCTGGCCGCCTACGGGCTGTCGCGGCCGGGGTCGCTGCTGCACCGGCCGATGCTGTTCCTGATCCTGCTGACCTTCCTGTTCGGCCCGGGGCTGATCCCCAACTACCTGCTGGTCAGCTCGCTGGGGCTGATCGACACGTACTGGTCTCTGATCCTGCCCGGGGCGGTCACCGCGTTCAACCTCGTGGTGATGCGGGCGTTCTTCATGAACATCCCCGAGGAGGTGACCGACAGCGCCCGCATCGACGGCGCGAGCGAGTTCCGCATCCTGCGCACCATCGTGCTGCCCATGTCGAAGGGCGTCACGGCCGTCATCGGCATGTTCTACGCGGTCGGCTACTGGAACTCGTTCTTCAACGCCGTCCTCTACCTGAACGACAACGCCAAGTGGCCGCTGCAGGTGGTGCTGCGCCAGTACGTGCTCCAGGGCCAGTCGCTGATCGCCGGCCAGACCGGCGTCGGCACCGTCACCGGGCAGGCCCCGCCGCCGAGCCTGGCCATCCAGATGGCCATCATCGTCGTCGCGCTGCTCCCGGTGCTGTTCCTCTACCCGTTCGTCCAGCGGCACTTCACCAAGGGAGTGATCATCGGCGCCGTCAAGGGCTGAGCGGCGGGTGCTCCGCCCGGCGGTCGGCTCGCGGCCCGGCACGCCTGTTTAATGGGAATCCGGTTGAACCCGGCAGCTGTCCTCGCAAGCATGGGATCCCGACGACAGGAGACGTGATGAGCACCGGGTTGGACACCCGCCCCAGCGCCACGACGTACGACGTGGAGAAACTGATCGGCATGGCCTGGCGCGGCCAGATCCGGGTGCCCCACTTCCAGCGCGACTTCCGGTGGGGACGCGAGGACGTCATCCGGCTCTTCGACAGCATCGTCAAGGGCTACCCGGTGGGCAGCCTCCTGCTGTGGGTGCGGCCCGCCTCGAAGCAGACGCTCACGCTCGGGGCCCTGCGCATCGATGCCCCCCGCCTGGACCAGTCGCTGTGGGTCGTTGACGGCCAGCAGCGGATCACCAGCCTGGCCAACGCCCTGCACGAGGACGGCGCCCGGGATCCACGCTTCGCGCTCTCCTACGACCTGCGGAACGAGCGCTTCGTGCCCCGGCCCTCGGCCGAGGACCCGTACGTCATCCCGCTGCCCACCCTGTTCGATCTCCGGAGGGTGCTGCGGTGGTTCACCGTCTACCCGGAGGTCCCCGCCGACCTGCAGGACCTGGCGTTCAACCTGACCACGGTCCTCCGCCAGTACCCCATGCCCGCCTACCAGGTGGAGCAGGAGAACGCCGAGGTCCTCCGGGACATCTTCGACCGGATGAACAACTACGGGAAGCGTCTCAGCAAGGCGGAGATCTTCTCCGCACTCTTCGCGGGTGAGGAGTCAGAGCAGCACAAGACCCTCACCATCGACGTGATCGCCGCGCACGTGGACGAGCGCTTCGGTTTCGGCCGGATCGACAGCGACACGGTCCTGCGGGCGATCCTCGCCAGGCGGGGCCCCGACCCGGAGCGGGAGATCCGGACGGAGTTCGACGACGAGAACCGCAGGGAGGTGGTGGAGTTTCCCGGCGAAGACCGCGACACG
The DNA here is from genome assembly GCF_051918855.1 of Streptosporangium sp. H16. Classification (NCBI taxonomy): domain Bacteria; kingdom Bacillati; phylum Actinomycetota; class Actinomycetes; order Streptosporangiales; family Streptosporangiaceae; genus Streptosporangium; species Streptosporangium sp. H16. The sequence goes on from NZ_JBPXMD010000028.1 coordinate 12,932, forward strand.
GCCTTCCAGGCGGGGGAGGAGGCCCTCGGGCGAGCGATCAGCTTCCTGCAGAACGACGCGGGGGTGCCCCATTTCAGCCTGCTCGCCTACCGCTATCTCCTGATCGTGCTCACCCGCGTGTTCGGCCATTTCCCCAACCCGGACCCCGCCAACCGGAGGCTGCTGCGCCGCTGGTACTGGCGGGCGGCACTGTTCGGACCGGAGATCTTCAAAGGCAGCAGTACCGGGGCGAGCCGGGCACTCTGCGCCAGGATCCAGCCGGACGACCTCACGGGATCGGTCCAGAATCTTCTGGACGCTCTGGCCCGCCGCCCGGTGCCACGTCTGCCGGAGCTCCGCAGGTTCAAGACGAACGAGGCGGCCGCCAAGATCACGCTGTGCTCCTGGTGGGCCTTGGAGCCGCGAGACCCCAGCACTGGAGAACCGAGCGAGCGGGACCGGCTCGCCGAGTGTCTCACCGACCGGCCCACCGCCGCCGACGCGGTGCGCTACGTGGTTCCCAACCGGCTGGTGCCCGAGAAATACCGGTTGTGGGCGGCCAACCGCGTCCTGCTGCCGTTCATGGAACAGGAGGCGGGCAAGACCGTCGATGCCACCCTGGAGAATCCGCCGCTCGCCGTGGACGAGGACACCTGGCCCCGTGTCCTCGGCTCACATCTGATCACTCCCGAGATGGTCACGCTCCTGAGGGACGGACACGTCGACGCCTTCCTCCAGGGACGCCAGGAGCGGTTGCTCTCCAACCTGGAGGGCTTCCTGCAGCGCATGTGCGAGTGGGGATTCGAGAACACCCCCCCGCTCGACGAGTTGCTGCTCGAAGACCTCCCCGGCGACGAGCAGGCTCTTTCCGACGAGGAGTCCCATGCCGCCGGCTGAGTCGCGCCATGCCGTCGTGCTGGGTGACGATCGCGTCGGAACACTGCACCAGCGGGGCGACCACACCCGGTTCGTGTTCTCGGAGGACTATCTCCTCGACCCCGGCCGGGCGATCCTCGGGCTCGGTTTCGAGCAGAACCTGACCGGCAGGCACTCCGCCGCGCTCCGCCTTCCGGCGTGGTTCTCCAACCTCCTGCCGGAAGGGGTGCTCCGCGACTGGATCGCGACCGACAGGAACGTCTCCGCCGACCGGGAGATGGAACTACTCGCCCAGGTCGGTCATGACCTTCCCGGCGCGGTCCGGGTGCTTCCGTGTGACGACGAGGACCATATTCTCGACGACTCCGGCTGGGGGCAGGACGACGGGAGAGAGCACCCCGCGCGAGACGACTCGCATCCCGAGATGCGATTCTCCCTCGCGGGCGTGGCGCTGAAGTTCTCCATGCTCGCCGAGAACGACCGGCTCACCCTGCCCGCCTTCGGCCAGGGGGGCGACTGGATCGTCAAGCTGCCCGACCGTGCCTACGCGGACGTTCCCCGCAACGAGTACGCGATGATGTCGCTGGCCGCCGCGGCGGGCATCGACGTACCCGAGGTGCGTCTGTACCACCGTGACGAGCTGGACACGCTGCCGTCGCGGGTCTGGCCGGGCGGGGAGGCGATGGCGTACGCCGTGCGCCGATTCGACCGGGACGACAAGCGCCGGGCCGTCCACATCGAGGATCTCGCCCAGGTGCGCGGCGTGTATCCGAACGAGAAATACCTCGGCAACTACGAAACGGTGGCCGCGCTGGTCCATCGCCGCCACGACGTGACGGCCCTGCGGGAGTTCGCCCGGCGGCTCGCGTTCACGGTGCTGATCTCCAACGGGGACGCGCACCTGAAGAACTGGTCCCTGATCTATCGGGACCCGCGTGTCCCGACCCTTTCCCCCGCGTACGACCTCGTCTGCACGAGGGCGTACATGGGGGACGGAGAGACCCTCGGCATGAAGTTCGCGGGCTCACGGCGCTTCGACGCGGTCACCATCCGCACCTTCGAACGGCTGGAGCGGCGTCTCCACGCAGAGGGCGCGGGACTGGGCGACGTCGTCACGGAGTTGGTCGACCGCGTGCGCTCGGCGTGGCCCTCCTGCGCGGAGCTTCTCTCGGAGGCCCCGCGGATTCGCGAATCCGTGTCCGGCAGCATCGAGGACCGCAGCCGTACGCTGCTCTCCGTCAGAGGTGCCTGACCGGAGCGTCCTGTCAGGGTGATTCCACGTCACCTCGGGCGGTCGCTCCGGGAGCACCGGCGGCGCGTTCCCTGGCGAGCTCCTCCTGCAGGTCGCGGACCTGCTGCTGCAGGGTGAAGATCCGGCGCACGGCGGCGAGGGTCATGCCCTCGCCCACGAGCCGGATGGCGTCCTGGAGGTCGCCGATCTCGTGGCGGGTGTAGCGTCGCTGGCCGCCGGTGGAGCGGGCGGGGCTGACCACGTCGTGCTCGTCGAGCCGGCGCAGGAACGCCTGCTCGACGTCGAGCATGTCGGCGACCTGGCCGACGGAGTACAGCGGGGCGTGCTCGTCGTCGAAGGGCAACCGGGCCATCACCGCTCCTTTCCCGTACGGGTTCGTGGGGGTTCGCTGGAGTTCATGGGAGTTCCGTGACGGTGGCAGGGCGGGAAACGCGCGGGGGTGGGCGCCGGAACCCGGCACCCACCCCGAGGAGGTTCGTCGGTCAGACCCTGGACCTCACGGCTTGATGGATCTCTGCTCGGACGTGTTCTCGGCCTTCTGGATCTCGACCTTGCGGGGCTTGGCCCGCTCGATGACCGGGATGCGCACCGCCAGGACGCCGTTGGAGTAGGCGGCGTCGATCTTGTCGCTGTCGAGGTGCTCGGACAGGTAGACGCGGCGGGTGAAAGTGCCCATCGGACGCTCCCGGACGAACAGGCGGTCTTCCTCCCCGTACTCCTCCTCGCGACCGGCGCTCACCGAGAGCACCCCGCGGTCGACGGTCACCTCGATGGTGTCGGGGTCGATGCCCGGGAGGTCGAACTTCAGGAGGACGTCGTCCTTGCGCCGCACACCGTCCAGCGGCATGGCCCCGCGGGCGGCGGCGTCACCGGACCCCAGGGCCTGACGCGCGAGCCGGTCGAACTGGCGGTCGAACTCCTGGATGAACGGGTCGATCGACGTCAGCAGCATCGGTAACCACCTCCGGATGAACTGGCAGGTATCCTCAAGCCTGCCTTCTCGAAAACCTCTTAGTTCAGTTATAGGTTATCGACAGGAGAGCTTGCAAGTGGCCTCACGAAAAATTTCCAGGCTTCCTCTGACAAGGGTCGCGGCGCCGGGCGGGACGGATCCCGGCGCCGGCGAGTTCGCGGGCCAGGGGGCCAGGGGGCCAGGGGGCCAGGGGGCCAGGGGGCCAGGAGGCCTCCGCTCCGGCTCGGGCGCGGTCCGTGACTTCGCCACGACGTAAGGGGTATATTTTCATTTTATCGGTTACATGAAGGCGGTGAGACATGCGGATTCCCCTTGCCGGCTACGCGGTGGGGGCGGCTGTGGCCGGCGACCTGGCCAACACCTCGCCCACCGTGCGGGCGGCCGGGGACGCCCTGCCGACCCCGGAGGCGTTGACGCGCTTCCTCTCGGAGCACGGGCTGCGACTCGACGCCCTGGCCGACGGGCGGCCGCCGACCGGCGACGACGTCCACGAGGTCCACCTGCTGCGCCGGGAGGCGCGTGGCGTCGTGGAGACCGAGACGGAGGACCAGGCCGTCGCGGGCGCCACCGTGCTGGCCGGGCGGGCCGGTCTCAGCCCGGCGCTGGACCGCGATCCCGGTGGGCGGTGGCAGTGGTACGTCCCGACCGCGCCGGGCGCGTCGCTCGCCGAGGAACTGGCCGCGCTCATCGGCGTCGGGCTGCTCGGCGCCGTCCGCGCCCTCGGCCACGGCCGGTTCCGCGCCTGCGTCGCCCCGGGCTGCCGCGGCGTGTTCGTCGACACCAGCCGCGGGGGGCGCCGCGTCTACTGCATGCCCGACCTGTGCGGCAACCGGCTCAATGTCGCCAATCACCGCGCGCGGCATCGACTTGGCAGCGTCCGGTGAGAGACACCGCCCAGTGAGAGGAACAGGGAGAACACGATGCAGGATCCCAGGGACGACGCGGCGACCGGCCCGGCCGGCGAGCCTGTGAGCGTGCCGGTGAGCGGACCGACCGGCGGGCCGGTGAGCGGGCCGCCGCTCGTGGGCGCCGTCCAGCTGCCGGACGGCTCCTGGATCCGCGGCCGCGGCCTGCGGCGTCCGCCGCCGGAAGGGCCGCTGCCCGGCTTCGGCCTGTACCTCGGCTCCGACCGGCTCCGCCGCCGCCAGGAGAGCGGGCTGCGGTGGCCGCACGAGTGGATCCGGTGGCCCGACTTCCTGCTGCCCCGCGACCACGATCTGGCCGTGCGGCGGATCCGCGCGCTGCACGAGCGGGCTCGGGCGGGCACCGCGGTGGAGGTCGCCTGCGGGGGCGGCGTCGGGCGCACCGGCACGGTCGTCGCCTGCCTCGCCGTCCTGGCAGGCCTGGCCCCGGCCGACGCCGTCGCCTGGGCGCGCGAGCACCACCACCCCCGGGCCGTCGAGACCCCGTGGCAGCGCCGCTGGGTACTGCGCTTCCCGCCGCCCCCTCACTCGGATCCGCGCGACCACGGTGCCGGCACATCGCGCTGAGCCGCGTCGCGGCCGGCACGGGATCAAGCGTCCACGGCCTCCTCGACGGGCGCTCCCCCGGACTCCCGCGAGGCCCCCGTGACGGGCCGTCTCCCCTCAGGCCGCCCTGGTCAGGGCGTCGAACTCGGCGTCGGTCAGCTGGACGGTCGCGGCGGCGACGTTGTCCTCCAGGTGGGCGACCGTCGAGGTGCCGGGGATGGGCAGCATCACCGGGGAACGGCGCAGCAGCCATGCCAGCGCGAGCTGCGACGGGGTGGCGCCGTGCTCCTTGGCCGCCGCGGCGAGCGGGCCGCCCTCCGCCGCGAGCTCGCCGGTGGCGAGCGGGAACCAGGGAATGAAGGCGATGTTGTTGGCCTCGGAGTAGTCGAGCAGGGGCTCGGCGTCGCGGTGCGCGAGGTTGTAGAGGTTCTGCACCGAGACGATCGTCGCGGACCTGCCCGCCTCCTCGACGTCCTCGACGCTGACCTCGCTGAGGCCGATGTGCCGGATCTTGCCCTCCCGCTGCATCAGCGCGAGCTCCCCGACCTGGTCGGCGACGGGGACGGCCGGGTCGATGCGGTGCAGCTGCAACAGGTCGATCCGCTCGACGCCCAGATGGCGCAGGCTCAGCTCGACCTGCTGGCGCAGGTACTCGGGGCGGCCCACCGGCGTCCAGAGCCCGGGACCCTGCCGGGTGAACCCCGCCTTGGTCGCGATGACCAGGTCGTCGGCGTAGGGGTGCAGCGCCTTCTTGATGAGCAGCTCGGCGACGAACGGGCCGTAGGAGTCGGCGGTATCGAAGAAGTTCACCCCGAGCTCGACGGCCCTGCGCAGGACGCGGACCGCCTCCTCGGGATCGCGCGGATCCCCCCACACGCCCTCGCCGGTGAGCTGCATCGTCCCGTAACCCAGGCGGTTGACGGTGAGATCTCCCCCGATGGCGAACTGGCCCGACGCCTCGGCGGGACGAGTCGTGGTCGTCATGGTTGTCCTCCCAAGGACTCGGCCTGACGTTCATGATTCGAAACAGCACGGCGACGGGGCCGATTCCCTCCTCCGAGGCCCATACGCGTAAACCTTGCGACATGTACTCGCAAAGCGGCCCGGGTGGGGGCGGGCGGCGGACCGTACGGCGGAACCTCGGGATCTTCCTGCTCGCCGGACACCGCCGCAGGAACCGAAGTCCGGCTCACGGTCGTTGTCACCTCAAGCGGGGTCATCGATCGACGATTGCGGACGATGCCGAAATCTCAATGGTGGGGACGTCTCATCTGCGCCGCCGTCTGCGTTGTGGCGGGCGCCTTTCTCGTCGCATGGTCCATCTCGTGGCTTGGCCCCGAGTTGCGGGCCTCTCGGGCAGATGGCCACATCGGCGCTTTCACCGCCGTCGCGAAGCGGAAGATCGGCTGTGACGGGGTTGGCCGACCCCAGCCGGCACCTTGCTGGCGGGGTGAGTTCCGTTCGTACGACGGGCGCCGATTCCGTGGCGACGTCTGGCTGGCAGGAAGCCGCTGGGACGACTTCACCGTCGGCGGGCAGCGGCAGGCGATCGACGTCGAACACGGGAGTGACGTCTATCCGTATCCTTCCAACGCCGCCGGCGTGACGGAAACGGTCTTGACGTCGCTCATCGGCCTGACGATCGCCGGAGCGGGCCTCCGGTGGTCGGTGACACTACTCCGCCGACGCCGATCGACTTCCCCGGACGAGGACGAGGCGGAACAGCCGCCGGTGGGATCACCTGACGTCACCGGCGAGGATCAGGTTTCCTCGCGGCCGTGGCCTTCCGACCTGGTCGATGAACTCGACAGGTCCTCGTGGCGACTCGCGGGGCGTACGACAGGAGCGGGACGCGCGGGCCGCATCCGGCATGAGATCACTGTCAGTGCCGTCTCGCCGCGATGGTTCGGTGAATTCCTCCTCGCGCTGCACGACGCGGTGGAGAATCTGCGGTTCGACGAGGGACGGCTGAGGCGTGACGCTCCCGGCGGGAAGGAGGTTCGTCTGGTCGAGGGACGGCACCTCGGCCGTGGCGCGCGCTATCGGCTGGAATCCGGCGGCAGAACGAACGCCGAGGTGGTCGTCAGGTCATGGGGGCGGGTCACCGAGACGTGTGCCGACATCATCGGCAGCGACGGCAGCGACGGCAGCGGCGACGTGGCCTGCAGGCTGAGACTGCGTAGCGCGGCCGAGCCCGAGGTGGCCGGCGTCGAGGGCATCCTCCGGGTCGCCGGCGACGACAGGGGCCTGCTCCGGTTCTCGTGGAGAGCCCAGGTCGACTTCGAGCGGTGGTGGGCCCACGCCTACGGCCGGGCGCGGAGGCGCACCTCCGCCCCGCTGTCCGGAACGATAACCCACCGCTTCGCTCTGGCGACGTTCTCCGCCGTCCCCGAGGAGACCGGCGCCGGCGACTGGAGGGTCGTCGTCAACATGCGCGTCCGCGGCCGATCCTGGTTCCGCCCGCTCGCCGCCGTCGCCCTCCCGTTCGGCCTCGAACGGTTCTTCCTTCGCACGTTGGCGGAGACGCTCGACGAGATGGCCATGGAGTGGAATGACGGCGTTGCCCGCGTGCTCCGGCGGGATCCTCGGCGGGCGGCCGAGTCGTTCTTCGCCGGCCCCTGAGGAGCGCTGTTCCCGGCAGGGAACAGCGCGGGCGACCCTGGCGCCGTACCTCGCCACGGTAAGCCCCTCCCATGGTCGCCGCGGCGTGCGGCGATTTTGTCGGTGGGCTGTCGTAGCGTCGGTGGCCACGGCCGTGGCGGACATGTCGCGAACGAAATCGGCTCCGAGCCCGGTCGGACGATCAGGAGCGTGGCCGCAGTGTCGACCCAGATCGGCACCGGCTCGGAAAGGAACGCCGATGAGTGGTGTACGGGTGCTGGTTGGCACGCGCAAGGGCGCGTTCATCCTCACGTCGGACGGCAGGCGCGAGCGGTGGGACATCAGCGGCCCCCACTTCGGGGGCTGGGAGATCTACCACCTCGCCGGATCTCCCGCCGACCCGTCCCGGCTCTACATGTCGCAGTCCGGCGGCTGGTTCGGGCAGCTGATCCAGCGGTCCGACGACGGCGGCGCGACGTGGGAGGCGGTCGGCAACCAGTTCCAGTACGAGGGCGTCCCCGGCACCCACCAGTGGTACGACGGCACGCCGCACCCGTGGGAGTTCAACCGGGTCTGGCATCTGGAGCCGTCCTCGACCGACCCGGACACGGTGTACGCCGGGGTCGAGGACGCGGCCCTGTTCCGCACGGTGGACGGCGGGCAGAGCTGGCAGGAGCTGTCCGGGCTGCGCGAGCACCGCTCCGGGCCTTCCTGGCAGCCCGGTGCCGGTGGGATGTGCCTGCACACGATCGTTCCCGACCCGCGCGATCCCGGGCGCATCACCGTGGCGATCTCGGCGGCGGGCGTGTTCAGGACCGACGACGCCGGCAAGAGCTGGCAGCCGATGAATCGCGGTCTGCGCTCCGAGGGCATCCCCGACCAGGACGCCGAGGTCGGCCACTGCGTTCACCACATCGCGATGCACCCGTCGCGCCCGGAGGTGCTCTTCATGCAGAAACACTGGGACGTCATGCGCAGCGACGACGCCGGCGGCTCGTGGTACGAGATCAGCGGTGACCTGCCCAGCGACTTCGGGTTCCCGATCGCCGTGCACGCGCACGAGCCGGACACCGTCTACGTCGTGCCGATCAAGAGCGACTCCGAGCACTACCCGCCGGAGGGAAAGCTGCGGGTGTACCGCAGCCGGACGGGCGGAAACGAGTGGGAGCCGCTCACCAGGGGGTTGCCGCAAAGCCACTGCTACGTCAACGTGCTGCGGGACGCGATGGCCGTCGACACGCTGGATTCGTGCGGCGTCTACTTCGGCACCACCGGCGGGCAGGTGTACGCGTCGGCCGACGCCGGCGACAGCTGGGCGCCCATCGCCCGGGACCTCCCGGCCGTGCTGTCCGTCGAAGTCCAGACACTGCCATGATCCGCGTGGTGCTTCCGGCGCATCTGCGCAACCTCGCGAGTGTCGGAGGCGAGGTGGAGCTCCACGTTCCGGGGCAGGCCACGCAGCGCTCGGTCCTCGACGCGCTCGAGGCCCGCTATCCGATGCTGCGCGGGACGATCCGCGATCACGTCACCCAGCGGCGCCGCCCGTTCGTGCGGTTCTTCGCCTGCGAGCAGGACCTGTCCCACGATCCGCCCGACACCCCGTTGCCCGAGCCGGTCGCGACGGGGGCCGAGCCGTTCATGGTCGTGGGGGCCATGGCGGGCGGGTAGACCCGAACGAGGACGAGCGGCACGACACCTTCTGCCCGCGCCGGCCGGCACGGCGGCGGCCGGCACGGGCAGACGGCGCGGACAGCGAAGCCCAGGCCGGGGCGCGTCCTTTGACCTGGTCTGACGGGCGGGGAGTCCAGGGCTTCGAACTCCTGACGTCCCGCTCGCGAGCAGGGTGTCGTCCGCACCCCGTACGGCCCGTCCCCGCCGGGGAACGGGCCGTACGGAAGAACGGACCGTACGGGGAGACGGTCAGCGGGTGAAGGTCACATCCTTGATCCGCAGGGCGCCCCGGAAGACCAGGTAGACGTCCTGCCCGCCCCGCACGCCCGAGACGGGGGCGGTGGCCGTGGCCCACGAGTAGGTCCCGCCGGTGGCGGTCACCGGCACGGTCCCGGCGAGCCTGCCGGTCGGGGAGCCGAGGCGGATCTCGACGGAGGAGGCCGCGGTGGCCGCGACCCCGAGCCGTACGCCGGTGACCCCGGCGCGGAAGCCGGCGTCCTCGAAGGAGATCCACTCACCCGCCGAGGCCCCGACCGCGTCGCCGCGGGCCTTGGTCTCGTCGACCAGTTCGACGCCCGCGTAGTCGTCGAAGTCGGCGGCGCGCGTGACGCGGGTGAGGTCGCGGGCCGGGATGCGCTCGCCGTCCACCCGTACGGTCGCGCGCTGCCGGATCCGGTCGGACGACGAGCCGACCATGACGTCGTGGGTGGACGGCTCCACCGCGAAGCGGCCCCTGGTCACGTCCCACAGGGCCAGGTCCGCGGTCCTGAGCGTGAACCTCACGACCTTCGACTCCCCGGGGGCGAGGCTCACCCGCTGGAAGCCGCGCAGCTGCCTGACCGGTTGCTCCACCCGGGAGGCGTGCTGACGGGTGTAGAGCTGGACGACCTCGTCGCCCGCGCGCGAGCCGGTGTTGGTGACGCGGACGCTCACCTCGTGCCCGTCCCCCTTCGCCACGGCCTTGAGCCCCTGGTAGCCGAAGGTGGTGTAGCTCAGCCCGTGGCCGAAGGCGTACAGCGGGCTCCGCTTCGAGTACAGGTAGGTCGAGCCGGTCTTGACGATGTCGTAGTCGAGGATGTCCGGCAGGGGCGTGCCGGCCTTGGGCCAGGTCTGGGTGAGGCGTCCGGCCGGGTTGGCGTCGCCGTACAGCAGGTCGGCCAGGGCGTGGCCGGTCTCGGCTCCGGCGTGGGTGGTCCACAGGATCGCCGGGACCTTCTCCTGCATCCGGTCGATCGTGGTCGGGTAGCTGTTCTCCAGCACCACCACGGTGTTCGGGTTGGCGGCGTGCACCGCCTCCACGAGCTCCCGCTGCCCCTCGGCGAGGCCGAGGTCGGTCCGGTCGTGGTCCTCGCGGCCGTTGATGAACGGCATGCTGCCGACCACGACCACCGCCACGTCGGCGCTCCTCGCCGCCGCGACGGCCTCGGCGACGCCGCTGCGCACGGTCTCCTTCTCGAAGCGGGTGGCGTCCTCGGCGACGGTCAGGCCGAGCGTGCCGTCGTCCGCCGCCTTGACGTACTTGTTCTGGCCGAACCAGTCGTAGGCGGTCTCGTAGCCCGCGTAGCGCAGCAGCGTCGTGCCGTCGGCCTGCGCCTCCAGCTTGAACTGCTCCTGCACGAACCACCCGGTGGGCTGCTCCTGGTTGTTGACCAGGGTGGACCAGTTGGCGCGGCTGACGTACTTTCCGTTGGCGACGCTGCGCAGGGTGACGATCCCCTGGCCCCAGTCGAAGACGTCGAACTGCTCGGTCGCGCCCGCCGAGGTTCCCGAGAGCCGCAGGTCCGCGCCCGCCCCTGTGCCCGCGGTGAGGTATCTGCCGCCGGACTTGAGCGCGATCCTGTCGACGCCCTCGGAGGTGACCGTGGCGGCCCGCTCCCCGATCCCGTCGAGCGGGGTGACCCGGTACGGGAGCCTGCCCGAGTACCAGTCGGTGTAGAGGGTGTCGGCCAGCGGGCCGACCACCGCGACCTTCTGCGAGGGACGCAGCGGCAGGGTCTTCCCTGAGTTCTTCAGCAGCACCGCCGCCTCGGCCGCGGTCCGCCGGGCCAGCGCGCGGTGCGCGGGACTGTCGACCACGTCCTTGGTGATCTTCCCGTACGGGCCGCCGTCCGGGTCGAACTCGCCGAGCCTGAACCGGAGGACGAGGATGCGGCGGACGGCGGTGTCGAGGTCGGCCTGGGTGAGCAGCCCCCGCGCCAGCGCCTCGTTCACCGCGGCCACCGTCGGGGCGCCGTCGGTGTTGTCCACCGTGAAGCTCTCGACGCCCGCCTTGAGCATGGCGGCGGCACCCTCGGCCTTGGTGGCGAAGTAGCCCTGGGAGCCGGTCAGGTTGTTGGGTCCCCCGGCGTCGGAGACGTTGAACAGCGGCCTGTCGGTCCAGGCCCTGACGGTGGAGTTCAGGTCGGTGACCGTGGCGGGCCGCCCGTTGACCAGGTTGTACGCGGTCATCACGCCGGTGGCCGCGCCCGCCTCCAGCGCGGTCCTGAACGCCGGGTACTCGTACTCGTTCAGGACGCGCGGGCGCAGGCTGGAGGAGGTCGTGTCGCGACGGACCTCGTTGTTGTTGCCCAGGAAGTGCTTGAGCACCGGGGCCGCCCGCAGGTGGTCGGGGTCGTCGCCCTGGATGCCCGAGCCGTACGCGGTGGAGATCGCACCGGTGAGCAGCGGGTCCTCGGAGTAGCCCTCCTCGTTGCGGCCCCAGCGGGGGTCGCGCAGCGGGTTGACGACCGGCGCCCACAGCTGCAGGCCCCACAGGCGGGGGTTCTCCGCGTGGTAGCCCCTGGCCTCCTCCCCGACGGCCGTGCCGACCTTCTTGACCAGGTCGGGGTTCCACGTGCTGGCCAGGCCGACGGCCTGGGGGAACACGGTGCCCTCCGCCGTCACGACGTTCCCGCCGTTGTCGACGTCGGTGGACCAGGCGACGCCGTGCAGCGCCTCGGTGCCGGTCTTGAACAGCCCGATGCCGAGCCGCTCCACCGCGGGCTGGTACTGGTGGAGCCAGGAGACCTTCTCGGCCGTGGTGAGGCGGCCGAGCAGGTCGTCGACGCGCGCCTCCAGCGGGAGCGAGGGGTCGCGGAAGGGGTACTCGGGGGCCGTAGCCGTACGGGCGGGGGATCGCTCGTGGGCCGCGTGGGCGGGGGCCGCGGACAACCCCAGGGTCAGGACCGTCGCGGCCATCACCGCGACGGACGTGGTGGATAACGACATTTCGCCTCCAGGTCAGGGGGAGTCGAACGGGACGCCGTCCGCCCCCGAGCGGCGTACGGCGTCGAGGGAGTGTCGAGGAATGTCGAGAGGGGTCACTTGACGGCGCCGACGGTCACGCCGCGGGTCAGCGTGCGCTGGAAGATGAGGAAGAAGACGACGGCCGGGAGGATGCCGAGCAGCGCCGAGGCGCTGGACATCGTCGCGTCCATCATCTTGTCGCCCTGCAGGACGCCCAGCGCGACGGGGACGGTCTGGTTCTCGTTCGAGATGAGGAAGACCAGCGGCAGGAAGAACTCGTTCCAGGTCCAGATGAAGAAGAAGACGAGCAGCACGCTCAGCGTCGGCCTGCTGATCGGCACGACGACCTGCCACAGGGCCCGCCACTTGCCCGCTCCGTCGAGGGCCGCGGCCTCCAGGATCTCGCGCGGGAAGCGGCCGAGCACCGAGGCGAGCAGGTACGTCCCGAAGGCGCTCTGGATGACCGTGAAGATGATGATCACCCCGAGCCGGGTGTCGTAGAGGCCGACCTGCTTGGCCAGGTAGTACAGGGGATAGACCAGCGCCTCCTGCGGCAGCGTGTTGGCCACCAGGAAGAGGACCAGGATCCACATCCGGCCGCGCACCCTGCCGATGCCGAGCGCGTAGGCGTTGAGCACCGACAGCACCGTGGCGAGCACCGCGACCGAGCCGCTGATCAGCAGGCTGTTCCACAGCTTGCCGCCGAAGTCGACCCGGTTCCAGAACTCGACGATCCCGTCGAGGTAGAGCTCCGAGGGCAGGCCGAGGGGCCCGCCCGAGGAGTAGTCGGCCGGGGACTTCACCGCGTTGAGCGTGACGATGGCGAACGGCACCAGCATCGCGACGGCCAGCACGACCAGCGAGACCAGGACCGAGTATTTCCGGATCATGCTTCCCTGTCCTGAACTCGCAGGAAGAACACCGTCACCGCGATGATCACGAGGGTGAGCACGGTGGCGATCGCCGCGCCGTACCCGACGTTGGCCTTCTCGAAGAAGTTCTGGTAGCTGAAGTAGGACGGCACAAGCGTGGCCCCGCCGGGTCCGCCCCTGGTGAGCACGAAGATCGGCCCGAAGACCTTGAGCGCGGCGATCGTGCAGGTCAGCAGGACCACGTAGATCTCCGGCCGGATCTGCGGGATCGTGATGTGCCAGAACCTGCGCCACCACGACGCGCCGTCCATCTCGGCGGCCTCGTACAGGGCGGGGTCGACCCGCTGCAGCCCGGCCATGAAGATGACGACCGGGTAGCCGATCTGGAACCACACCATGATCGCCATCACGCTCGGCAGCGCCCAGGCCGGGTCGCCGAGCCAGTTCCTCGGCTCCATCCCCAGCAGCCCGAGCAGCTCGTTGAGCGCCCCGAAGCGCGGATGCATGATCCAGCCCCAGACGATCCCGGCGACCGCGACCGGCAGCACCTGCGGCAGGTAGTACGCGGCCCGCAGCGCCCCGGCGGTCCGGGGGCCGAACCTCCTGCTCACGTGGTCGAACAGGGTCGCCGCGAGGAGCAGGCCGATGAGCGTGGGGACGATCGCCATCGCGACGATCAGCGCGACGTTGTTGCGGAAGGAGGTCCAGAACCGCGCGTCGGCCACGAGCCTCGCGTAGTTGTCCAGCCCGATCCACCGCGGGTCGCCGATCCCCTGCCACCGGGTGAACCCGATCCCGACGTTCATCAGGAACGGCACCGCGACGACCGCGATGAACAGCACGGTGCTCGGCAGCAGGAACACCCAGTACCCGCGGTCGCGAGACCTCTGCATCGGAGGTCTCCTCTCTGTCTTCCGTACGTACGCCCGTGCCGTGACCTGACATGACGGCGTCACGGCACGGGGCGCGAAGGGGGGTCAGTTGCCGAGGTCGGCGAGGTTCTCCTCGTACGGCGCGGCGATCTCGTCCAGGACCTGGTCGGAGGTCTTGGTGCCGTTGATGATGTTCTGCACGCCCGACACGAGCACGTCGTAGTAGCCGGGCGCCGGCCAGTCGGGGTAGAAGGCCAGCCCGTCGGAGGTCGAGAGCGTGTTGAAGTTCTCGATCAGCTCCTTGCTCTTCTCGTCGGTGATCGCGGCGGTGTCGGCCGCCACCGGGATGCCGCCGGAGTTGCCGAGCAGGTTCTGGATGTCCTTGCTCATCGTGATGTCGATGAAGTCGTAGGCCAGGTCCTTGTTCTTCGCGTTCTCCGGGACGACCCACATGTTGCCGCTGGACCCGGCGCTCATCGTGTTGCCCGGCCACAGGAACGAGCCCCACTCGAAGTCCTTGATCTCGCTCGCGAGGCGGCCGTACCACCAGCTGCCCGTGACCATGATCGGGTACTTGCCGCCGATGAAGGACACGCCCATGTCCTCGGCCTTGATACCGGCGGAGTCCTTGCCGATGTAGCCCTTCTTCACCCAGCCGGCGAGGGTGTCGGCCGCGTATTTGAACTCCGGGCCCTTGAAGTCGACCTTGCCCTTGTAGAGCTGGAAGGCGTCCACCCACGGCCGCTGCGCCTTGCTCAGCGCGAGCTGGTAGAAGATCTGCTGCGCGGGGTACTCGGCGCCGCCGACGGCGAGGGGGGTGGTCCCGGCCTTGGCGAACGTGTCGAGCGCGACGGTGAACTCCTCGAAGGTCGTGGGCACCTTCACGCCCGCCTTCTCGAACGCGTCCTTGTTGTAGTAGACCATCACGTACTCGGCGTAGTTGGGGACGCCGTACCACTTGCCCGCGCCCATGACGCCGCGCTCGTCGTATCGCGCGGTCGTCTGGATGGAGGGGCTGAGCAGCTTGTCCCAGCCCCGCTTGGTCACCTCCGGGGTGAGGTCGGTGAGCAGGCCCTGCTTCGACAGCAGGCCGGCCGAGGCGTTGCCCTTGTTGTACTCCATCACGTCGGGGACCTCGTCCGAGTTGAGGATCATCCCCGCCGACTGGCGGATCTGCTCGAACGCCTTCTCCTCGAACTTCACCGTCACGCCGGGGTGCGTGGCCTGGAACCGCTTGACGGCCTCGGTCCAGGCCTTGCCCATCGCGCTGTCGGCGCCCTCGTAGTACCAGAGCTTCAGGACGCGGGGACCGTCCGCGGCGGGCGTCTCCGCCGCCTTCTCGGTGCCGCCGCAGGCGACGAGCACCGCGAGCGCGGCCACCAGGGCGACACCCGCCTTGAGGTTGACCATGGTTCTTCTCCTAGATGGTGGTGATGACGATCGGGACGCCTGGGCCCACCAGCTCGACGCCCGCGATCCGCGCGCTCCCCGAGACGGTCATCCGCAGGCCCTCCCCCTCGGGAACCGCGGTGATCGTGGTGTCCCCGTCGAGGTCGGAGACGACCGTGCTCCTCTCTCCGGCACCGGAGCCCGGGCCGGTGTACAGGCCGGAACCGCCGCCGACGCCGTACGCGACCAGGGTGATCTCCCCGAACGTCCCGTCCCCGACGGTCCCGCCCGGGTCGGCGAGGACGGGGACGATCGCACCGCGCCGGGCGAAGAGGGGGATGCGGTCCAGCGGCGGGGCGACCGTGACGTACCGGCCGCCGGGCAGGATCTCGCCCGTCCAGTGGTCCACCCACTCCCCTTGCGGCAGGTAGACCTTCCTGACCTGCTCCGGCGAGGTCATCGGCGCCACCAGCAGGTCGCGGCCGAGGAGATACTGCAGGTCGGCCTGCCAGGCCACCGGGTCGTCCGGGTGGTCGACGCACAGCGCCCGCATCATCGGCGCCCCGGTCCTGGCGGCCTCGACGGCCGCCGTGTAGATGTACGGCATGAGCCGGTAGCGCAGCCTCAGCGCCTCGACCGCCTCCGCCTCGACCTCGGGGAACTCCCACGGCTCCCGGCTGGTGGTGCCGTGCAGGCGCAGCAGCGGGGAGAGCGCGCCGAACTGGGTCCACCTGACGTACAGGTCGTCGGTGGGCCGGCCGGTGAACCCGCCCGCGTCGTGGCTCCAGAACGGGACGCCGGACAGGCCGTGCGCCAGCCCGCCGCGCAGCGTGCTGCCCATCGCGGCGTAGCTGGTGTAGGTGTCGCCGCTCCACTGCGCCGAGTGCCGCTGCCCGCCGAGGAACGACGAGCGCGCCCACACCATGCCGTGCCCGGCGATCTCCCGGGTCACCTCGGAGACGGCGTCGTTGAACAGCAGCGTGTAGACGTTGTGCAGGTCGGTGCCCGACATGCCGTTGGCCGCGACCGCGTCGTGCGGCACGCCCTCGGCGAAGTCGGTCTTGAAGACCTGGACGCCCTGCTCCAGCAGCGGGCGGAGCAGCCCCTTGAACCACTCGGTGGCGGCGGGGTTGGTGAAGTCGACGATGCCGCAGGCCGGGTAGGAGCCGTGCCAGCAGTCGGCCACGTAGACCTCACCATCCTGCTTTTTAAGGAAATATCCGCTTTCGGCCGCTTGTGGGAAGGCCGGGCTGAGGTGGGAGACGTACGGGTTCATCCACAGGCAGACCTTGAAGCCCATCGCGTCCAGCTCGGCCAGCATCCCCGCCGGGTCGGGAAAGCCCTCCGCGTCCCAGCGCATGTCCGACCAGTGCCCGTCCGTCTGCCAGTACGTGTCCAGGTGCAGCACGTCGCACGGGATCCCCCGCTCGCGGATCCGCCGCGCCCTGGCCATCACCCGCTCCTGGGTGTCGACGAAGAACCCCGAGGAGATCCAGGTGCCGAACGCCCACTTCGGCGGGAGCAGCGGGCGGCAGGTCAGCAGGTCGTACCGGCCGAGCACCTCCGGCGGGGTGGGCCCGGCGATCACGTAGTAGTCGATCAGGTTGTCGGGGACCACGATCTGCACGCAGCTGTGCGTGGACTGGCACACGTCGAACTCCACCGGCGTCCCGCTGTCCACCAGCACCCCGTAGCCCCTGCTGGACAGGTAGAACGGGATGTTCTTGTACGCCCGCTGCGACTCGGCGCCGAACGCGTCGAAGTTCCACATCACCGGCCGCTGGCCGCGCTTGTCGAGCCGGGTGAACGACTCGCCGAAACCGCCGAACGCCTCGTCGGCGGGGGCCACGAAGCTCTCGTGGTAGCCGACCACCGCGCCGTCCGCGCTGGAGCGGCCGAACGGCAGCGTGCGCAACCGGCCGCTGATGTCGGTGTGCCCCCGGTCCTGCTCCAGCAGCGGCGCCCCGCTCGCGTCGGTGAACCTCAGGTGCCAGGGCGCCAAGGTGATCTCCGCGCGGAGCGATCCCGCGTCGAGCACGATCGTCCCGTCGCGGCTCTCCACCCGCGCTCCGGCGAACTCGCCCGGCGTGACCATGGAGATCGCGGCGGCCGACCTGGTCCGCGCGTCCGCGTCCTGCCCGAGCCTGACCCGGATCACCCCCTCGCCCGCCACACCCACCTGGACCAGGAGCGTCTCCTCCGCCGAGGTCACCGCCTTCAGGATCACCCCGGCCGCGTCGGAGGCCACCGGCTCCGCCGAGATCAGCGCCGACAGGCCGCCCTCGCCGTGCGAACGAACGGGCAGCTCCGGCGGATCGGCGACGAAGTACTCGTGCGCGACCAGGGGAGGGCGGTAAGGCATGGGAACTCCAGCGCTCGGGTCTACTCCTGCCGAGTTAGTTTTACGTCCAAACCAACAAACGTCAATGGCCCGACCTGCCGAGGTCGCCTACGGCCGGATCCGTCAGGGCCCGAGACCCCTTGAGCGTGACCCGCCACCCGTGGATAATTAGTTTAGTTACCATCCAAATAAAGGAGCGGCCGTGGACTGGCCTGGGCGGTTCGGCGGGCTGTGTTACGGCGGGGACTACAACCCCGAGCAGTGGCCGGAGGAGGTCTGGAAGGAGGACGTCGCGCTGATGCGGCGGGCCGGGGTCAACCTGGTCAGCGTCGGGGTGTTCTCCTGGGCCCGGCTGGAGCCGTCACCGGGCGTCCACGACTTCGGGTGGCTCGACCGCGTCCTCGACCTGCTGCACGACGGCGGGATCGGGGTGAACCTCGCCACCCCGACCGCCTCCCCTCCTCCCTGGTTCGGCCTGGCCCACCCCGACGCCCTCACCGTCACCCCCGACGGCACCCGGCTCACCCACGGCAGCCGCGACACCTACTGCGTGCATGCCCCCGCCTACCGCGCCGCCTGCGTCAGCGTCGCCCGCACCCTCGCCGAGCGCTACCGCGACCACCCGGCGCTCGCCATGTGGCACGTCCACAACGAGTACGGCACCCCCTGCCACTGCGAGCACGCCGCCTCGGCCTTCAGAACCTGGCTACGTGCCCGGCACGGCACCCTGGACGCGCTGAACGACGCCTGGACCACCTCGTTCTGGAGCCAGCACTACTCCGCGTGGGAGCAGATCACCCCACCCCGCGCCACCCAGTACCTGCCCAACCCCTCCCAGGTCCTCGACTTCCGCCGGTTCGTCTCCGACGCGATGCTCGACCACTTCCGCGAGCAGAGAGCCGTGCTGCGCGAGCTCACCCCCGGCGTCCCGGTCACCACGAACTTCGTCCTCGGCGACTGGGTGCCGGTGAACCACCGCCACTGGGCGGCCGAGGTCGACCTCGTCGCGATCGACCACTACCCGTCGGCCGACCCGCCCGCCGAGACCGCCTTCGCCGCCGACCTGGCCCGCGGCTGGGCCGCGAACCCGGAACGTAGCCCGGCCACGGACCTGAGTCCAGCCCCGGAACACAGCCCAACCGCGGACCCGAGCCCGGCCCCGGAGCATGCCCCTGAACGCGGCCCGGCCCTCGGAAAACCCTGGCTGCTGATGGAGCAGGCGGTGGTCACCTACACCGGCCCGCGGATGCTCGCCAAGCGCCCCGGTGAGATCACCAGGCTGAGCCTGTCGCACATCGCGCGCGGCTCGCGGGGGGCCATGTTCTTCCAGTGGCGAGCCTCCCGGGGCGGCGCCGAACTCTGGCACGGCGGCATGGTCCCGCACGCCGGGCCCGACTCCCGGATCTTCCGCGAGATCTGCGACCTGGGCGCGCTCCTGCCGTCCCTGACCGACGCCTGCGCGGCCCCCGTCGAGGCCGGGGCCGCGATCCTCTGGGACGCCGAGGCGGGCTGGGCGCTCCAGTCCCCCGGCCTGCCCTCCACCGAGCTGGACTACGCCGAGACCGTACGCCAGGCCCACCGGGTCCTCTACCGGCACGGCGTCACCGCCGACCTCGTCCACCCCTCCGCCGACCTGTCGGCGTACCCGCTCGTGCTCGTCCCGGCCCTGTATCTCCTCTCCGACGCCGACGCCGACAACCTGCGCCACTACGTGTCGGGCGGCGGCACCCTCGTGGTCTCCTACCTCAGCGGCGTCGCCGACGAACACGCCCGCGTCCGCCTCGGCGGCTATCCCGGCGCCCTCCGCGACCTCCTCGGCATCCGCGTCGAGGAGGTCCACCCCCTCCCGCCCGACGTCGCCCTCACCCTGTCCGCCCCGGACGCCCTCGACGACGACCGGCAGCCGGAGGCGGGAACGTCCTGGAGCGAGCACCTCCACCTCGAAGGCGCCGAGCCCCTGGCCGTCTACACCGGCCCGCACGCCTCCGGCACCCCGCTCGCCGGACAACCCGCCATCACCCGCCACTCCTACGGCTCCGGCACCACCCTCTACATCTCCACCCGCCTGTCCGACACCGCCTACGCCCACCTGCTGGGCCTGAAACCGGCCCCCGTGGAACTCGTACGACGCGGCGAGTGGCTCTTCGCCATCAACCACGACGACAAGGAACACGAGACGCAGGGCCTGCGCCTGCCTCCGGGCGGTTTCTCCGTACGAGTGCACGGCGATTCGGAGCCTCGATTTTCATGACCCCGCCGGCCCCTGTGCGGGCGTGTCCGGTTAACGGCTCTGGCCCGCTTGCGGTGGCGGGTAGCGGTGGATCTCCGCCCAGTGCCCGGTCGAGCCGGCGAACTTGGCGTCGTCGGTGAGCAGCGGCACCCCCAGCAACTCGGCGAGGGCCACATACATACCGTCGTAGGCGGTGAGGTTGTTGCGCAGTTCCAGTACCCGAGGCTGCAGCGGCAGCATCGGATGGCGGACGATCTTGAGCTGGGCGTAACGCTCCAGCATGACCTGGGCCCGCGCCGGGGAGACGCGCACCTCCGGCTTGCTGGTGATCACATGTCCGCGCACCACCGAGGCGATCTCCACGTCGATCAACGCAGGGGCGTGCACCTTGCGGGCCAGTCGTTGGCGGAGAAGGTCATCCCCCTTCACGTTGGCCAGGAGACGGAAGACTATGGAGGCGTCGACGACCAGGCTCACCTGTGCCCCTCGCGCCTCGTCTCGCGGACGAAGTCGGGGTTGTACGGCACCGGCTCATCAGTAGCGATCTTGGCCATCACCTCGTCCAGCGTCGGAGTGGAGGCCTCCTCGTTCAGCAGGTCGCGCACGTACGCCGTCAGCGACTTGCCCTCGCGCTCAGCCCTCGCCTTCAGCGTCCGCTCGGTCTCCTCGGGGACGTCCCGGATCTGCATGATTCCCATGCCTCCACTTTAGCATGCACCATGCATGCACTCTGGGCGACAAGGCAAGGCCGTCCCGAGCTCACGAGCACCTCACCCGCCTGAACCGTCTTCGCGCAGGCCCGTGAAGGAGACCTCTGTCCCCGCGAGCGGTTCCTGGTCGCCGCACCACCGCTCGCGGGAATCAGCTGCGTCGGCACGAGGAAGCGCGCTCTCCGTGCCGACGCGCTGCTCAAGGTGGGTTCACCTCGTCCGGGGAGGGCATGGCCCCGAGATTCGTTGTGGCCGGTCCGGCGGGCGGTCGGGAGTTCGTTCCGGCGGCCCTGGGGTTGGTCGGCTCGGGTGATCGGCAGCGGTCCACATGGGCGCCGTGGCACCGTCGGGCGAAGTTCGCCACAGGTCGAGTTCCACCTGTTGCATCCGGTCCCACAGCTCAGCGGCACTGCCTGCGTGGACGGCACGAAAGCACGCCGGATCCCTGCACTCCCACGCTTCGAACCGCCGGTATCGCAGGCTCCACCAGACCAGCCATCCGTACGCGTAGCTCTGCAACTGCTTGGCGGCCCGCACCGCGTCGGCGTCAGCACGGGTCGACATGCTCTGCCAGGATCACGTCGGCCAGCAGCGGCAACTCGCAGCCCAGCAGCGTTGTGAGGGGGCGGGCCCGGAGGATCTCGTAATGCTCGGCGAGCCGCGCGGCGGTCGTGACCTCGTCCGAGGCGGCGCTGAGCAGATGGTCGCCTGATCCGTCGAGTTCAGGGCTGGTCCACCAGAAGTTCTCACCGTCGCTGTAGGCCAGGAGCCCGCGATAGACGGACACGATGGCGTTGCCGGAACGAAGTTCGTGGATGTCAGCCAAGATGCCGTGGGCGCGGTCCAGTTCGATGACCAGTTCCTCAGCGCGGAGCCAGGCGTCGGTAGGCGGTGCGGCAGCACGCGCCGAGGATGAGAGACCGCCGCGCCTGCTCACGGGAGCGTTGCTACGCTTCGGGACCGCGTTCATATCGCCACCCCTCGCCGGGACGGAGAAGCGGGGTTCGGCGATCGGCCCCAGCCGGAGGCGTCGGTGACCGTCGCCGACCGCGCGTGACGCCCGGGCCGAACCTGGGACGGGGCCGTGGGCGGGTGCACCTTCGGCGGGCGCGACGGCACCGCCGCCGGTAGCCGACCGCCCAGGCCCAGACGCCGCCGCGCGGCCATCCGGGCGCACACCTGCCGAGGCGTGGGCTGCTCCCACAGATGGTCACGGCGGCGCGGAAGGCTACGCGCCTCGTGGGCATAGGGGGCGTGTCCGCACCAGCGGCAGCCAAGCGGCAACGGCGGATTGTCCGCTCTCCAGCGGATCCGGATGGCTCTAATGTTGGCCATGGGTCAGGACTCACTTCCTGATCGAGGGGCCCGTACGGCGTGTCAGCGCCTGCGGGTCCCGCTTCTGTCGCATCACCTCCCATCAGAACGCTGCGTAATCCCTTCGGTACAGGTGCGTTTGGAGGACACTGAGGGCGACAAGCCCTCCCCGACTCCGGCGAAGAGGTGTGCGATGACCGCCGGTCTTCCTGCGTGGGCTGTACGGCTCCGCGACGAACGACGCAACAGGTTGTGGTCCCAGCGCGAGATGGCCCGCCGACTCGTCGAGGCCGCCGACGAGGAGACGCGCGGCCAATTGCCCGCCCGCGAGACCATCATTCGCCGGATCAAGGCGTACGAGGCCGGACACAACCAGCCCGGTGACCCCTACCGCGTGCTGTACGCGCGAGCGTTCGGCGTTACCGAGGCCATACTGTTCCGGGAAGAACACCACCAGGCGATCCTGGGCCCCCTTCCAGTGACCGTTCCAAGCCTCCAGGTCTCCCCGGGCCGCTGTGTGGCGCCGGAGTTGGTGGACTACTTTCGCCTCCAGTTGCTGAGCCACTATGCCGCTGACGCGTTCTTGGGGCCTCGCCATCTGATCGGCACCGTCGTGGTTCAGTACCAGTCCATCGCCGAGCTCGCAGGCCAGGCGAAAGGCGAGGTACGGCGCGAGTTACTCCGCCTCGGTGCGGGCTTCGCCGCCTTCGCCGGATGGCTGTGTCAGGACGCGGGCGTGACCGAGCAGGCGGCCTTGTGGCTCAACGTCAATCTGGATATGGCGCACCGCGCTCAGGACGTCCAGCTGATCAGTCATGCCCTCACGAACAAGGCGATGCTGGCCGCTGATCTCGGTGATGCCTCCATCGTGATCGACCTTACCGCTGCGGCCTTGTCGAACCGGAGCAGGCTCATGCCCAAGACGCAGGTGCTCGCTCTGCAGCAAAGTGCCCACGGGTATGCGCTGGCGTCGGACCGTGCCCGCTGTGACACGTTGCTGGATGAGGCTGCGGCACTCATCGACGACATCGACGATGACCGCATGTGGGGAAACGCCTGCCGAACGCCCAACTACGTGGAGATCCAACGAGCCACCTGCTATGGGCGGCTCGGGCTTAATGTTGAAGCTGTCGCCCTCTGGGAGCAAATCCTTCCGTCCGTACCGACCACGGCCCGCCGTGACATCGGAGTTTTCCTGGCTCGGCAGGGTGCCGCCCTTGCTGCGGTCCCCGAGCCTGAACGAGCGACGGAAGTGGCCAAGAAGGCGATCGAGCTTCTGCGTCAGACCGGTTCGGTGCGCCAGCGTGCGGAACTGGTCGCCATGCCGAACCGAATGGATGCGTGGGTGAATACCGCTAAAGGGCGGGAGATGACTGAGATGCTGGCGAGTGTCACATAGGAGGAAGCTTGAGAGACGGGAGGTGGTAAGCGTGGGTCTTCGTGATCCTCTGTCCGCCGAGGAGGTTGCGCGACGCTTGGCATCGAGCGGCTGGTCCGGCGACACCCGTCAGATCAGCAAGAGCTACTCGATCGATTACGACAGCGCGATGCGTGCTGTCGCGGAAATCGCCCAGGTCGCCATTGAGCTGGAACATCGTCCCGACATCGATATCCGCTGGGATTTCCTGCGGATCACCATGACCACCCACACAGCGGGCGACGTCGTGACCGAGCTGGACTTTCTTCTTGTAGCGCGAATCAACAAGATCGTCGAAAAGCATGGAACCGCAACAGCCTGAAGCGCATGCCTGGCGACACGGTGCGGACCGGTGAGCGATAGCCACCACGCCCACCTCACCTGGCCACCGATCTCAGATCACCTGAGAAAGAAGAGCAGAGATCGGTGGATCCACCACACCCCTATCGGCAGATCCACCGTGACAAAACCCAGAATTCCTTCCACTGCGGATGTCGGTGTCGAGCAACCCTTGAGCGGGAGTCATTCCCCGTCCTCCGCGAACTCGCCTCTGTCGTAGGCGCGGTCGTAGGGGTCGTAGGAGTCGTCATTGACGTAGTGGTCCATGTCCTCGCGGTATTTTCGGTCGTCCAGGAGCGGCATGCCGCGGGACGCGGCGGCGAAATCGGCCCGCGACGCACCGGGCGCGCGCGTCGTTCGCGAGGCGAGCGTGATCTCGGCCAGTTCGCGCCAGTCCCGCCGCCCACCGGCCAGGGTCGCCTCGGTGAACGCGGTCTCGCCGAGGCGGTTCCGCGTGTCCTCGACGATCCTGGAGACGTCCGGCTGCGAACGATCCGGCGTACCGCGCACGCCGTCGCTCGCCGCGAGCAGCCGCACGGCCTGCTCGTACTGTCCCTGGCGCAGCGCGAGATCCGCGATCCCGATCAGCACCTCGGCGATCAGCGGCGGGTACATCGTCTCCACGGCCGCGTGGAACGCCTCGGTCCGATGCGCGCGGGCCTTCTGGAGATCCTCGGTGAGGTAGCCGTACAGGTCCATGACCTTGGCCCTGGCGCGAACCTTGTCGCTCAGTTCCTCGTTGCCCAGCATCGTCCGCACCGTGGCCAGGTGCTGGTGCGCCTCGTCCGGCTCGCCGCGCCAGCGCGCCAGCTGCGCCTTCGAGAGCGCCAGCTCGGCGAGCGTGTCCGGCCAGGCGATCTCGCCCGTGCACCGCTGCGCCTCGGCCATGGCGGACGTGCTGGACCGCTCGTCGCCGAGCAGCCAGTACAGCTGAGCCTGCCGCGCCCGCAGACCGACCACGTCCTCGGTCGCGCCCACCTCGGTCAGCGCCACGACCGCCTCCTCGTAGTGCTCGCACGCGCGTGCGAGCTCGCCGCGCATGGCGAGCCGGTCGGCCAGGAAGGTCAGCGCCATCGAGATCCCCCACCGGTCGCCCAGCGTGCGGAACCCGGCGAGGGCGATCTCGATGTCGGCGTCCACGTCGGTCTCGTCGCCGCCGAGCGTGAGCCGCAGCCGGCCACGGGTGAGCCTGGCCTGCGCGCGCACCCACGGGTCGTCGTCGGCGATGAGCGGCTCGAACGCGGACAGGAACCCCGTCGGCTCCCGCAGCATCCGCTCCAGCGGCCCGATGAACCCGAGCAGCGAGTTGCGATACCCGCCGTGCCGGATGAGCCGGTGCGCCTCGTGGATCCACTCCCGCGCCTGATACTGATCGCGGCCGGGCCCGGAGGTCACGAACACCGTCACGATGGTGTACGCCATCGCCCGCACATCATCGGACACCTCACCGGGCAGCGAGGCCGCCGCGATGCTCAACTCGGTGCCCTCGGCCCTGTGCCCGCTGAGATACCAGTACCAGCCCACGGCCCCGACCAGCCGCATCGCCTCCTGTGCCCACCCCTCGGCGATCGCCCCGCGCAGGGCCGCACCGATGTTGTCGCGCTCGGCGTCGAGCGTGGACAGCCACTCCAGCTGCCCGGCCCGGCGCAGGTGCGGGTCGGCCGTCTCGGCCAGCTCGGTGAAGTAGGCGAGGTGCGCCCGGCGCACCGGCTCGGTCTCCCCGGCCTCGGCGAGCCGGTGCGCCGCGTACTCCCTGATGGTGTCGAGCATGCGATAGCGCGGCGCGCCCTCGCCGTCGGCGAGCAGCAGCGACTTCTCGATCAACGCGGTCAGCACGTCGAGCACCTGCTCGCCGGCGAACGTCTCGTCCCCGCACACCCGTTCGGCCGCCTCCAGGCTCGCCCCGCCGGAGAACACCGAGAGCCGCCGCAGCACGCCGCGTTCGGCCTCGCTCAGCAGATCCCAGCTCCAGTCCACGACCGCGCGCAGCGTCTTGTGCCGGGGAAGCGCCGTACGGCTGCCGCCGGTCAGCAGGCGGAACCGGTCATCGAGCCGGCGTGCCAGCTGATCGACGGACATGGTGCGCAGCCGCGCCGCGGCCAGTTCGATCGCCAGCGGCATCCCGTCGAGCGCCCGGCAGATCCGCGCCAGGGCCGCCAGGGTGTGCGCGTCGGAGCCGATGTCCTTGCGCAGCAGACCCGCGCGGTCCCGCAGCAGCCGCACCGCGGGCGAAGATCCGACCTCGGCGGGGTCCGCTCCCTTCGCGGGCAGCGCGAGTGGCTCGACCTGCCACAGCACCTCCCCGGTGATGCCGAGTGGTTCCCTGCTCGTGGCCAGGATCCGCAGCCTCCGGCACTCCCCCAGAAGCCGGTCCGCGAAAGCCGCGGCCGCCTCGATCATGTGCTCGCAGTTGTCCAGTATCAGCAGGATCGCGCGCTCCCGGAGCGCGGCGATGAGCCGATCCATCGGTTCCCCGCCCCGCGCGCCGCCGAGCAGCGCCTGGTCACGCAGGCCGATCGCGGCGAGGGCGGCCTGCGCCGGCTCACCGCCCGCCCGGACCGAGGCCAGTTCGATCAGCCACGCCCCGTCCGGCAGCTCGGTGAGCATCGTCCGCGCGGTCTCCGTGGCCAGCCTCGTCTTGCCGGAGCCGCCCGCCCCCGTCAAGGTGACCAGCCGGTGCCCGGCCGACAGACCGGCGACCTCGGAGACGTCGTCGTTCTTGCCGACGAAACTCGTCAGCTCGGCGCGCAGGTTCGTCCTGTGGTTCTCCGCCCGCTCGCCCAGCTCGCCCCGCAGCAACGCGGTGTGCAGCGCGGAGAGCTCGGCCGACGGATCGGCGCCCAGATCCTCGGCGAGCCGCTCGCGCGTCCGCTGGTACACGGTCAACGCCTCGGCACCACGCCCCGCCTCGGCGAGCGCGCGCATCAGGGCCGCCACGAAGCCCTCCCGCAGCGGATGCGTGGCGACCAGCTCGGTCAGCTCGGAGACCAGCTCCGAACCACGGCCGAGGCGAACGTCCGCGTCCACCCGATCCCCGAGCGCGGCGACGTGGAGTTCGTCCAGGCGCGCGACCGCGGCGTCGAACACCTCGCTGTCGCGCGGTGCGACGTCCTCCATGGCCGTACCGCGCCACAACGCCAGGGCCGAGCGCAGCAGGTCCGCCCGCGCCGCGGGCTCGGCGGCGGCACGGGCCTGACCGACCAGGTGCTCGAACCGGCACACGTCCACGGCGTCGGGAGACACCGCCAGCCGGTACCCGCCGGACTCCGCCTCGATCACACCGTCGGGCAGCACCCTGCGCAGCCTGGACACCAGCGCCTGCAGGGCGTTCACCTCGTCCGCGGGCGGCCGTCGCCCCCAGATCCAGTCCACCAGCCTCCCGCGCGAGACGATCCGGCCGGGTTCGAGGGCGAGGGCGGCCAGCAGCGCGCGCAGCCTGATTCCGGGAACCTCCACCACGGCCCCGTCACGGTTCCGGACCTCGAACGGCCCGAGCAATCCAACTCGCACATCACCTCGCACATCAGGCATTGTGCCGAACCGCGTCGGCGGCCGTGTCAGCGGTCGTGTCAGCGGTCGTGTCAGCACGGCGACGGCCCGGTATCAGCGCGGTCGGCGACGGTGAACGCATGAACGGTCCGGCGGGTGCGACCTCAGGGCCTCAGGGCCTCGGGGCCGCGAAAACGCGTCATCGCGTTTTCACGCGGCGCCATCGCCGCGATCGACGCAGCGATCGACGACGGGCACTCGCCTGAGCGCGCTTCCCGTGGTTGACAGCGCTTCCGAACGCGACGTAATTTCCGAGCTACCGCAAACACGTAATATCTCGAAAAACGCCCCAGGCCGACGAGAGGAACGATCATGGAGCACATCCTCACCACGCTGCCGGCCGCGCGCCGGCCCGGCTGCCCCTTCGACCCGCCCAAGGAGCTGGTCCAGGCCCGCAAGCACGGCCCGATCAGCCGCTACACCTTCCCCGACGGGCACGAGGGCTGGCTGGTCACCGGATACGACCTGGTCCGGTCGGTCCTGGCCGACTCGCGGTTCAGCTCGCGCAAGGAGCTCATGCGCCACCACCCGCTGATCGACTACGGCGACATCGAGGTCCCCCCGGCGCCGCCCGGCGAGTTCCTGCTGATGGACGATCCGCAGCACAGCCGCTACCGCAAACCGCTGGTGGGCAAGTTCACCGTACGGCGGATGCGGCTGCTCACCGAGCGCGTCGAGCAGGTCACCGCCGAGCACCTGGACGCGATGGAGAAGGCCGGGCCGACGGCGGACCTGGTGACCGCGTTCGCCAAGCCCATCCCCTCCGTCATCATCTGCGAGCTGCTGGGCGTGCCGTACGAGGACCGGGGCTCCTTCCAGGAGCACATCGACAAGTTCCTCGGCGGGGAGGCCGGCGACGAGGAACTGTTCGCGGCCTACGCGGCGACCCAGGAGTACCTCGCGGAGCTGGTGGCCGCCAAGCGCGCCGACCCCACCGACGACGTGCTCAGCGACCTCACCGACAGCGATCTGACCGACGAGGAGCTGCGGGGTGTCGCCCTGATCCTGCTGGCGGCCGGGTTCGACACCACCGCGAACATGCTGGCGCTGGGCACCTTCGCGCTGCTGCGGAACCCGGAGCAGCTGGCCGCGCTGCGCGCCGATCCCGGGCTCACCGACGGGGCCGTGGAGGAGCTGCTGCGGTATCTGAGCGTCGCCAAGCAGTTCCCGCGGGTCGCGCTGGAGGACGTCGAGCTGGGCGGCCGGACCATCAAGGCCGGCGCGACGGTCATCCTGTCCTACAACACCGCCAACCGCGACCCCGAGCGCTTCGCCGATCCCCACGCACTCGACCTGCGCAGGCAGGACGGCGGGCACCTGGCCTTCGGCCACGGCATCCACCAGTGCCTGGGCCAGCAGCTGGCCCGCGTCGAGATGCGGGTCGCCTTCCCCGCGCTGTTCGACCGCTTCCCCACGCTGCGCCTGGCCGTACCGGCCGAAGAGGTTCCCCTGCGCCCGGAGACCGCGGACATCTACGGGGTCAAGAGCCTCCCCGTCACCTGGGACGTGTGACCGCGAGCACCCGGCAGAAAAGGGTGCAAGCGGGTGTCTAGCGTGATGCAATGATCCGCTGACACGATCGGGGCTGCTTTGAAGGAGGCTCCCGTGCGTCGTTCCATCCCCCTGGCTCTCATTGCCGCGATCTTCGCGCTGTCGGGGACAGTGATCTCTCCCGCCCAGGCCGCGACCGGGCCGTGCAAGCCCGGTCAGGGCGCCGACCTGCGCGGCAAGGACTTCACCCGGGGGGCACAGCTCCCCGCCGTCCTGCGCTGCGCCGACCTGACCAAGGCCAAGCTGGACGGCGTGGAGCTGCTCCAGAAGGACCTCACCGGAGCGATCCTGCGCGACGCCTCGCTCAAGCAGGCCAACCTCACGCAGGCCACGCTGAAGTACGCCGACCTGCGGGGCGCCGACTTCACCGAGGCCGACCTGGGACAGATGCACGCCGACCACGCCGACCTGCGGGGCGCGATCCTGATCGACGCCGAGGCGGGGCAGGCGGAGTTCCCGCACGCGAACCTGACCGGGGCGACCCTGACCAGGGCCGAGCTGACCCAGGTCGACTTCACCAACGCCAAGCTGATCGACGCCGACCTGGAGGAGAGCACCCCCGGCCAGCTCAAGGCGCGCAAGGCCGACTTCACCAGGGCCAAGCTCCGCGAGGCCAAGATGAGCCAGGCGAACCTGCGCAACGCCACGTTCAAGGACGCCGACGTGAGCGAGGCCGAGTTCACCCAGGCCGAGCTGGACGGCGCCGACTTCACCGGCGCGCTGGTCCAGGACGCCTCCTTCGTCCAGGCCGACGACGTCGACCTCACCGGTTCCAAGGGCACCCCCACCGGTCTCACCGTCGCGGTGCCGACCTCGCTGCCCGACCTCGACATCTTCAAGACCGAGGAGAGGGAGGCCGCGGGTGACGAGTCCGGCTCGGGGAGCGGCGGCCCGTCCGTGGGACTGGTCATGGTCGTGCTCAGCGCCGTGGGCCTGGCGCTGACCGTGGTGGCCTGGGGCGTCAGCGCCCAGCGGCGGACCCGGCGCAACGCCCAGTTCGTCATGATGCGGCGCGGCGCCGAGGAGGACATCACCCGGCTGGGCGAGGGGATCGACCAGCTCGACTACGAGTTCCAGGTGAGCGGGCGCGGCGGCATGACCGCCGACCGCGACTGGCGCCTCGCCCTCGACGCCTACGAGGCGGCCAAGCAGGCTCTTCTGGTCGCCCGCCGTCCGGAGGAGCTGCACTTCGTGGCCCGCGCCGTCCGGGACGGCGGCGCCGCCCTGGACCGTCTCCGCTCCCGCGTGCACTAGAGCCTGTACGGACTTCGGATCGGCCGCTGGTCGGTCCTCTCCGGGATGACGGATGACGGATGACGGCCTGGAATGGATGTCGGACATGTCAGCCTCCCCGAGGCTGAAGGTCTCACTCTGGGAGGCGTAACTT
This sequence comes from Streptosporangium sp. H16, assembly GCF_051918855.1. NCBI lineage: Bacteria > Bacillati > Actinomycetota > Actinomycetes > Streptosporangiales > Streptosporangiaceae > Streptosporangium > Streptosporangium sp. H16. The sequence goes on from NZ_JBPXMD010000028.1 coordinate 42,949, forward strand.
CACCGTGCACGATTTTTATGTGGTGTGGGTCACAGCACCCAGCGAGCGGGGCCGCCCGGTGCGGGCTGGTACCGGAAGAGATGGCCGGTGCGCAGTGAAGCCCGCAGGTGGGCCCCGGCCAGGGGCGCCGCCGCCTCCACCCGTTTGACCGCCGTCCACAACGCCCGGGTCGCGTTGACCCGGGCCCGCTCGGCCTCGCTGGACTGGCCGCGGGCCCGCCCGCCCAGCCCGGTGGCCTTGCGCAGCTCGGCCAGCAGGGCGGTCCGCTCCTCCTGGACCACCCTTGCCCGTTCGGCGTCGCCGGCCCGGTCGGCCGCGTCGAGTTCCTCGGCGAGCGCCTCCAGCCGGCGCCGGTAGGCCGCGCGGGCGACGGCGTCGAGAATCGGGGCGCCGTGGGGGACGGCGAGGCCGGCTCCTCCTGCGACGAGGTCCAGCGCGGCGATCTCTCGCCTGGGCGCAGCCAGCAGGATCCGCAGATACTCCATGCCGCGTCCGTCACGCAACCGGGCTGCCTCGGTGCCGGCGTCCAGTCGCCAGCCCTCGCCGTCGCGGCGCAGAGACCACTCGTTCGCCGGTGGAGTCAGGGTGGTCAGGAACGCTCCCATGCCGAGGCGCTGCGCGATCGAGCGGGCCTGGTCCAGGTCTTCCTCCGCCCGGAGCAGGTCGCCTGCACCGTCGCGGGCGGTCAGCGCCCGTGCCCGGGCGGCCAGCGTGCCGGCGAGCCAGGGCAGCGCTCCGAGCCGTCGCTCCAGCGTCACCGCGACGTCCAGGTGGGTTATCGCGAGGTCGAGCCGGCCAAGTCGCGTGGCGAGCCGGCCCAGGTAGTCGTCGACCGGGCCGCTGATCATGTTAGCGCCGCCCGAAACGACCAAACGCCCGTGGTAGGGGGCCAGCGCGTCGTACAGGGCCTGGGCCTCCGCCGGTTCGCCGACCAGCGCCGCCACGATTGCCAGGTCGGCGCACACCCCGAGCCAGCGCGGCCCCGATCCGGCGAGAACAGCCGGCAGCAGTCGTTCGAGCTCAAGACTTGCCTCGTCGCCCCGCCCGGACTCGGCCAGTGCCCGGGCGGCGGCGGCCTCGAAGAAGTGACCGGGCAGCCGTCGGGCAAGGTCGTGCCAGGGAGCCACGAGCGAGCCGTACTCGCCGCGCATCATGGCCAGGGCGGCGCGCAGCGTCCCGACCAGGCGTTCCGTGTCCGCGAGCCCTGCACGCCCGCCCAGTACGCCCACCTCGGCGGCAAGCGTGGCCGCCGTGTCGAACCGTCCCCGGATCGTCGCCAGCATCGCCTGACGCGCCAGCACCACCACCGCCGCCTCGGAGTCGCCGGCCAGTGAGCTGGCCCGCGCGTAGGCCGTCAGCGCGGACTCGGCCGCCTCCAGTTCTCCCAGCTCTGCCAGGGCGATGAAACGCCAGAACAGTCCGCGCCGCTCGGCCTCGGCGTCCCCGGCCCGCCGGGCCTGCGTCACGATCTCCGACGCGGTGGCCAGCCGTTCGTGGGCGGCCGCGGGATCCCACAGCGCGTGCAGCCCGGAGTCGAGGACCTCGGCGATCGTGCCGGGAGTGCCGACCTCCCGGGCCAGCGTCACCGCCTCGTCGATCAGCGTACGCCGGCGCCGTCCGGCCGACGGGTCGCCCAGCAGTTCACGCGCGAGCCTGGCCAGCACACGGGCCCGGGAGCCAGGAGCCGGCGTGCGTTCGGCCGCGGCCTCCAGCAGACGGATGAGACCGGAGTCGAGATCGAGGAACTCCGTCCGCGACGGCGCGGTCAGCGCCAGGTGGAGGACCGGGTCGCAGGTGACGTCGAGCCGAGCCAGCTCATCGGCGAGGCCGAGTGCGGCTCCGGGCAGCCCGCCCGAGGCCAGCCACACCGCGTGGACCGCGTCGGCGGACAGGCCCGGGCTCAGCTCGGCGAGCTCCGGTTCCGTCAGGCCACGCAACCGCAGCTCCGGCTTCAGTCCGGTGGGTTCCACGGCGGTCGCGACCAGGATCGTCGCGCCGGACACGAGCCGATCCAGCAAGGCTGGGAAATCGACGGCGAACGTGTCGGCGTGGTCGACGTCGTCGATGAGGAGCAGGCGCGGGCCGTCAGCCGCCTGAGCAAGGTGATCCGGCGACTGAAGCCAGGACACGGTGGGCGCGGTCGCACGGAAAACCGGGATCTTCCGTTCGCGGGCCAGATCCACGGCGGCGTCGATCAGCGCTGACTTGCCCGAGCCGGGCGGACCGGTGACGACAAGCCGGCCGCTGTCCCCTGCCGCGGCCCGGTCGAGCAGCCGCGCCACTGCGGCGAGCTCCCTTTGGCGTCCGATCAAGGCCACCTGTGCAGCGTAACGGCTTGCCGCGACCGCCCCTTACCGGTTCTGAGGCTCTGCCCTCCGGCGCGCCTAACCGGCCCCGGATGGCTGTGGCCTGCGTCACGTACAAATCGTGCACCCCTCGGTTACGCCCTCTGGGTGAGATTCCTTTGCGAAAAGAGGGGGACATGACGGACACACGTGACATCCGGTTTTTCGGTGGCCTGGCCGGTGACATCCGGGGCACGGACGACGACCGCCCGCCGCTGGTCTTCCTGCACGGTCTCACGTACGACCGCCGCCAGTGGGGACCGCTGCTGGACGAACTGGCGACCGTCGATCCGGGCCGGCGGGTGCTCACACTCGACCTGCCCGGGCACGGGGGGTCGGCGCGATGGGACGGCTACGACCTCGACAAGGTCGTGGCCGCCCTCCACGCGGCGGTGACCGAGGCCGGACTCGCCGCGCCGATCGTCGTGGGGCACTCCCTCGGGGGCGTGCTGGTGACCAGGTACGCCGCGGCCCACGCGACCCGTGGCGTGGTCAACGTCGACCAGCCGTTGCTCGTGGGCAGGTTCGGCGATGTCCTGCGGCAGGCCGAACCGGTGCTACGCAGCCCGTCCTGGGGTGAGATCTGGGACCGGATGCTCGGCAACATGCAGGTCGACCGGTTGCCGCCGGCGGCGCGGGACCTGGTCTCCACGGCCACCGATCCGCGGCAGGACCTGCTCCTCGGCTACTGGAACGAGATCCTGGTCACCTCCGCCGAGGAGCTCGGCCGCCGCCAGACCCACGTGCTGGGCGTGATCCGGTCCAGCGGGGTGCCGTACCGCTACGTGACCGGCCATTCGCCGGATCCGGCGTACGAGGGATGGCTGAAGTCCGCCCTGCCGGACGTCACCGTCACCGTGCTGCCCGGCAGCGGCCACTTCCCGCACCTGGTGCACCCGCGCGAGATGGCCGGGATGCTGGCCGGCTGAGCCGGCCCGCTCCAAGACGTCCTTCCTCACCACATCCCCGCCGGCCGGGCCCGCCCGGCCGGCCTGACGATCGGAATGCTTGATGACGCTACCGAACCGGCTGCGCGACGACGCCGCAGCCCTGCAGGACGACCTGGTACGGCTGCGGCGTGACCTCCATCGGTACCCGGAGATCGGCCTCCACCTGCCGCGCACCCAGCTGGCGGTGCTGGACGAGCTGTCAGGGCTGGGGTTGGAGATCACCCTGGGCCGGTCGCTGAGCTCGGTGACCGCGGTGCTGCGCGGCGGGCGACCGGGCGAGGCGGATCCCGGCGGCGAAACCGCCCCCGCGGTGCTGCTGCGCGCCGACATGGACGCCCTGCCGATCACCGAGCTGACCGGGTTGGACCACGCGAGCCAGGTGGACGGCGCCATGCACGCCTGCGGGCACGACCTGCACACGGCGATGCTGGTCGGCGCGGCCCGGCTGCTCGGCGCGCACCGCGACGCGCTGGCCGGCGACGTGGTGTTCATGTTCCAGCCGGGCGAGGAGGGCTGGAACGGCGCCGCCCGCATGATCGAGGAAGGGGTGCTGGACGCGGCGGGACCACGGGTCTCCTCGGCGTACGGCATGCACGTGCGCTCGTACGGGACCCCCGCCGGCCTGTTCCGCAGCAGGCCCGGCCCGTTGATGGCGTCGACGGCGGAGCTCAGGGTGACCGTGCGCGGAGTCGGCGGGCACGCCTCCATGCCGCACCTGAGCCGCGACCCGGTCACGGTGGCGGCGGAGATCGTGACCTCGTTGCAGACCCTGGTCACCCGGCGCTTCGACGTCTTCGACCCGGTGGTCGTCACGGTCGGCTCCATCCATGCCGGGACCAAGTCCAACACCATTCCCGACACGGCCACGATCGACGCCACGGTACGCACCTTCTCGCCGGCGAACCAGACGCGGCTGCCTGGCGAGGTCACCCGGCTGTGCCTGCACATCGCCGAGGCGTACGGGCTGACCGCCGAGGTCGACTACATCGAGGGCTACCCGGTGACGGTGAACGACGAGGAGCAGTACGAGTTCGCCCGTACGGTGGTCTCCGAGGTGCTCGGCGCGGAACGGTTCGTCCCGATGGCGTCCCCGGTGAGCGCCGCGGAGGACTTCTCCGAGGTGCTCGACAAGGTGCCCGGCTGCTATCTCATCCTGGGCGCGAGCGCCGCGGACGATCCGGCCACGGCGCCGAGCAACCACAGCCCGCGAGCGGTGTTCGACGACGGAGTGCTCTCCGACGGCGCGCTGGTTCACGCGGAGCTGGCGATCCGGGCACTGCGCCGGCATGCGGGGCGGCGGTCGCCCGCCGCCCCGCATGGCACCTCCTGACGGCGTTACGGGAAGTGGGAGCACGGCGCGCACCGGTGCGGCGGACCACGAACCCGTCCACGTCAGACCCGGCTTCGGCTGACACCGCCGTTCCCGGGCGTGCGGGCGTAACGGGCGCGCATGATCTCGCTGGCGACGGGACCGGCGGCGAAGACGAACTCCTCGCTGGAGTCGAGGCGGCGGCCGGTGGCGGCGTCGACGACGGTGGGCTCGACCTCCTGGCCGGTGGCGGCGTCGACGAGGATCATGGCGCGCTGCGACGGGTCGAGCCGGGAGTTGCCCCAGGCCGCCAGGGCGACGAGCACCGGGCGCAGGGACCGGCCCAGCTCGGTCAGGACGTACTCGTGGCGGGTGGGGTTGGTCTGGTAGGCGCGGCGCTCCAGCAGCCCGTCGGCGACGAGGGTCTTGAGGCGGCTGGTCAGCATGCTGGAGGAGATGCCCAGGTTCTCCTGGAACTCGTCGAAGCGGGTGTAGCCGTCGAAGGCGTCGTGCAGGATCAGCAGCGTCCACCACTCCCCGACGTGGGCCACCGTCGTCGACAGCGGGCATTCACGATCTTCCAGTCTGATCCGGCTCGCCAATGTGACCCTCCTCAATAGTTACTGCTAAAGTCGAAGCGACTCACTCTTATTTTAGCAGTTACTGGGGGTGCGGGCCTCGCCATGTCCGCACCCGGGACGGAGCACACCGTGGAGACCTTCATCAGCGACTCGCTCGACGGGAGGCGCGCCCTGGTCACCGGCGGTACCAAGGGCACGGGCGCCGCCATCGCCAGGCGGCTCACGCAGGCCGGGGCCACGGTGCTGGTGACCGCCAGGACCCGGCCGGACGACATCGACCCCAAGCTGTTCGTCGCGGCCGACGTCTCCACCCGCGAGGGCACCGACAGTGTCGTCGAGCAGGTCCTCGACCGCCTCGGCGGCGTCGACATCCTGGTCCACAACCTCGGCGGCTCCGACGCGCCCTCCGGGGGCTTCGCCTCCCTGGACGACGAGGCGTGGGACAGGGAGCTCAACATCAACCTGCTGGGCGCCGTCCGCCTGGACCGCGGGCTCCTGCCCGGCATGATCGAGAACCGCTCCGGCGCGATCGTGCACATCTCCTCGATACAGCGCCGGATGCCGCTGCACGACGCGACGCTGGCCTACGCCGCGGCCAAGGGGGCGCTCACCGTCTACAGCAAGGGCCTGGCCAACGAGGTCGCCCCGCACGGGGTGCGGGTCAACTCCGTCGCCCCCGGCTTCATCCGGACGACGGCCGCCGACGATCTCGTCGACCGCATCGCCGCCGGCTCCGGCATCGACAAGGATGCCGCGCTGCGAAAGCTGATGGACTCCCTCGGGGGGATCCCCCTCGGACGCCCCAACCTCCCGGAGGAGGTCGCCGAGCTCGTCGCGTTCCTCGTCTCCGACCGCGCCGCCTCCATCGTCGGCGCCGAGCACGTCATCGACGGCGGCACCCTGCCGACCGTCTGACCCCGCCCACCGATCCGGCCATCTGATCCCAACCACCGATCGGGCCGTCCGACTCGACCGGTCCCACCCACCGATCCGGCCGCCTGACCCCACCGGTCCGGCCGTCCGGCCCGACCGATCTCACTCACCGACACGGAAGGAAACATCCCCATGTCCGACGTACCCACCGTCCCGAGCGCCGTCCGCCGCTACTTCGAGCTGGCCACCCTGCCCGACCAGGACGCCTACTTCGCGCTGTTCGCGGACGACGCGACCGTGGAGGACGAGGGCGCCGAGCACCACGGCATCGCCGCGATCCGCGCCTGGCGCACCAGCGTGCCCACCGTCACCTACACCGTCACCGACGTCGACCTCACCGGCGACGGCGCCACCCTGGTCACCGCGGACATCTCCGGCGACTTCCCCGGCAGCCCGGTGACCCTGCGGTTCCATTTCGAGTACGGCGACGACGGGCGCATCCGCGTCCTGCGCATCCGTCCCTGACTCCTGCGGCGGTCAGATGCCGCTGGGGGTCATCGGCTGCATGAGGCGGCGGGCGGCCTCGGTGACGGAGCCGGACAGGGAGGGGTAGACCGCGAAGGTGTGGGCGATCTGGTCGACCGTCAGCCGCTGCTGGACGGCGACCGAGACCGCCAGGATCAGCTCCGACGCGCGGGGGGCGACCACGACGCCGCCCAGGATGATGCCGGTGTTCGGGCGGCAGAACAGCTTCACGAAGCCGTCGTTGAACCCTTGCATCTTGGCGCGGGCGTTGGTGGCCAGCGGCAGCTTGACGATGTTGGCCTCGATCTCCCCGTTCTCGATCGCCCGCTCGGCGATGCCCACGGCGGCGATCTCGGGGTCGGTGAAGATGGCGGAGGCGACGGTGGCCAGGCGGAGCGGGTGCACAGCCTCGCCGAGGGCGTGCCAGACGGCGATCCGGCCCTGCATGGCGGCGACCGAGGCGAGCATCAGGACCCCGGTGCAGTCCCCGGCCGCGTAGACGCCGGGCGCGGAGGTGCGGGAGACCTTGTCGACCTGGATGAACCCGCCCCTGTCGAGGGTGACCCCGGCCTCCTCGAGGCCGATCCCCGCGGTGTTGGGGACCATGCCGACCGTCATGAGGCAGTGGCTGCCCTCGGCGGTCCGGCCGTCCTCCAGGGTGACGACCACGCCGTCCGGGGTGCGCTTGACGGACTCGGCGCGGGAACGGCCCATCACGTTCATGCCGCGGCGCCGGTAGACCTCTTCGAGGACCTCGGCGGCGTCGGCGTCCTCGTTCGGCATCATGCGGTCGCGGGAGGAGACGAGCGTGACCTCCGAGCCCAGCGAGCGGTAGGCGCCCGCGAACTCCGCGCCGGTGACGCCTGAGCCGACCACGATGAGGTGCTCGGGCAGCTCCTCCAGGTCGTACAGCTGGCGCCAGGTGAGGATGCGCTCGCCGTCGGGCTCGGCGCCGGTCAGGATGCGCGGGGTCGCGCCGGTCGCCACGATGACGACGTCCGCGCGGATCGTCCGGTCTCCGGCCCTGACCACCTGCGGGTCGACCAGCCGCCCCGGAGCCTTGATCACCTCGACGCCCTCCGCCGCCAGCCGGGCGGCGATGTCGGCGGACTGCGCGCGGGCGAGATCCTTGACGCGCCTGTTCACCAGCGGCATGTCGGCGATGACACCGCCGACGTCGCCGTCGGGGCCGCCGGTGTAGTGGACCCCCAGCATGCTGGCGTCGAGGAGCGCCTGCTTGCGCACCGAGGTGGCGATCAGCGTCTTGGACGGTACGCAGTCAGTGAGGACGCAGGCCCCGCCGGGGCCGTCCTGTTCGACCACGGTGACCTGCGCTCCCAGTTGGGCGGCGACCAGCGCCGCCTCGTATCCGCCGGGACCGCCACCGATGATCACTATCCTCGTCACATAGCCCATTCTCCCGCATGGTGGGACCGGACCTCGCTCGGCATCCCTCCTAAACCACGGAACCCCCACAAAACCACCGGGATTCCACGAGACATCGGCGTGGCTTCGAAGCCGGGTGAGCGTCTCGCGGATCTTGGATTAGTGTTTGTCTCCGTGCCTGTCTACGCCGCTTACGGCAGCAACATGGACCCGAAGCAGATGGCCCAGCGGGCCCCTCACTCCCCGATCAGGGGGACGGGCTGGCTCCAGGGCTGGCGCCTGACCTTCGGCGGGAACGACCTCGGCTGGGAGGGCGCGCTCGCCTCCATCGTCGAGGACGCCGCCCACCAGGTTTTCGTCGTCCTCTACGACGTGCCCGAGTGGGACGAGAGCTCTCTCGACCAGTGGGAGGGCGCGGCCCGCGGCCTCTACCACAAGGTCAAGCTCCGGGTGCAGACCATGGAGGGCGAGATCGTGGCGTGGTTCTACGTGCTCGACGGGTACGAGGGCGGGCTGCCCTCGGCCCGCTACCTCGGCATCCTGGCCGAGGCCGCCGAGCGCGCGGGTGCCCCCGACGACTACGTCAGGGAGCTGCGCGGCCGTCCCTGCACCTCCCTGGGGAGCTGAGGGCGACCTTCCCCGGGAACTCCCGGGGAGCCGGGGGCGCCGCTCGTCACCGGCCGCGCGAGCACGCGCGGAAGGCGGAAGTCCGCCGGGGAGGGCCCACCGGGAGCACCGGCCCGATCGGGCCGGGGGCCTGGTCGAGCGCGCCGCCCGCAGGAGACCTCGCAGGAGACGCAGGAGACGCAGGAGACGCAGGAGACACGGCGCGGCGCGAAGGCGGACGACCGGTACGCTCGGTGACGTGACCAATGACCCATACGTACTCGCCACCGACGCCGCGGACGCGCTGAGAAGCGCCGTCGGCGTGGATTCCTTCGACGTCGCGCTGGTGATGGGGTCCGGCTGGGTCCCGGCCGCCGACGCGATCGGCGAGACGGTCGCCGAGATCCCGGTGACCGACCTGCCCGGCTTCGCGCCGCCCGCCGTGCAGGGCCACGCGGGCCGGATCCGCGCCGTCAGGACCGAGTCGGGCAAGAACGCGCTGATCTTCCTCGGCCGCACCCACCTCTACGAGGGCCGCGGCGTGGAGCCGGTCGTGCACGGCGTGCGGACCGCGATCAGGGCCGGGGTGGGCACGGTCGTGCTGACCAACGCCGCCGGGGGCCTGCGCCCCGAGACCCAGGAGGTCGGCGAGGCGGTGCTGATCAGTGACCACATCAACCTGACCGGTGCCGGCCCGATCACCGGCGCCACCTTCGTCGACCTCACCGACGTCTACACCCCGCGCCTGCGCGAGCTGGCCCGCGAGGCCGACCCGTCGCTGGCCGAGGGCGTCTACGTGGCCTTCCGCGGCCCGACGTACGAGACCCCGGCCGAGGTCCGCATGTGCCGCATCCTCGGCGGCGACATGGTGGGCATGTCCACCGTGCTGGAGGCCATCGCGGCCCGCGAGGGCGGCGCCGACGTGCTGGGCATCTCCCTGGTCACGAACCCGGGTGCCGGGCTGGTGGGCGAGCCGCTCAACCACGAGGAGGTGCTGGAGGTCGGCCGGGCCACCGCCACCCGCATGGGCGGCCTGCTGGCCGCCGTCGTCGGCAAGCTGTAAGCCGGGTTTCAGGGATCAACAGGAGGCGGGCCCGGCGAGCGGACGGGCCCCGGCCCCGAGAGGTGACGATGAGCAGCGATCTCGCAGGGCTCGCCCGTTCCTGGCTGGCCCAGGACCCCGACCCCGACACGCGCGCGGAGCTGGAGAAGCTGCTGGAGAGCGGCGACGGCGACGCGCTGCGCGAGCGGTTCGGCTCCAGGCTGGAGTTCGGCACCGCCGGGCTCAGGGGCGAGCTGGGAGCCGGCCCCAACCGGATGAACCGGGTGACGGTCATGCGCGCCGCCGCCGGGCTGGCCCGCGTTCTCGGTCCCGGCAGACACGTCGTGATCGGCTACGACGCCCGGCACAAGTCGGACGCCTTCGCCCGCGACACCGCGGCCGTGCTCACCGGGGCCGGGCTGCGCGCCTCGCTCCTCCCCGGTCCGCTGCCCACCCCGGTGCTGGCCTTCGCCGTCCGCCACCTCGGCGCCGACGCGGGCGTGACCGTCACCGCCAGCCACAACCCGCCCCGCGACAACGGCTACAAGGTCTACTGGGGCGACGGCTCCCAGATCGTGCCGCCGGTGGACGCGGAGATCTCCGCCGCCATCGACGCGACGGGTCCTGTCTCCGAGCTGCCCCTCGGCTCCCCCGGCGACCCGGCCTGGAGCGAGCTGGACGACGGCATCGTGGCCGCCTACCTGGAGGCGGTGACCGCGCTCCCGATCGGCGGCGCACGGCAGCTGCGGGTGGCGTACACCCCGCTGCACGGCGTAGGCGGCGACACCCTGGTCAGGGCCTTCACCGCCGCCGGGTTCGACGCGCCCGCGATCGTCGCGGCGCAGGCCGAGCCCGATCCCGACTTCCCCACCGTCGCCTTCCCCAACCCGGAGGAGCCCGGCGCGATGGACCTGGCGCTGGAGCTCGCGGAGCGGGTCGGCGCCGATCTGGTCCTGGCCAACGACCCCGACGCGGACCGTTGCGCGGTGGGCGTGCCGCTGCCCGGCGGCGGCTACCGGATGCTGACCGGCGACGAGGTGGGCGCCCTGCTGGGCGAACACGTGATCCGGCAGACCTCGGGCGACGGCCGCCTGGTGGCGACCACCATCGTGTCCTCGTCCCTGCTCGGCAAGATCGCCGCCGGGTACGGGGTGCGTTACGCCGAGACCCTGACCGGCTTCAAGTGGATCATGAAGGCCGGGGAGGGCCTGCTGTTCGGGTACGAGGAGGCGCTGGGATACAGCGTCGGCTCCGACCTCGGGCTGCCCGTGCACGACAAGGACGGCATCGGCGCGGCGCTGACCGTGGCCGGGATCGCCGCGCGGGCCAAGCTGGAGGGCCGCGGCCTGCTCGACCTCCTGGACGACCTGGCACGCCGTCACGGCCTGCACGCCACGTCCCAGCTGTCGTTCCGGGTGGCCGACCTGTCGCTGATCACCGGGGCCATGGCCCGCCTGCGGGCCACGCCGCCCGCGCGGCTCGGCGGTCGCGAGGTCGAGGCGGCCGACGACCTGAGCCTCGGCGCGGGCGGGCTGCCGCCCACCGACGGCGTCCGCTACCACCTGGCCGGAGGCGCCCGGGTCGTCGTCCGCCCCTCGGGCACCGAGCCCAAGCTCAAGTGCTACCTGGAGGTCGTGGTCCCGGTGACCGGCGAGGTCTCCGCCGCCCGCGCGCTGGCTGTACGGGATCTCGACGCCCTGAAGGCCGACCTCACCGGGGCGCTCGGCCTCTGACCTGCCGGGGCCGGCGCGAGAAGGCGCCTGCGGCACGGCCGGCTGTCGGCGCGGCCCGCGACCGGCACGGCCGGCGGGGGCTCGGTGCCCGGCCGGCGGCCGGCCACGATCACCGGCACGGTCGCGGGGGCACCCTCAGCGGCCGGCCACGATCAGGCGAGGAAGGCGGCGACCACCAGCAGGGTCGCGGCCGCGAAGGCCGCCAGGGCGCTCGGCGCCCAGGTCACCTTGAGCGCGCCGGCCCCCGTCCCGGTGCCGGTTCCCGCCTCGACGCCGGCAGCGGTCCCGGCCTCGGGCTCCGCCGGAGTCCCGGCCGCCGCAGGAGTTCCAGGTGCCGTCGAGGCCCCGGCCGCCTTCGAGGCCTCGGCCATCGAGGCCGCGCGCCTGGCGGCCTCCGCGCGTTCGGTGATCTGCTCGGCCACCCAGTCGGCGTGGGTCTTTCCCGCCAGCGCCTCGGCGGCGGCCCGCTCGCCCTTCGAGCGGACCGGCTCGGTCCTGAAACGGCCCCGCGCGGGCACGGGCGCGGACGCGGACCGCCCCCTGCGCGCGGCCGCCGCCCGCTCGCGGGCCGAGGCCTGCGGCACCCAGCAGCGGACCCTCCCGCCGCCGGAGGCGATCGTGATCGAGTGGGAGGCCGTGACCTCGTCCACGGCCCGCCAGGGCACGAAGGTGTTCCTCAGCGGGTTGCGGACCAGGACGCCGTCCTCGGACAGGATGACCGCCGGGCGCAGGCAGGTGACGAAGACCAGCGCGGTCAGCACCCCCAGCACCGCCGCGGCGACCATCGACGCCTGCCCGCTGTAGCGGGCGATCAGATCGACCATGTTGAACGCGGCGAAGGCCATCCAGACCCAGCCGACGACCGTCGCGAGGGTGGAGCGGAACACCTGCTTCATCGGAAAAGCTCACTTCACTCGTACGAGCCCGGTCACGCCTGCCACTTGAGGCGCGCGAAACCGGGCTTGATGACGCCGTTGATGAGCGACAGGCGCTCGTCGAACGGCAGGAACGCGGACTTCATGGCGTTGACGGTGAACCACAGCATGTCGTCCCAGCCGTAGCCGAACGCCTCCGACAGCTTGGCGAACTCCTCGGAGACGGACGTACCGCTCATCAGCCGGTTGTCGGTGTTGACCGTGACCCGGAAGTTCAGGCGGCGCAGCAGGCCGATCGGGTGTTCGGCGATGGAGGCCGCCGCGCCGGTCTGCAGGTTGGACGTCGGGCACATCTCCAGCGGGATGCGCTTGTCGCGGACGTAGGCCGCCAGACGGCCCAGCTTGGGCTCCCCGTCACTCTGGACGGAGATGTCGTCGATGATCCGGACGCCGTGGCCGAGCCGGTCGGCGCCGCACCACTGGATCGCCTGCCAGATCGACGGCAGGCCGAACGCCTCGCCCGCGTGGATGGTGAAGTGGGCGTTCTCCCGCTGGAGGTATTCGAAGGCGTCCAGATGGCGGGTGGGAGGGTAGCCCGCCTCCGCTCCGGCGATGTCGAACCCGACCACCCCGGCGTCGCGGTAGCGGACCGCGAGTTCGGCGATCTCCATGGACCTGGCCTGGTGGCGCATCGCGGTGAGCAGCGTGCCCACCCGGATGCCACGGCCCTCCGAACCGGCGGCGAAGCCCTCCTGCACGGCCTCGATGACCTCTTCGAGGCTCAGGCCCGTGGAGGTGTGCTGCTCGGGCGCGTAACGCACCTCGGCGTAGACGACGCCGTCCTCCGCCAGGTCCTCCGCGCATTCGGCGGCGACCCTGACCAGCGCCTCTCGCGTCTGCATGACGCCGACCGTGTGGTCAAAGGTCTCCAGGTAGCGTTCCAGCGAGCCCGAGTCGGCGGACTCCCTGAACCAGGCGCGCAGGCTCTCCGTCTCGGTCGCGGGCAACCTGTCGTAGCCCGACTCGCGGGCCAGATCGATGATGGTCTCCGGCCGCAGGCCACCGTCGAGGTGGTCGTGGAGCAACACCTTCGGAGCCAGGCGGATCTGCTCGAAAGTGGGTAGCTGACTCATTTGGCAACCTTACCGTCAGGGGCCTGACCGGCCGGCCCGCGCGGAGACGCCGCCACGGCCCGGCCTCGGGATGTTCACGCGGGCGTCCCCTCTCGGAGGACGTCGCGCCGATCCCGGTACGCAGACGCCGGGATCGGCGTGCGACGAACCGTCACCGGTCGCCGCCGGTCGTGACTCGTCATCCTGTCACGCGTCGTCCCGTCACCCGCCGTCGCGGTTGACGGTCTCCGGGGAGAAGGCGGGCAGGCAGACGGCGACGTACTCGGCGCCGTCGGGGCCGGAGCTGTAGCGGATCCGCTCCCCCGGCTCGCACACGAACACCTGCCCGGCGCCGACCTCGGTCGTGCCTCCGTCGTGCTCCACGATGACGGTGCCCTTGAGCACCAGCGTGTACTCGGCGAACTCCGGTGTCTGGGCGGGCTCGTCCCACCCTGCCGGGGCCTTCATGCGCGCGATCGAGATCCCGGCGTCACCGGTGTTGGCCAGACCGACGTATTCGTCGATCGTCTTGCCACCCGGCACGGGAATCCGTGTCGCACTATCGATTTTGCGTACCATCGGACCAGTCTGTCACCGGTCTCGGGGAGATGGCGCCCTCAGCGCCCTCGGCGCTCTCGGTACGCCCCCCGGCACGTGACTTAGTGCGCGATGTCGATGACCAGCCGGTTCGGGCTCTTCTGCTCCAGCACCCGGAACGGCGCCTTGTGGTCGAGGACGACGCCCACGCTCACCACGCCCTCGAAGTCGCCTGTCTTGACCACGTTCTGGACGTTGCCCAGCTTGGCCTGGAAGATCGGGCCGCCCGTCCAGGTGGACTTGCCCGCCTCGGTGTGCGCGACGGCCGGGGTGATCGTCAGTTGCAGGTAGGCGCCGCCCTCGACGTCGACCGGATCTCCCGAGCCGTCCTGGATGAGCTTGGGCACCCACCGCGCGGTGTAGCCGGGCAGGTCGCCCTTGAGGTCGATCACCACCCGGTCGAACCCCCGGTGCTCCCCGAACCGGGCTCCGGTGACGGTCGGCTGGGTGTCGATGGGGCGGTCGACCTCGATCTCCTTGGTGCTCGTCGGAGGGAGCAGCCCGGCCGCGACGGCGGAAGGCGTGGGGGGCGGTGTGGTCACCGGATCCACCGGGGCCGGGGCCGTGGTCACCGGGGCCGGAGCCGTGGTCACCGGGCCCGCCGGGGACGGGGTCGCGGTCTGCGTGGTCGAGCCACAGCCGGCCGCGAGCAGGAACGAGGGGACGAGCGCGAGGGAAACGAGGGTGCGGTTCATGGTGAGCCTCCTGCCCCGTTAGATGCTCAGGTCTCCGGAGAGGTTCACCTCCCGGCCGTCCACATGCGCCCTGGCCGGATCGTGACACCTTGTCGAGGGGAGAGTCAAGCACCCCGGTCGTGGCGGGGAGTGCCGCGGGTCGCGAGGAGGGCCGCCGCCGGGCCCCGGTATCCGGCGGCGGCACCTCCTCGCGTCCCGCGGGGCTCGCGTCCCCGTCCCCGTCCCCGTGCGGGACGGTGACGCGAGCGGCACGCCGGACCTAGACGGTCTCCAGCGCCTTCTCCCTCTCCCTCTCCCCCTCGGCCGCGGCGGACGTGCGGCGGGCACGGAGGCCGGTGAGGGCGATCAGCAGGCCGACCACGGCGAGGATCCCCGAGACCGTGATCGCGGCACGGAAGGTGCCGATCGGGTCGGCGCCCGTACCCGAGGTGAGGACGGCCGTCACGACGGCCAGCACGACCGCCCCGCCGACCTGTCCGGAGGTGTTGAGCAGCCCCGAGGCCAGGCCCTGCTCGTCGTCGGCCACCCCGTTGGTGGCCTGGATGTTCAGCGAGGGGAAGGACAGGGCGAACGCGATGCCCAGCAGGACCATGCCGGGGATGATCAGCGTGGCCAGGCTGGGCTCGCCGTTGATCCGGAGGAAGAACGCGTACCCGGCGGCCAGCGCGGCCGAGCCGATCACGATCAGCCGGGCGGTGCCGAACCGGTCGGCCAGCTTGCCCATCCTGGTGGAGGTCACCGCCACCAGGAGTCCGGCGGGCAGGAAGGCCAGCGCGGTCTCCAGGGCCGACCAGTGCAGGAAGTTCTGGAAGTACTGCATGGCGACGAACTGGAAGCCGACGTAGGAGCCGAACAGGATCACGAGTCCCAGGTTGGCGCGGACGATCGGGCCGGAGCGCAGGATGCCGAGGCGTACCAGCGGGTGCTTGACGCGCTGCTCGGTGAGGACGAAGACGGCCAGCAGCAGAGCGGCTCCCAGCAGCGAGGCGATCGTGCGCGGCGAGCCCCAGCCCGCGTCGGGTGCCTCCACCACGGCGTAGACGAGCAGCAGCATGGAGCCGGTGATGGTGACGGCGCCGATGAGGTCGTGGCCGCCCTCGGCGCGCTCCTCCCGATGCTTGGGGAGGAACTTCAGGGCCGCGACCAGCGCGATGATCGCGACGGGGACGGGCATGAGGAACGTCCAGCGCCAGCCGAGCTCGGTCAGGAATCCGGAGATGACCAGGCCCAGGGAGAACCCGCTGGCGCCGGAGGCGGTGAAGACGCTGAGAGCCCTGTTGCGGGCAGGTCCCTCGGCGAAGGTCGTGGTGATGATGGAGAGCGCGGCGGGCGCGGTGAAGGCGGCGCTGACGCCCTTGACGAAGCGGGCCGCGATCAGCAGCGTGCCGTCGTTGACGAGACCGCCGAGGAGCGAGGCCACGGCGAAGACCGCGAGGGCGACCAGGAAGACCCTGCGACGCCCGAGCAGGTCGGCGGTCCGGCCGCCGAGGAGGAGCAGCCCGCCGTAGCCGAGCACGTAGCCGCTGACCACCCACTGCAGGGAGGACGTGGACAGTCCCAGGTCCGCCTGGATGGACGGCAGGGCGACCCCCACCATCGAGACGTCGAGCGCGTCGAGGAAGATCACGGCGCAGAGCACGGTGAGCGCGGCCCACAGGCCCGCGCCCCAGCGCTCGTCGGGCGGCGAAACCGGCGGAACCGGCGGAACCCGGGGAACAGAAGCGGCAGGTGAAGCGGTTGGAACGGGTGCGACCGACGGATCGGGTGGAGCCGTCGAGGTCGATGAAGAGGTCATGTCGTCCGACAATACATGCAAGCGCATCTAATGCAAAGGCATTTAATGCCTGTGCATTTAATGTTCACGCATGGTACGATCCGCGGCATGAACGAGGAGGACCCCGTCCGAGCGTGGCGTGAGGCGCTCGCCAAGTACGCCACGACCGCCTGCGCGCTGGAACGCGAGCTCTCCGAACGGCACCGGCTCGGCATGAGCGAGTTCGAGGTCCTGGAGCGGATGGTCGAGGGCGGCCAGGGCAAATACCGGGTCCAGGAGATCGCCGACGCGGTCCATCTGAGCCAGAGCGCCTGCTCCCGGCTGATCGCCCGCCTGGAGAAGGCGGGCCTGGTGACCCGCCGCATCTGCGAGGACGACCGGCGCGGCATCTTCGTCGGCATCACCGAGGACGGCCGCGAGCGCCACGCGACCGCCCTGCCCACCCACCGCGCCGTGATCGGCGAGATCTTCGGCTCACCTGCCCGCCACGCGGAACAAAAGAGTGTCCCGGCCCGCGAGACGGACCGGGAGGGCGTCGCGGCCCGCCACGCGGAGCAAAAGGGCGTCCCGGCCCGCGAGACGGACAAGGAGAGCGTCCCGGTCCGCTAGTCCGCCAGGCGAAGCGGAAGGTGCCCCGGCCCGCGAGACGGGCCGGGAGAGCGTCCCGGCCGCCGGTGTCAGGCGGTGACGCGGTCGATCACCAGGGGCAGCAGGTCCGGGTCGGCGGCCTCGCCGACGGTGTAGGCACCTTCCAGGGCGGCGAGCGCCCGCTCGAAGCGCGCGGTCTCGTCGGCGTGCAGCGTCATCAACGGCTGCCCCGCGCGGACCAGGTCCCCCGGCTTGGCGTGCAGCACGATGCCCGCCCCGAACGACACCGGGTCCTCCTTGCGCTCCCGGCCCGCGCCGAGCCGCCAGGCCGCCAGTCCCACGCCGTACGCGTCGAGCCTGGACAGCACGCCGGACGAGGGCACGGTGATCTCCATCGTCTCGGCGGCCCTGGGCAGCAGGGCGTCGGGGTCGCCGCCCTGGGCGGCGATCATCCGGCGCCAGGCGTCCATCGCCGAGCCGTCCTCGAGGGCGCGCTCGGGGTCCTTGCCCCCCGACAGGCCCGCCGCCTGGAGCATCTCCCGCGCCAGCCGCACGGTCAGCTCGACCACGTCGGCGGGCCCGCCTCCGGCGAGCACCTCGACCGACTCGGTGACCTCCAGGGCGTTGCCCACGGCCCGGCCCAGCGGCCGGTCCATCGCGGTCAGCAGCGCGACGGTGTTGACCCCGGCGTCGGTGCCGAGCTCGACCATGGTCGTGGCCAGCTCGCGGGCCTGCTCCACGTTCTTCATGAAGGCCCCGGAGCCGACCTTGACGTCCAGGACGAGCGCGCCGGTGCCCTCCGCGATCTTCTTCGACATGATCGAGGATGCGATCAGCGGGATCGCCTCGACGGTGCCGGTGACGTCGCGGAGCGCGTACAGCTTCTTGTCGGCGGGGGCGAGGCCGTCGCCGGCCGCGCAGATGACCGCTCCGGCCTTGCCGAGCACGTCGAGCATCCCGTCGTTGGACAGGGACGCCCGCCAGCCGGGGATGGACTCCAGCTTGTCCAGGGTGCCGCCGGTGTGGCCGAGCCCCCTGCCGGACAGCTGGGGCACGTACCCCCCGCACGCGGCGACCAGCGGCGCCAGCGGCAGCGTGATCTTGTCACCGACACCGCCGGTGGAGTGCTTGTCGGTGGTGGCCCCCGGCAGCGACGACCAGTCCATCCTGGACCCGGACCGGATCATGGCCTGGGTCCACTCGGCGATCTCCCGCCGGTTCATGCCGTTGAGCAGGATCGCCATCGCGAGCGCGGACATCTGCTCGTCGGCGACGACACCCCTGGTGTAGGCGTCGATCACCCAGTCGATCTGCTCCGCCGACAGCTCCCTGCCGTCCCTCTTGGTGACGATGACGTCGATCGCGTCCATGCTCAGGCCCCCCGGCTCAGGTCGTCGGGCCCGAAGGCGTAGGGAAGGATCTCCGCCATCGGCTTCGGGCCGTCGATGGTCTCCAGCAGCAGCTCCGGGCCGCCGAACTCGTACAGGAGCTGGCGGCACCTGCCGCACGGCATGAGGAGCTCCTCGTGCCCGTCGACGCAGGTGAACGCGACGAGACGGCCGCCGCCGGTGGTCTGCAGCGAGGACACCAGCCCGCACTCGGCGCACAGCCCGATGCCGTAGGAGGCGTTCTCGACGTTGCAGCCGGACACGATCCGCCCGTCGTCCACCAGCGCGGCGGCACCGACCGGGAACTTGGAGTAGGGGGCGTAGGCGTGGCCCATGGCCCGCACGGCCTCGGCCTTCAGCGCCGCCCAGTCGATGCCCGTCCCGATGCCCGTCCCGGTGCTCATCTCACTACCCGTCTCGGCACCCGCTTCGGCGCCCGTCTCATTGCCCGTCTCGGTACCCATCGAATCAGATCCGCTCGTGAGGTGCCGCGTGATGGTCACTTACCCTGTCCCCTGCGGTACGGCACGCCGTCGGCGGCCGGCGGGCGGAGCCGCTGCGCCGCCAGCGACAGCACCAGCAGCGTGGTGATGTGCGGGGTGACGGAGGTGAACTCCGAGGGGATGGAGTCGGTCAGCGCGAACACCACGAACACGGCGACCGCCGCGACCCCGGTGATCAGCGCGGCCCGTGTCCGGTTCTGCCGTACGAGCTGGTAGACGGCGACCGCGGCGAGCAGGATCGTCACCACGAGCAGCAGTGCGTGCACCGACTCGCCACCCCTGCGCAGCTGGAGCGCGTCGGTGTAGCCGAACAGCACGGCGCCCCCGGCCAGCCCTCCCGGCCGCCAGTTACCGAAGATCATGGCGGCGAGGCCGATGAAGCCGCGCCCGCCGGTCTGTCCCTCGCGGTAGGCGCTGGAGGCCACCTGCGCCAGGAACGCGCCGCCCAGGCCCGCCAGGGCGCCGGAGACGAGCACCGCGATGTACTTGTAGGTGTAGACGTTGACGCCCAGCGACTCCGCGGCCACCGGGCTCTCCCCGCAGGAGCGCAGGCGCAGGCCGAACGCCGTACGCCACAGCAGGTAGTACGAGAGCGGGACGAGCAGGATCGCCAGGATCGTCAGCAGCGAGACGTTCGTGGTCAGGCCGCGCAGGATGCCCGCGACGTCCGACAGCAGGAACCACTGCTTGGCCTCCAGCGTCCTGAGCGGGTCCCCGATCCACGGCACGCTCACCACGCCGGGTTTGGGCACCGGGGGCGACTGGGAGTCGCCGCCGCCCGGCATCTCGGCGAAGGTGACCTTGGACAGGAACTGGGTGACGCCCAGGCCCAGGATGTTGATCGCGACACCGGAGATGATGTGGTCGACGCCGAACGTCACGGTGGCGATCGCGTGCAGCAGGCCACCCAGCGCCCCGCCGATCGCGCCCGCGACGACGCCCGCCCACGGGTTGCCGAACTGGATGGCGCCCCAGGCGCCGCACCAGGTGCCCAGGATCATCATGCCTTCGAGGCCGATGTTGACCACTCCGGCCCGCTCGGCCCACAGGCCGCCCAGACCGGCCAGGCCGATGGGGATGGCCAGTGCGACGGAGGCGTTGATCGCGCCCGCTGAGGTGAGGTCGACGGCGCCGGTGACGGTCCGCGCGAACGAGAGCAGCAGGACGAGCGCGCCGAGGGCGAGCAGCAGGACCCGCCAGGTGACCCTGAACCTGCGGGCGGGGGTCTTCGGCTCCACGAAGGGAGCCTCCGGCGTGGTGAGGGCGCCCTGGCTCATGCCGGCGTTCCTTCCCTGGTCGGGGTGGTGCCCGCCAGCTGGCGGCTCACCCGGCGCTGCTCGGCGGAGATCTGGTAGCGGTGGACCAGCTCGTAGGCGATGATCACCGAGAGCACGATCGTTCCCTGCATGATGGTGACGATGTCCGGGGAGATCTTCTGGATCTGCAGGATGCCCGCGGAGGTGTCGAGGAAGGCCCACAGCAGGGCGCCGAACGCGATGCCGACCGGGTGGTTGCGGCCGAGCAGCGCGATCGCGATGCCGGTGAAGCCGAGCCCGGTGGGGAAGTCCAGGCTGTAGCTGTAGGAGGCGCCGAGCAGCTGCGGCATGCCGACCAGGCCCGCCACCGCGCCGGACAGGATCATCGAGACGAGGACCATCCGCTTGACGTTGACGCCGCTGGCCACCGCGGCCGACTCCGAGCGGCCGGTGGCGCGCAGGTCGAAGCCGAAGCGGGTCCGGTTGATCACCACGTGGTAGAGGACGCCCATCACGACCGACAGGATGATCAGGCCGAACACCTTCGTCTGGGTGCCGGCGATGACCTCCAGCCCTGGCACCTGGCCGGAGGGGCCGATCGGCTTGGTGCCGATGTTGTTGCTGCCCGCGACCTCGACGGCGAGGCGCTCCTTGTTGAGCAGCCAGGCACCGAGCGCGGTGGCGATGGCGTTCAGCATGATCGTGGAGATGACCTCGCTCACCCCGCGCCGCACCTTGAGCAGCCCGGCGATCGCCGCCCATCCCGCGCCGACCAGCACGGCGACGAAGATGATCAGCGCGATGTGCAGCGGGGCAGGCAGGGTGACCGCGCCGCCGACGGCCGCGGCGGTGAGCGCCGCCAGGCGGTACTGGCCGTCGACGCCGATGTTGAAGAGGTTCATCCTGAACCCGATCGCCACCGCGAGCGCGGACAGGTAGTAGGTCGTCGCGGCGTTCAGGGTCAGCACGATCGAGCGCGGCCGGATGCCGTACTCGCCCATGATGACCAGCGTGTCGAGCGGCGGGGCGCCGGTGATCGACAGGATGACCATAGTGATCAGCGCCGCGAACACGATGGCGACGAGCGGGGCGGCGAGCGAGAGCAGCCCCGCCGGCGAGACCCGTCCGAGCAGCCGGTCGGCGAAGGTGGACTTTTCCCGGCTCATCCGCGCGTCCCGGTGGGCGTGTGCGCTACCTGGGTGTTCATGCCGCGCGTCCCGGTGGGCGTGTGCACTACGAGGGTGTTCATGCCGCGCGTCCCCGGGGGTGTGTGCGCTACGTGGGTGTTCATGCCGCCTCTCCAGCACCCGTCATGGCCGAACCGAGCTGCTCGGGTGTCACGTCCTTGGGATCCACCTCGGCGACGATCCGGCCGCGCAGGATCACCTTCAGGGTGTCCGACAGGCCGATGAGCTCGTCCAGGTCGGCCGAGATCAGCAGGACCGCCAGGCCCGCGGCGCGCGCCGCGCGCAGGTGGTCCCAGATCGCGGCCTGGGCGCCCACGTCGACGCCGCGCGTCGGGTGGGACGCGATCAGGAAGACCGGCTCCCCGCTCATCTCCCGGCCGACGATCAGTTTCTGCTGGTTGCCGCCGGACAGGGCCGAGGCGTCCACGTCGATGCCCGGGGTCCGCACGTCGTACTCCTCGACGATGCGCCGGGTGTCCTCGCGCGCTCCCGCGCGGTCGATCCAGGGGCCCTTGACGTTGGGCCGCCGGGTCTGGTGGCCGAGGATCCGGTTCTCCCAGAGCGGGGCCTCCAGCAGCAGGCCATGCCGGTGACGGTCCTCGGGGATGTAGCCGATGCCGGCCTCGCGGCGGCGCAGCGTCGTCCAGGCGGAGATGTCGTGCTCGCCGAGGCGGATCTCGCCCTCGGCCGCGCGCATGCCCATGATGGCCTCGACCAGCTCGGCCTGGCCGTTGCCCTCGACCCCGGCGATGCCGAGCACCTCGCCCTTGCGGATGTCGAAGGTGACGCCGTCCACGACGCAGCGGTCCTCGGCCGAGTGGACGTTCAGGCCGCGCACCGACAGCGCCACCACGTCGGTGACGGTGGACTCGCGGGTCTCCGGGCTGGGCAGCTCGCTGCCGACCATCAGCTCGGCCAGCTGCC
The DNA here is from genome assembly GCF_051918855.1 of Streptosporangium sp. H16. NCBI lineage: Bacteria > Bacillati > Actinomycetota > Actinomycetes > Streptosporangiales > Streptosporangiaceae > Streptosporangium > Streptosporangium sp. H16. The sequence goes on from NZ_JBPXMD010000028.1 coordinate 65,198, forward strand.
TGGCGGTCACGTCCTTGGGATCCACGCTGGCCACGGTCGTGCCGCGCCGGATGACGGTGATGGCGTCGGCGACCGAGAGCACCTCGTCCAGCTTGTGCGAGATGAAGATGATCGTCAGTCCCTCGCGGACCAGCTCTCGCAGGTTGGCGAAGAGCTCGTCGACCTCCTGCGGCACGAGCACGGCGGTCGGCTCGTCCAGGATGAGGATCCGGGCGCCCCGGTAGAGGACCTTGAGGATCTCCACCCGCTGGCGGGCCCCGACGCCCAGGTCCTCGACGGTGACGTCGGGGTCGATGCCGAGGCCGTAGGATTCGGAGATCTCCCGGATCCTCTTCCGCGCGGCGCCGAAGTCGAGGGCGATCCCGCCCTTGCGGGGCTCGCTACCGAGGATCACGTTCTCCAGCACGGTCAGGTTGTCGGCCAGCATGAAGTGCTGGTGGACCATGCCGATGCCCACGGCGATCGCCTCCCCGGGGGAGCGGAAGCTCACGTCCTGGCCGTTGACGCGGATCCGTCCCTCGTCCGGGCGCTGCATGCCGTACAGGATCTTCATGAGGGTGGACTTGCCCGCGCCGTTCTCGCCGACGACGGCGTGCACGTGCCCCTGCCGTACGGATAGGGAGATGTCGCGGTTGGCGACGACGCCGGGGAATCGTTTGGTGATTCCCTCGAGCTCGACGGCCGGTGCCGAGGTGCTGATGACGGCCTCCTCCGTACGGATGCCCCGATACGGAACGTGGTGGTCAGAGAGGACAAAGGGCCCGGGGGAAATGTCCACCGGGCCCCTCATTAGTACCAGGTCAGGAGGTCTTGTCCGGAACGGTGATCTCGCCGGAGATGATCTTCTGCTTGTACTCGTCGAGCTTGGCCTTGATGTCGTCGACCTGGCCACCGGTGGTGGAGTAGTCGACGCCGTTGGCCTTGAGGTCGTAGATCGTGCTGCCCGACTTCACGGAGTTGGTGGTGAAGCTCTTCAGGAAGTCGAAGACGGCGACGTCGACCTTCTTGAGCATCGAGGTCGCGATGACGCTCTGCAGCTCGGGGGCGGCGGTCTTCGCCTGGTCGGAGTCGACGCCGATGGCCAGGCCCTTGGCGGCCTTGGCCGCCTCGAACACGCCGCCACCGGAGCCGCCCGCGGCCTGGTAGACCACGTCGGCACCCGCGTCGAACATGCCCTCGGCCGCGGTCTTGCCCTTGGCCGGGTCACTGAAGCCGGTGAAGTCCGGCGGCTGGGTGAGGTACTTGACCTCGATCTTCACGTCGGACTTGACCGCCTTGGCGCCCGCGGCGAATCCGGCCTCGAACTTGTTGATCAGCGGCACCTGGACGCCGCCGACGAAGCCCACGTGGTTCTTCTTGCTCTTCAGCGCCGCGGCGGCGCCGACCAGGAAGGAACCCTCGTGCTCGGCGAACAGCAGGTTCGAGATGTTGGGGGCGGCGGCCGCCGCGTCGTCGACGATCGCGAACTTGACGTCGGGGAACTCGGCCGCGACCTTCTTGACCGGGTTGGAGTACGCGAAGCCCACGGCGATGATCGGGTTGAAGCCGCCGTCGGCGAGCAGGCGCAGCCGCTCCTCCTTGGCCGCCTCGGTCTCGCCGTTACCGGCCTCCAGCTCGCTGACCTCGGCCAGGCCCAGCTCGGCCTTGGCCTTGTCGATGCCCGCCGCCGCGGAGTCGTTGAACGACTGGTCGCCACGCCCGCCGATGTCGTACGCGAGACCGACCTTCGGTCCCGTCGCGGCCGGCGCCGCACTGCTGGCGGCCTCGCTCGGCTGAGCCGACGTGGCCGGTTCCTCGCTTCCACCACACGCGGCAGCTCCCATGAGCATGCTGCCCGCCAGTGCGGTCGCGGCCAGCTTGCCGAATCGGTTCTGAAGCAAGATGGACTCCCTTCGCGTTTCAGTGCACGCGCGAAGAGACGCACGGCAACCCTGCACGGAAGATAGTTGGTCCATCAGGGTTGACCAAACCAGCACACAAGTCCGCAACAGGTCCGTTATCCAGCTCACGCCACCTTGTGACCCAGGAGGCGGGGCGGGACTACCCGCCGGTAGCCCTGGATGGCCGACGCGGCCTGGCGTTGGCACTCCTGTCCGGCGGTCGACGATCGTCTTCGGGGATCATCGACCGGTTCCTCAGGATATGTCCGGACTTTTCGGCTGACTAGATGTCAGGACTCACTAGTTGTCGGCGTTCAGGGCCATGAGCGGCTCGCCCGCGAGGGGACGCTGCCCCTCCCACAGGGCCGTCAGCGCGGTCGCCGCCAGGAAACGCACCCCGGCGCCGATGGCGGTCTCGTCCACGTCGAAGGTGCCCTGGTGGATGTCGGCCAGGTGCGTCGACCCCGGCTCGCGGGTGCCGAGCCTGGCGAAGGCGCCGGGAATGGACTCCAGGTACCAGCCGAAGTCCTCGCCGCCCAGGCTCTGCTCCGTCGGCACCGGAGCGCCCTCGCCGAGCACGCCCTCCGCGGCCTCGGCCAGCATCTGCACGCTGACCTTGTCGTTGACCACCGGCGGCACGCCGCGCACGTACTCCATCTCGGCCTCGACGCCGTACGCGCCGGCGACCGACTCCAGGAGCGACTTGATCATGTCGGGGGCCGCGTGCCAGGCCGCCTCGTCCAGGCAGCGCACGGTGCCCTCGGCGACGCCGTCGTCCGGGATGGCGTTGGCCACCGAGCCCGCCTCGACCCGGCCCCAGACCAGGCTGAGCGAGGAGCGGGGGTCGATCCGGCGCGAGAGCGCGGCGGGCAGCTCGGTGAGGATCTTGGCGAGCGCGAAGACGAGGTCGGCGGTGAGGTGCGGCCGGGCGGTGTGCCCGCCGGGACCGCTCACCCTGATCGTGACCCTGTCGCAGGCCGAGGTGATGGGACCGGCCTTGAGGCCGACCTTGCCGACGTCCAGCCGCGGGTCGCAGTGCAGGCCGAAGATGCGGTCGACACCGCTGATGCCGCCCGAGGCCATCACCTCCAGCGCGCCGCCGGGAAGCTCCTCGGCGGGCTGGAAGATCAGCCGGACCCGGCCGGGCAGCAGACCGGCCTCGGCCTGCTGGGCGAGGAAGAGCGAGGTGCCGAGCAGGATCGCGGTGTGCACGTCATGGCCGCAGGCATGGCACACGCCGGGGACCGTCGAGCTGTAGGAGACGTCCTTCTCGTCCGGCACGGGCAGCGCGTCGATGTCGGCCCGCAGCGCCACGGTCGGGCCGTCGCCGCTGCCGACGTCACAGAGCAGGCCGGTGCCGCGCGGCAGCACCGAGGGGACCAGCCCCGCGGCGGTCAGGCGCTCGGCGACGCGCTGCGTCGTGCGGTATTCGGCGAACGCGAGCTCGGGATGCATGTGCAGGTCTCGACGGAAATTGATCAGTTCCTGCTCGCGACCGGCGAGGAACGTGTCGAGTTCTCCCCGCAAATTACGCCCCCGCATTGCTCACCGTCCCATCCGCGCCGGCGGGCCTGGATCCTCGACGCACCGTGCCACTGCCCAGGATCTCGAAACCCATGAGGCAGTCTCGAAAAAAAGCGATCGCCGCACCGACGGGCCGGAGTGGGGTCTCACGGGCCGCATCAGCGCGGGCTGGTCGGTCGCCGACGCGAAAACGGCAGGCCGGTGACCCGGCGAAGCCGTCGCGTTGGCGATGACAACGACTTTATCTCTCCCCCCGAGCAGCTCGCCGACATCCAGGCCAAATGTTTTGTCACCCCATGCCCCACTCGTACACCTTCCGACCCGGGAGGACCAGGAAAGATAGCCCAAATTGACTATGAGACGATGGTTAGGTAGGGGGGCGGACGATCCGGTAGACGGTAGCCGCCGGGCCATTTCCAAACGTCGCCGACCTGGCAATTTACGTGACCTCAGGTGCCGGTCATCGAACCCGGCGGAGTGATGCAAACGGGAGGAATGCGTGTTTCACTCCTCACATGATCACTAACATCCCATTCGGGGAGAGGCAGTCGCGTTTGAGCATATTTGAACCGGACGAGGGCACCCTGGTGGTCCTCCCCTCGTTGTCGCTTCCCCAGGATGAGCTGCGCAGGATCACCGGCCCCCTCTGCTACGAGGAGCGTCTGCTGTTTCTCCTCCTCACCCTGAGGAAGCCGAAAGTCGAGGTCGTCTACCTCACCTCGACGCCGGTGGACAGTGCGGTCGTGGACTACTACCTGGGCTTCCTCGACGATCCCGACGAGGCCCGTACGCGCCTGCAAATGATCAGTTTGGATGATCCCGACACGCACCCGCTCACCGAGGCGCTCCTGCGCCGCCCGGACGCGATCGCGCGCATCCGCGCCGCCCTCGGCGGCCACCGGGAGGGCGACGCCACCGCCGGGGACGGCGGGGACAGCGGCAACGGCAGGGCCGCCTGGATGGTGCCGTTCGTGGTGAGCGAGTACGAGGAGCGCCTCGCCGGGATCCTCTCCCTGCCGGTGTACGGCCCCGCCACCTCCCTGGCCCACCTGGGTTCCAAGAGCGGCGGACGCACGGTCGGCGACGAGGCCGGGGTGCCGCTGGTCAGGGGCTTCGGCGACCTGCGCTCGCTGATCGAGGTGGAGCACGCCGCCCGCGCGATGGGCCCCACGGGCAAGCTGATGGTCAAGCTCAACAACAGCTACTCGGGACTCGGCAACGCCGTCGTGACCAAGGACGACCGGCCGCTCGCCTCCTGCCCCACGAGCTTCTCCGCGTCCGGCGAGAACTGGACGACGTTCGCCGAGAAGGTCGCCGAGCGGGGAGCGGTGATCGAGGAGTTCATCGAGGACCGGCCCCTGTACTCCCCCAGCGCGCTGGCACGGATCACCCCCGGCGGCGTGTACGACGTGGTCGCCACCCACGAGCAGATCCTCGGCGGCCCCAACGGCGACGTCTACCAGGGCTGCACCTTCCCCGCCCGGCAGGAGTACCGGGCCGAGCTGGGCGCGCACGCGGAGCGGATCGCCAGGATCCTCGCGGGCCGCGGCGTGGTGGGGCTGTTCGGCATCGACTTCTTCGCCGTCAAGACCGACGGCGGCTACCGCACGCTGATGTGCGAGATCAACCTGCGCATCGGCGGCACCACCCACCCGTTCGGCGCCGCGGTCCTGACCACCGGCGCGTCGTACGACCCGGAGACCGGCACGCTCGTGCACGCGGGCCGGCCGAAGTACTACGTGGCGACGGACAACTGCGCCGCGCCCGCCCTGCGGGGCCGTACTCCCGGGGAGGTGGTCAAGCTGGTCCACGACGAGGGCCTCGGCTTCGACCGCGAGCGCCGTACCGGGAACGTGCTGCACATGCTGGGCGGGATCCCGAAGTACGGCAAGCTCGGCTTCACCAGCATCGGCGACTCCGCGGAGGAGGCCGCCGAGCTACACCGGAGGACGCTGGCCACGCTGCGCCAGACAGCGTAGGCCGATCACGCCGAGCACGGCCGCCAGCACGAGGTTGACGGCGATCAGGATTCCGTGGACCACGTAGAAGGCCGTCGGGTGGCCGTCCGCGAGATTGAAGCCAAGGGTGATCCATTCGAAGATCATGAAAGCGGCAAGGCCGATCAGAAAAACGGCCATCTTTCGCGTTATTTGCATGATGTCAGTATTCCGCCGAGTGGTTCGTACCTGGTCAGGGCACCTGTAACTCCATGCGAACCGGTACGAAGCTACCCTGAGATCATCATGGGGATCAAACATGTCGCGCCCGTCGGGGTGCTGCTCGCGGCGACCGCCCTTCTCGGCGCGCCCGCACAGGCCCGGGTCGCGAACGTGCCCGCGCACGGTGGGCTCGACCTGCGCGCGGGCGCCGGTCCGCTGGACGCGGGCACGGGGGCCGGTATACCGGATTCGCGCACCGGCGCCGGTTCGGCGGACGCGCGCACGGATGCCGGTTCCGCGGCGGGCCCGCGCACGCGCCGCGAGCGGGAGCCGGTCGGCGGCACCCGGCTCGGGGGGCGGGGCCTCGTCGTCCCCGCGGGTGTGAAGGCCCCTCCCAAGACGGCCGCGAAGGCGTACGTGATCGCCGACGCCGAGAGCGGCGAGGTGCTCGCCGCCAAGGACGCCCACGGGCGCTACCTTCCCGCGAGCACGCTGAAGGCGCTGACCGCCCTCACCCTGATCCCGAAGCTGGACAAGGACCGGAAGGTCACGCCGAGCAGGCGCGCCGTGAACGAGGAGGGCAGCGCGGTCGGCCTGGTTCCCAAGCCCCTCTACACCGTCGAGGACCTGTTCAAGGCGCTGATGCTCGTCTCGGGCAACGACTGCGCGATGGCGCTGGCCGAGGCCAACGGCGGGCTGGCCACGACCCTGGCGGACATGAACGCCGAGGCCAAGCGCCTGCAGGCGTTCGACACGGTGGCCAAGACCCCGAGCGGGCTGGACAAGCCGGGCCAGAGCAGCTCGGCCTACGACCTGGCGCTGATCGCCCGCGCCGGCCTGGCCAACGCCGATTTCCGGCGATATATCAGCACGAAGACTGACAAATTCCCGGCTCCCAAGGGCTACTACGAGATCGGCAACCACAACAAGCTGCTCTGGCGCTACAAGGGCATGATCGGCGTCAAGAACGGCTGGACGTCCAAGGCCCTGGGCAGCTTCGTCGGCGCGGCCAAGCGCGGCGGTCACACCGTCATCGTGTCGATCATGCGTCACGACGGCTACTTCTGGGAGGAGGTCGCCGACCTGCTCGACTGGGGCTTCGCCAACCGCGGCAAGGTCCTCCCGGTCGGAAAGCTGGTCGACCCGGTCCCCGAGCCCGCCCCGCTGCCCACCGGGCCCGCCGCCTCGGCGACCCCCGCCGCCCCGGCCCCCGTCTCCGCACAGGACCCGGCCGCGGCCGCCAGGCCCGCCGACGAGGGCGCCCCGATCGGCTACTACTCCCTCGGCGCCGCCCTGCTCGGCGGCCTGACCTGGCTGGCGTACGGCCTGCGCAGGCGCTCCCGCCGGGAGCGGTGATCCGGGCACCCTCGCCGTGCCCGGGGCGCCCGCCCCGGGCCGGGTGGACGCCCCGCCGCGACGGCTCGCCCGCCCCCGGCGACTCGGTCACCCCCCGGCCGGTCCCCCGCGGCTCCTGGCCGGTGCGGCCGGGAGTGTCCTGACCCCCAGGACGGCGCTCCAGGCGGCGAAGGCCAGGAGCAGAGCCGCCTGGCCGAACATGCCGAGCGTGATGATCCGGCTCGTCTCGTCGGCGAGGTCGGCGCCGTGGTTCAGCCCGGCCAGACGGACGCACAGCACCGGCAGCGCCAGGATCGCCAGGGCCAGCGGCCACGACGGGGTGCGCCGCGCGGGCGCGTACACGTGCACGCAGGCGTACGCGACGCCCGCACCCAGGATGAGCCCGCTCGCCAGGCCGGGATCGTCCAGCCACGGCCATATCCAGGCGGCGGTCGTGGGAGAGGCGACCGCCTCGTACAGCGCGACGAGAGCGGCACCGGCGGCGAGGGGAGGCAGCAGGAGCCACAGCGGCCGGCGCACGGGCCGCGCGTCCCGGTGGAAACCGGCCCACAGGGCCAGCACCGTGACCAGGGGCGGCAGCAGGCCGACCGGCGCGGGGCCGGGGAACGCGGTCAGGAACACCTGGACCAGGCCCGGCAACTCCGGCACGAGCGCGAGGAGCGCGAGCGCCCTGGCGGCGCGCGGACGCCCGGCGAGGAGCGCCGCGAGCGGGGCGAACCAGAGGGCGCCCGCGAGGCCTCCCAGGATGGCCGCGAGCCGCTCGGGCGATCCCGGGGGCCCGGCCGCCTGGGCGAGCAGGGGCGCGGCCTCGCCGATCACCCCGTACGCGCGCAGGGTGCTCGTGACGGCCAGGGCTCCGAGGAACGCCTGCAGGCCCACCCCCAGCAGGGCCGCGAGGCGGACCGTCTCCCCCCACGCGAGGAACCTCGGCGCCGTGTGCCCCGCTCCCCCGAGACGGACCCGGACCGCCAGCGCGACGACGCTGGCGATCTCCGACCAGCGAGGCCGGGGCCCGTCGGCGTCGGAGACGCCCGGCGAGCCCTCCAGGAACACGGAGACCATCTCCTCCTCTCGCTCGGCGCGGTAGGAGGCGGGCAGCAGGCGCAGCCAGTGGCGGTAGCGCTCCTCCAGCAGGCTCATCGGCGCGCCGCCCTCCCGCTCGTCCCCTCACTCGCCATCACGTGGAACCTCACGCCCACCCTCACGCGGGACTTCACATCCGCCCTCACGCGGTGCCTCCGGCGGCGGCCGTCCGGCCATGCCGGGCGCGGAGCCGGTCGACGGCGGTCCTGGCGTTCTCCGCGAGCCGGACGGCCTCGGCCTCCAGCGTCCGCGAACCGGAGTCGGTGAGCCGGTAGTAGCGGCGCAGCCGCCCCTGCTGGACCTCCTCGCGGTCGAGGGTCACCAGCCCGTCGCCCGCCAGCCGGTCGAGCACGCCGTAGAGTGTGCCGACCTTGAGCTGGACCCGCCCGCCGGACAGCCGCTCGACCTCCCGCACGATGCCGTAGCCGTGACACGGCTCGTCGACCAGCGCGGTGAGGATGAGGAACGCGGGCTCCGTCATCGTCCTTGGAGTCATGCTTTGCAGCATATATCGGAAAGCAAGATATGCCGAGGGGTGGATCTCGCGTGACGCCGGGCGTTCAGGCGCGGATGGCGGTCGCCGGGACCGGGGTGGGGTCGGGCGGAGGGCCCAGGGAGGCGGTCGCGGTCCAGGCGGCGGCGTACATGATCACCCGGGCCGAGAAGTTGATCCAGACCAGCAGGCCGACCACCACGGCGAACACCCCGTAGACGGGGTTGTTCAGGGTGCCCGAGAGGATCAGTGCGGCGAGCTGCTTGAGCAGGGCGAAACCGGCCGCGCCGAGCAGGGCTCCGCGCAGCAGCACCCGCCACGGCTGCCTGGACCGGCCCAGCCCGCGCAGGATGACCAGGAAGACGACGACGTCGGTGAGCACGCTGACCGCCAGCCCGGCCAGCCAGATCGTGGCGGTGGCCACCGCCGACCCCGACAGGCCGAGCCATCCGGCCACGACCCCGCTGGCCTGGGTGGCGAAACCGGCGACCAGCGCCGAGGCCACCATCGTCGTGCCGACGGTCACGAGTGCGGCCAGGTCTCTCAGCTTGGCCAGGGCGAAGTTGAGCGGCGCCTCGGTCGTCATGGAGATCTCGCGCAGCGCGCCGCGCAGGGCGTCGATCGCGCCGAGCCCGGCGTAGAGGAGCCCGAGCAGGCCGATGATCCCGACGCTGGTCCGGGAGTCGGCGATCTGCTTGATCGGCAGCTTGTCGGCGAGGCCGGGCAGGTACTGGTTGATCGCCGTCTGCAGGGCCTGGGTGGCTTCGGGCCTGGTGGAGAGGAAGTAGCCGAAGACCGCGAAGGCCAGCGCGATGATCGGGAAGAACGACAGGAAGGCGAAGTAGCTGACCGCTCCGGCGAGCCGGTCGCCGGACTGGATCTGGTAGCGCTGGAAGGTCCTGACCAGGTGATCGAGCCAGTGCCACCTGACCCGGGCCGTGCCGAGTGTCCTTCCGAACCGCTCACGGGCCGCTTGGATACGTTCCAGCACGCTTGTCACGTGCGCCCCCTACCCAATCGCCGCCGTCCCGACCGTGGACGGCGGCGGAAAAGCAGCCGTGCGCGCACGGGGGACCACGGAGCGGACGGAAGGCCGCCGGAACCCTACCGCGAAGGAGACTCCGGCCGTACGGGAGAACGTCGCGGCCCGGGCGGGAACCCCGCCCGGGCCGCGCGAAGGAGGATCACGGGGTGGGCAGGAACCCCACCCGGTCGCGCACCCTGGCCATGGTCTCGGCGGCCACCGCGCGGGCCCGGGTGGCCCCGACGGCGAGCATCCGGTCGAGCTCGGCCTCGTTGGCGAGCAGCTTCTCGGTGCGCTCGCGGATCGGGGTGAAGGTGTCGACCACGAGCTCGGCCACGTCCTTCTTGAACGTGCCGTACCCCTGCCCGGCGTAGCGGGCCTCCAGCTCGGGGATCGGGACGCCGCTCAGCGCGGACTGGATGCGCAGCAGGTTGGTGACGCCGGGCTTGTTCTCGTCGTCGGCGAGAACCTCGGAGCCGGTGTCGGTGACCGCGCGCATGATCTTCTTGCGGAGCGGCCCCGGCTGCTCCAGCAGGTCGATGATCCCCGTGGGCGAGGAGGAGGACTTCGACATCTTCGCCGTGGGCTCCTGGAGGTCGGTGATCTTCTCGACCCCCTTGACGATGTGCGGCTCCGGCAGCGTGAAGGTCTCGCCGAAGCGGTGGTTGAAGCGCTGCGCGAGGTCGCGGGTGAGCTCCAGGTGCTGCTTCTGGTCCGCGCCGACCGGAACCCGGTTGGCCTGGTAGAGCAGGATGTCGGCCGCCTGCAGGATCGGGTAGGTGAACAGCCCGACACTTGCCGAGCTCTCACCGGCCTTGGCCGCCTTGTCCTTGAACTGGGTCATCCGCCCGGCCTCGCCCATGCCGGTGAGGCAGATCAGCACCCAGGCCAGCTCGGTGTGCTCACGGACGTGGCTCTGCACGAAGACCGTGGAGAGCTCGGGGTCGAGACCGGCGGCGAAGAGCTGGGCCGCGGCGACCCTGGAGCGCCTGCGCAGCACGTCCGGCTGGTAGTCCACGGTGATCGCGTGCAGGTCGACGACGCAGTAGAAGGCGTCGTACCCCTCCTGCAGTGCGACGTACTGCCTGATGGCACCGAGGTAGTTTCCCAGGTGGAAGGAGTCTGCGGTGGGCTGGATTCCCGACAGGACACGAGGACTGGCCATAGCAGCCAATTCTGTCAGCTACCGGGAGTGGTTGGCGCGCCGATCACGGCACCTCGCCCGCGGACCTCGCCCGCGGCCCCGCTCACGGTCTCGCTCGCGGTCTCGCCGAAGAACCCCGCTCACGGCATCCCGCTCACGCGGGGCGCTCCCCGTCAGCTCTCGGGCGCGGGCGGCGCCTCCGGCCGCGACGTGCTCCGTTTGATCCTCACCCGGGCGACCCTGCGCCCGTCCATCTCGGTGACCGTCAGGTCGAACCCTGGGATCTCCACCCGCTCCCCCAGCGCGGGAAGGTGGCCGAGCGCCCACATGACGAACCCCCCGAGGGTCTCGTACGGGCCGTCGGCCAGGCGGATCCCGCTCTCGGTCGCCACCTCGTCGAGGTTGGCCAGCCCGTCGAGCTCGACCTCCCCGGCGGGCAGCGCGACGTGCTCGTCCGCCACGTCGTGCTCGTCGCGGATGTCGCCGATCAGCTCCTCGACGAGATCCTCCAGGGTGACGATGCCCGCCGTGCCGCCGTACTCGTCGACCACGATCGCCAGGTGGTGGCCCTCCCTGCGCATCTCCGACAGCGTGGCCATCAGCCGCTTGCTGGTGGGGACCAGCTTGACCGGGCGGATCGGCACCAGCTCGCTGATCGGCTCGATGGACCCGGTCAGCACCGGGTCGAGCAGGTCGCGAATGTGGACGAAGCCCACGACGTCGTCGTAGGAGTCGCGGTAGACGGGGAAACGGGAGTGCGGCATGGCCGCGGCCAGGATCGCCGCCTCGGCCAGCCGCGTGTCGGCGGACATGAACTCCACCTCGGTGCGCGGCAGCATCACCTCGCGGAGTTGCCGCTTGCCCGCCGCGAACACCTCCCCGATCAGGTGGCGCTCGTCGGCGGTGAGCTCCTGGTGGCCCACCACCATGTCGCGCAGCTCCTCGGTGGAGATCTCCTCGCGGTCGGCGTCCGGGTCGCCGCCGAGCAGCTTGACGACCCCGTCGGTGGACTTGGACAGCGCCCAGATGATCGGCCGCGACAGCGCGGCCATCCGGTCGAGGAACGGCGCGACCAGCAGGGAGATCCCCTCGGCGCGCTGCCTGGCGATCCGCTTGGGGGCCAGCTCGCCGAAGACCAGCGAGGCGTACGAGATCGCCAGCGTCACCAGCACCAGGGAGAGCGGGGCCGTCACGGCCTCCGGCACCCCCCAGCCGGTCACCACGGGGACGAGGTCCTGGGCGAGGGTGTCGGCGCCGAAGGCGGCCGAGAGCATCGTCGCCACGGTGACGCCGATCTGCACCGCGGACAGGAAACGGTTGGGGTCGCGGGCGAGCTTGGCCGCCCTCGCCCCCCTGCGACCCTGGGTGCTCAGCCGCGCGACCTGGCTCTCCCTGAGGGAGACCATGGCCATCTCGGCCGCGGCGAAGAACCCCCCGATCAGTACGAAGAGCATGACCAAGGCGATGTTCGCCAGGACGCTGTTCACGAGATCGTCTCCGTCATGGCGGTCGCCTGTTCCGGCGGTGGCCGATATTTGATGTACCAGCATATGCTGGCGATAGACTTACAAAAGTAAACAAGTACAAACATCATCAAACAGGAGGCTCCGTGAAGCTGCTCGTCACCGGAGGCGCCGGATACATCGGCGGGGTCGTGGCGGCGCAACTCGTCGAGGCGGGCCACGAGGTCACCGTGCTGGACGACCTCTCCACCGGCCACGCCGACGCGGTGCCGCCGGGTGCCCGCTTCGTCGAGGGGTCGATCACCGAGGCCGCCGGCCTGCTGCCCGGCACGGACGCCGTGCTCCACTTCGCGGCGAAGTCCCTGGTCGGCGAGTCCGTGGAGCGGCCCGGCCTCTACTGGACGCACAACCTCGGCGGCACCCTGGCCCTGCTCGACGCCATGCGGGGCGCCGGGGTGGGCCGGATCGTCTTCTCCTCCACCGCCGCGACGTACGGCGAGCCGGAGCGCTCCCCGATCGAGGAGACCGACCCGACCCGGCCGACCAACCCCTACGGCGCGTCCAAGCTCGCCGTCGACACCGCGCTGAGCGCGTTCGCCGGGCTGTACGGCCTCGCCGCGGTGAGCCTGCGCTACTTCAACGTGGGCGGCGCCTACACCGCCGGAGACGGCAGGGTCTACCGCGAACGTCACACCGTGGAGACCCACCTGATCCCTAACATCCTCGCCGTCGCGCTCGGCGGTCGCGAGTCGGTCAGCGTGTTCGGCACGGACTACCCCACTCCCGACGGCACATGCGTGCGCGACTACATCCACGTGGCCGACCTCGCCAGAGCCCACCTGCTGGCGCTGGACGCCTGCTCGCCGGGCGAACACAAGATCTACAACCTGGGCAACGGGACGGGCTTCTCGGTCCAGGAGGTGCTGTCGGTCTGCCGCGAGGTGACCGGCCACGAGATCCCCGCGGTCGTGCGCGAGCGCCGCGCCGGTGACCCGGCCGTGCTGGTGGCCTCGTCGGACAAGATCCAGCGCGAGCTCGGCTGGAAGCCCGAGCACCCGTCGGTCCGCGACGTCGTCGCCGACGCCTGGGCCGCCATGCTCGGCTGACACCACCCGCTCCGCTCCGCCGCCCCGGCCGCGCCACCGGTCTCGGAAACCTGCGACCGGGGCCGGGCGCGGACCGGCCGGCCGCGCCTACCCCAGGCTGAAGCGGGCCGTGTTGTTTGCCGGGTGGCGGTCGCCCAGCCGGAGGGAGTAGACGGTCGCCTCGGCCCGTGGCGCGTGCGCGCGGGCCACGAAGGCGAGCATGAAGCTCACCCGCCGGCCCGCGCCGACCGTACGAAGCCTGCACCCGACGTAGGCGGGATGGGAGTCGCACCGCGCGCCCCTCGCCGACACGAGACGCGCCCCGCCGGTGTCGAAGAGGACCCCGGCGTCGTGGACGCGCCGCGGCCCGCGGTTGCGTACCACGGCGGCCACCGTGACCAGGCGGCCCGCACGCGTCGCGCGCGACAGCCTGACGGCCAGGTCCGCACCCTCGTCCACCTCGGTGAGCGTCTCGGAGAAGTTGTCCGTCTCGTCGTCGTCCACGACCTCGGAGGAGAGCGTGGCGCTCGCCCTCAACGGGCCCCGCGCGTCGGACCCCACCATCCCGGTGATCGTCACCCCGCCGGTCTGCCCGGCCAGGACGTCCGTCGGCGAGGGGCAGACCACCTCTCCGGCCGCGGCGCCGGGAAGGCACTCGGCGACGTTGACGCCGGCCACCGCCACCTTCTCGGGCAGTCGTACGGTGAGCAGCGGGAGCACCGCGTCGCCGGGACCGTCGTTGCGCACCTCGGCCCGGTAGGTCAGCGGCCGCCCGGGCTGCGCGCGCTTCGGGGAGACCGTCAGCCGCACCGACAGGTCGGCGCCGCCCCAGCCGTCGTCGTCGGGGGAGGCGAGCGCCCCCCGGGGGGTCGCCACGAGCGCGAGACAGATCATCCCGGCGACGATCCGCACCGCGGCGTACTCCCTGAACACCGATCCCCCGACCACAAGTGATCATTGAACGCCGGGTCGCGCCGCTCCGCGATGATCGACACGCCGCCTTTTCCTCCGCCTTCCCCCCGCCGCCCACGCGGCGAGAGGCCCGGGGAGCCGCGAAAGACCGGGAGGCCAGTAGGCCGGGGGGGTCGGGGGGGTCGGGAGGGCCGGAACCCGGGAACCCGAACGAGCCGGAACCCGGGAGGCCGGGAACGCGAAAGGGGCTCCGGCACGCCGGAGCCCCTTTCGCGTGGCGACCCAGATCAGAACGGCTCAGATCAGAACGGCTCGGATCGGGACGGCTCGGATCGGGACGGCTCAGATAAGACCGAGCTCGCGCACCGCGGCACGCTCCTCCTCCAGCTCGCGCACCGTGGCGTCGATGCGCTCGCGGGAGAAGGCGTCGATCTCCAGGCCCTGGATGATCTCCCACTTGCCGTCGCGCGAGGTGACCGGGAAGGACGAGATGAGCCCCTCCGGCACGCCGTACGAACCGTCGGAGGGAATCGCGGCCGAGGTCCAGGCGGTGCCGTTGACCCAGTCGAAGACGTGGTCGACCGCCGCGTTGGCGGCGGAGGCGGCCGAGGACGCGCCCCGGGCCTCGATGATCGCGGCGCCGCGCTTGGCGACGGTGGGGATGAAGGTGTCGCGCAGCCAGGCCTCGTCGACCAGCTCGGCGGCGATCTTGCCACCGACCTCGGCGTGGAAGAGGTCGGGGTACTGAGTGGCGGAGTGGTTGCCCCAGATCGTCATCTTCTTGATCTCGGTGACCGGGACCTGCAGCTTGGCGGCGAGCTGGGACAGCGCGCGGTTGTGGTCGAGGCGGGTCATCGCGGTGAAGCGCTCGGCCGGGACGTCCGGGGCGTGCTGCTGGGCGATGAGCGCGTTGGTGTTGGCCGGGTTGCCGACCGCCAGCACGCGGATGTCGTCGGCCGCGTTGTCGTTGATCGCCTTGCCCTGCGGGCCGAAGATGCCGCCGTTGGCCTGGAGGAGGTCGCCGCGCTCCATGCCCTTGCTCCGGGGACGGGCACCGACCAGCAGCGCGACGTTGGCGCCGTTGAACGCCACGTTCGGGTCGTCGGTGATCTCGATGCCGCTCAGCAGCGGGAACGCGCAGTCGTCGAGCTCCATCGCGGTGCCCTCGGCGGCCTTCACGGCCTGCGGGATCTCCAGGAGGCTCAGCGTGACCGGGACGTCGGCGCCCAGCAACTGGCCCGAGGCGATGCGGAAAAGCAGCGCGTAGCCGATCTGACCGGCGGCGCCGGTGACGGTGACCTTTACGGGAGTCTGGGCCATGACCTTCCCCCACTCGAAGGATGAATTGTGACGCTCGGATGCTACCCGTCCACGGTGGACGACCGTCCGGCGAGTGCCCCGATCCACGCTCCGGGCGGCGGGACCGGCAGTCGGCCGGCAGTCGGCCGGCAGGGCGAGCAGGACGAACGCCCCGCGACGGCGAGGCACGGCCCTGACACCGGCCCCGTGCCAGGATCCCGGCGGAGGTCTCCGCGGAGGCCCTGGCACGGTCAGGTGCAGGCGGCCATGGTGGGGGCGTCGTTCTCCCGCCCCGGGAACTCGACCCTGGAGAAGTGCTTGTCGAGCAGCGTGCGGATCGTGCCGCTCCGGTAGAGGTCGGCGATCGCCCCCTTGACGGCCTCGCAGGTGCGCACGTCGCCCCTCTTGAGGGCCACCGCGTAGCGCTCGTCGGTGAGCTTCAGGCCGAGCAGCTTGTAGCGGATGCTCTCCCGGTTGGCGAAACCGGCCAGCAGCAGGTCGTCGCCCGGGATCGCGTCGACCTCGCCGGCCTGCAGCATGTTGACGCACTCGGAGTATGTCTCGGCGGCGACCAGCCTGAGCTGTTCGACCGCGCCCTGCAGGACGGCCACGGCCGCGCTGGAGGCAGGCTGGCACATCCGGCCGCCCTCCAGGCCTTTCAGGTCCACGATCGGCGAACCGTCCTTGACGAGGGCGTCGACGTGGGCGAGGTAGTACGGTCCGGCGAAGGTGACGTCGTCGGTGTCGTTGATCGAGTACGTCGCCAGGACGAGGTCGACGTCTCCGTCCGCCAGCAGTTTCGGCCGTTCGGGGCGGCCGGTGCCCCGGAAGGTGACACCGCTCGCCGGCACTCCCAGCGCCTTGGCGATCTCCAGGGCGAGATCGATCTCGAAGCCGCTCCACCTGCTCTGGTTCTGCAGGGCGATACCGGGCAGGAAGTCGCGCACGCCGACGACGAGCCTGCCCGTTTTGGCGGCCTTGTCCACCACGGAGGTGAACGCGGTGGGGACGGGTTCCCCCGGCCCGCTCTCCGGGTCGGCCCCCGGCCACCAGCGGACCGCGGCGGCCCCGCCGGCGATCAGCAGCAGCACGGCCACGGCGGCGGCGATCCAGCGCCCCCCGCGCGGGCGCGGCGGCGTTTCCGGGGCCCCGACGAGGGTCGTGGACGCCTGCCAGCTGGGCGGCGGCACCTCGCCCCCGTGCTCCGCGTACCCCGTGCCGTCGCCGTACGCGGGAGGCGGAGGGTGGTCCCAGTAGTCCGGCGACGACGGGTGGCCGCGATGCACCGGTGAGCGGCGATCCGGAGAGAGGTGATCCGGTGGACTCTGCCGCGGGAGGCGACGCTCCTCAGGGCGCGACTCGGGAAAGCGCTGGTCCGGGAAACGCTGGTCGGGGAAGCGCTGGCCGGGGAAGGACGGATGCTCCGCGGGAGGAGGGGCGGGGGTGTGCGACGGCCCGCCATGGGCGGCGGGTGCGCGACGCTCGCCCTGGCCCGGCCCGGTCTCCCGATGAACCCCCTGACCGCTCCGGCCGCTCTGATCGCCGTGCCCGGGGTGGGAGCCCTGGTCGTGGACGGGGTGGGGGTGCTGGTCGTGGACGGGGTGGAAGCCCTGGTCGTGCCCGGGGTGGGAGTCCTGGCCGCGCCCGGGGTGGGAGCCCTGGTCGTGGACGGGGTGCCGGGCCTGGAATCCCGTGGACGGGAGGGGCAGCTCGCCCGAGACGCCGCCCGTCCGGGGCTTCGGGGTGCGCATGGGACTGGTGGCGTCGTTGTCGCGGCCCTGATCGCCGTCGTCGGCGTGTCCCCGGTCACGGCCCTGCTCACGGCCCTGCTCACGGGATCGGGATTCGTCGCGGGGCGGCTCGGGGACGGCGACCTTGGCGCCCTGGGTGAGGATCGCGGGCGAGGCGTTCACCGTCTCCGGGTGGCCGAGCAGCCGGAGCAGGAGCTGGTCGGCCGAGGGACGCGTGGCGGGCGACTTGGCCAGCGCCGAGCCGACCACGCCGCGCAACGGCTCCGGCAGCGTGCCGAGCTCGACCTCGTGGTTGAGGATGCGGTTGAGCACCACGGCGATCGAGCTTCCGGCGAAGATCGTCTCGCCGGTCGCGGCGAACGCGATGGTCGCCCCCCAGGCGAAGACGTCGGTGTGCGGTCCGACCTCGGAGCCGGAGATCTGCTCCGGCGCCATGTACGCGGGGGTGCCGATGGCCCGGCTGGTGATCGTGCCGGTGGAGTCGAGGATGCGGGCGATGCCGAAGTCGACGACCCTCGGGCCGTCGGCCGCGATGAGCACGTTGTCCGGCTTGAAGTCGCGATGCACGATCGAGGCGTGGTGGATCGCGGTGAGCGCGGTGGCCGTGCCGATCGCCAGCCGCTGCAGCGGGGCGCCCTTGAGGGGGCCGTCGGTCTCCACGACCTCGCGCAGCGACCTGCCCTCGATGTACTCGCTCGCGATGTAGGGGGTGTCGCCTTCGAGGTCGGCGTCCATCACGCCCGCCGTGCAGAACGAGGCGACCCGCTGGGCCGCCCTCGCCTCCCTGGCGAACCGGGACCTGGCGACGGCGTCGCCGGAGAACTTCACGTGCAGCAGCTTGATCGCCGCCCGCTCCCCCGCGGCGTTGATCCCCAGGTAGACGATGCCCTGCCCGCCCTCGCCGACCCGCCCGACGACGCGGAACGGCCCGAGCTGGCGCGGCTCTCCCGCTTCCAGTGGCGCGATCTCCGGCATCATCGTCCCCACGGTCTCGTAATCTTCGACGTGGCAAACTTTACGGCGCCATGACCCGCCCTCTCCCCCTGTTATCCCGACGTGACCTCACATCTCTCATGACAACGACCCGCCTCCCGCCCGTATCGCGATGAGAAACGGCAGACGCTCTCACCCCCCAATCTCCGACATTCACCCCAATCTGGCGCTCCAGCCGCTTAGATCGCTACCGTTGTACGTCCCTCAGGCAAGCCGGAGCTAAAACTTCCATGCGCCGATATATCGGTTATCGCGAGTTCGTGCAGCGCGATCAGCGTTCCCTCGTCGGCACCGCCCTTCTCCTCACCGGCAGCCACGAGCAGGCCATCCGCCTCACCCTGCGCTCCTTCCACACCGTCGCCCTCTCCTGGCCGCCACCGCTGTGGGAGAACCCCACCACGCACGCCCAGATCGCGCTCTACCGCCGCTTCCTCCAGCGGCCGAGCGCCGCCGGCCCGACGGCCCTGGTACGGATCCCGCCCCGGCAGCGGCTCCTCGTGGTCGCCTGCCTGCACGACGGCAGGTCCCGCGCGGAGATGGCCTCCCTTCTCGGGCTCCCGGAGGAGACCGTGAAGTCGGAGATCGCCGAGGCGGTCGACACCCTCACCAAGGGCAGCGAGAGCCGTCTGGTCACCAGGATGGCCACGGCCGCGGGTGAGGCCTCGGTCCCCGATCTCACCGTCCGGTCCATGCGCACGCTCAGGCGGCGTCGCGCCAGAGGTGCCCTCCTGGCCGTGGCGGCGGCGCTCGTGCCGGTCGGCCTGATCGCCGCCTTCGTTGTTTCCCAGCAGGGCGAGGTGTGGAACTCGGCGCTGGGCGAGCGCAGCCGGCCGCACGCGGCCGAGGCCCAGGAGCCCGTACGAGCGGTCTCCAGCCCGGAACCGGGCGGCTCGGGGCCGGGCGGCGAGGAACCCGGCGCCGTCCCGGCACCGTGGCAGGCCCCGCGGACATCCTCGGTGATCCGCTACGCGGTCCCCGGGCCGTGTCCCGACGCCCCCGTCGGGACACCTCCCGCGCGCGCCGGAGACGTCACCTGCGCGGGCTGGACGCTGACGATGGTCTCCGGCGGCCCCGAGCGCCCCGCTCCCGGCCTCGCCGGGTGCGAGGGCCGCGAACCCTGCGAGGCGACACTGCGCGTCCCCGACGCCGCCCAGCGCCTCGCGCACGGCGATGGGAGGGAGCGCCCGCGGCTCGCCCCCGCCATCAGCCGCGACGGGCGCCGCATCGCCTACCTGAGCGCGGCAGAGCGACGGTACGTGGCCCACGACCTCGGCAGCGGCGTGAAGCGCTACCTGTCACCGGTCCTCGCCCCCGCCGACACCGAGAACGGCACGCTGGTGAGCGTCTCCGCCAACGGCCGCCACTTCACCGTCGCCCTCGGCGAGCGGCGGCTGCGGACCGACTTCACGACCGGCGCCCTGACATCTGTGCCCGCAGGACAGATGCCTCCGGCGCAGCGGATCGCCACCTGGCTCCAGAAGAGGTATGGGACCTGGTCCGACTCTCCCGGCGGACGGCACTCCGCCGCGGTCGTCGCCGGGAAGGGCGAGGACCTCCACAGCCTCCACGTCATCGACGCCGCGTCGCGACGGGTCTTCAGGCGGCTCCCGCTCCCCGAGACGAGGCGGCCCGCCACGGCCGAGGTCGTGAGCTGGCTGAACAACCGCGAGGTGGTCGTGCGGATGAACGCCAGGGCCGGGGGCGGCCTTCTCGGCTTCTACCGGGTGGACGCCGTCACTGGGCGGTCGCACCGCGTGCCCGGCCTCCCGGCGGACGCCCCCCTCGTCCTGGGGGCCGTGGCGGCACCGTGACCGGCCGCCCGGCGCCGTGACGACGACCCCGAAGCGGGCCGGCCGCGGCCGGTCCGGTCAGGGGCCTCCACCGGCGCGGTGGGGAACCGCTCGCCTTCCGCGCGAGCGAGATCGCACCGCGCCTCCCCACCTCCGGTCACCACCTATGGTCATCGGCCGGTCACCGGCTCTGATCATCGGCGGAATGTGCGGGGCGCCTCCCTTCCGCGGCTTTCCCGCGAGACATTCAATGGCGGATCGTCGGCGAATTGACGTCCGGAATCGCGTACCGTCGCCACGCATGTTCACACCGTGTCAGCTGGACGGGAGAAAGCGTTTGCGGGCGCGAGGTCTTCGGCTTTCCCCTGCCGCCCATTCCGCCCGTTCGCCCAGGTCACGAGCCCTTTCCGCGCCCGACGCATCCGCCGCACACATCTCATCACATGTCCTTACCTCCACTCTTGACACTCGAATCACAATATAGGCATACTTTCTTTTGGCGCGCCTGAAAATACATTTCAGGCGAAACCGCATTTCCGCTGTGAAGCGTTGACCTCTTGGGGAGGGGGAAAAATGCGCGACCTCATCTGGACTTAGGAGAACCTCCGCGGCGAGCTGGTGCTCCACAGTGTCAGCTCGCCGCGCGTCCGATGGACTTTCTTGCTGGTCGACGAATTCTGGACGGCGATGAACTCCGGTCACCCGTATCCCGAGGGCCCTCGCATCGGTGACGCGTTCGGCGAGCTCTATTTCAGGTCCGTCATGGGCGAGAGCGCCATGGAGATCTACGAGCGGGACGACGGGTATCTCATAGTCAGCGACGTCGCCAAATACGTCGCGCCCCCCGGCGACTGGCCTCAGGTGGAGCAGTGGGCGTTGGAAAGGGTGAGCGGGCGTATTCTCGACGTCGGCTGCGGCGCGGGCCGAGCGGCGGTGCCCTTGCAGGAGCGCGGCGAATTCGTCGTCGGCCTCGATATCTCCCCCGGTGCCGTCGAAGCGGCCCGCAAGCGCGGCGTACGGAGGCTTTTCAAGGGAACGGTGCGCGAACACGCGGCCGGATCGCCCCGCTACGACACGTTTCTCCTGCTCGGCGGCAATCTAGGGTTGCTGGAAAGCGCGGAAAAAGCCCCCGAGTTCCTCTCCGCCCTCAGCGCGATGTCAGCGCCCGGCGCCCGGATCATCGGGATAGGCACCGACCCCTACGGATCGACCAATCCGCTCGCGACGAGCTACAACGAGCGTAATCGGCGTCTTGGCCGCATGGCCGGCCAGCTTCGGGCCCGGATCAGATTCGAGGATCTGGCCACCCCCTGGTTCGACTACCTCAGGTGTTCCCTGGACGAACTGAACGAACTCCTGACCGGCAGCGACTGGCGGCTCGGCGACGTGAACACGGATTGGCATCCGCACTACTGCGTCGAACTTCATCTGCGACGGGCATGACGCCGAACATTCGAAAGCCCGTGGCCGCCGCGCATTCCTCCGTTCCACGCTCGCCGGAAGCCGTGACGGCCCGGAAAGAGGAAAAGGCCGCTACCCGGCACGGTGAGTGCGGGTAGCGGCCGTTTCGACTACAGGCTCATCTTCTTCTTCAGGTTCTCGTCCAGGGCCGCCAGGAAGTCCTGGGTGGTCAGCCACTTGGCGTCGCCGCCGACCAGCAGGGCGAGGTCCTTGGTCATCTGGCCGCCCTCGACGGTCTCGACGCAGACCTGCTCCAGCTTGTCGGCGAAGTCGATCAGCGCGGGGGTGTTGTCGAGCTTGCCGCGGTGCTGCAGGCCCCGGGTCCACGCGAAGATCGAGGCGATCGGGTTCGTGGAGGTGGGGTTGCCCTTCTGGTGCTCGCGGTAGTGGCGGGTCACCGTGCCGTGGGCGGCCTCGGCCTCGACGGTCCGGCCGTCGGGGGTGAGCAGGACCGAGGTCATCAGGCCGAGCGAGCCGAAGCCCTGCGCGACGGTGTCGGACTGGACGTCGCCGTCGTAGTTCTTGGCGGCCCAGACGTATCCGCCCTCCCACTTGAGCGCCGCGGCGACCATGTCGTCGATGAGACGGTGCTCGTAGGTGATCCCGGCGGCGTCGAAGTCGGCCTTGAACTCGGTCTCGAAGACCTCCGCGAAGATGTCCTTGAAGCGGCCGTCGTAGACCTTCATGATCGTGTTCTTCGTGGAGAGGTAGACCGGGTAGCCGCGCGACAGGCCGTACCGCATGGAGGAGCGGGCGAAGTCGCGGATCGATTCGTCCAGGTTGTACATCGCCATCGCGACGCCGGGGCCGGGGAAGTCGTAGACGTCGAGCTCGATCGGCTCCGAGCCGTCCTTGGGGGTGTAGGTGAGGGTGAGGCTGCCCTCGCCGGGGATCTTCAGGTCGGTGGCGCGGTACTGATCGCCGAACGCGTGACGGCCGATGATGATCGGCTTGGTCCAGCCGGGGACGAGCCTCGGCACGTTGGACATGATGATCGGCTCGCGGAAGATGACGCCGCCGAGGATGTTACGGATGGTCCCGTTCGGGGACTTCCACATCTTCTTGAGGCCGAACTCCTCCACCCGAGCCTCGTCAGGGGTGATCGTGGCGCACTTGACGCCGACACCGTACTGCTTGATCGCGTTCGCGGCGTCGATCGTCACCTGGTCGTCGGTGGCGTCGCGGTGCTCGATCCCGAGGTCGTAGTACTTCAGGTCGACGTCGAGGTAGGGAAGGATCAGCTGGTCCTTGATGAACTGCCAGATGATCCGGGTCATCTCGTCGCCGTCAAGCTCGACGACGGGGCCCTCTACCTTGATCTTGGGCATGCGTGTGGTTCCCCTTCTGAACTAAATTGGCCAGACAGTCCTTTTTGAGGCTCACTGGCCGTTGAGGCTATCGGACGTGGTCGACCACCTCGCGGCGCACCCGGTCATCCGACCCGTCACATCGGTATGTGGTCCTTGAACTCAAGGATGATCCCGGCCACCGCCAGCACGACGCCGAGACCTCCCAGCGTGACGACGTCGGTGGCCTTGCGGCGGACGGCGAGCCGCCCGCCCCCGGCCAGCCGGGCGAGCGCCCCCAACATCATGACGGCGCCCATGGCGATTCCGCCCCAGTAGGGCAGGCCAAGCATCACGGCGAGGACCAGCGCGACGAGCGCGCCGCCCACCACCAGGGGGTAGGCCCCCCAACGTTCCCTGTTCGCCTCGACCGCTCGCGCGTTCACCGGCCCACCACCCGCTCTCGCCCCTGACGTCGGCTCATCGCTCGGAGATCGGCTTCCACTTCTGGTCGCGCTCGCCGATGTACTCGCTGTCCGGGCGGATCAGCCGGTTGTCGGCGTGCTGCTCGATGACGTGTGCGGTCCATCCTGACATGCGGCTGACCGAGAAGACCGGAGTGAACAGATCCGTCGGGATGCCGAGATAGTGGTAGACGGTCGCCGCGTAGAAGTCGACGTTCGGGTAGAGGCCCTTCGTCTCGAAGACGACCTCCTCCATCTCCTTGGACATCCGGTAGTACGTGTCGTCGCCGGAGGCCTCGCCGAGTTCCTGCGACATCTTGCGCAGGTGCGTGGCGCGCGGGTCCTCGGTCTTGTAGACGCGGTGCCCGAAGCCCATGATCTTCTCGCCGGCGGCGAGCCTGTCCCGGACGGCCTGGGCCACCGAACCCGCGTCGAGCGACTCCAGGGTGCGCATGACCTGCTCGTTGGCACCGCCGTGCAGGGGGCCCTTGAGGGTGCCGATCGCCGCCACGACCGCCGAGTGCATGTCGGACAGGGTCGCGGCACAGACGCGGGCGGCGAACGTGGAGGCGTTCATCGTGTGGTCGGCGTGCAGGACCAGGCAGGCGTCGAAGATCTCGACCTCGCGCTCACCGGGGGTACGGCCGGTGATCTGGAGCAGGAAGTTCGCCGCCACGCTCAGCTCGGGGTCCGGATCGGGCACGGTGGCCCCGGTCCTGGCCGCGTGGTAGCGGGCCACGAGGATCGGCTGCTGCGCGGTCAGCCTGGCGGCCTTGCGCAGGTTCGCCTCGGGGGCGTTGGTGCCCTTGTCCGGATCGTCGCCCCCGGCCAGCGAGACCAGCGTGCGCAGCGCCTCCATGGGGGCCTGCTTCTCCGCGATCTCCTGGATGTTGGCCTCGGCGAGCGTGCCGAGCGTGCGCCCTCGGACCAGTTCCTCACCGTACGTCAGCAGTTGCTCTCGCGTGGGGAGGGTGCCGTACTGGAGCAGGTGGGCGGTCTCTTCGAAGGTGGTACGGCCGGCCAGATCGTGGATGTCGTAGCCACGATAGAAGAGGCGACCGGCCTGACCGTCGATGTCACTGAGCGCTGTGGACGCGGCTACGACATCGGCGAGACCTTTGGTGGGCTTGTCCGCCATGAGTGTTTCCTCCGCTTATCTGTGCCCGAAGTCTACCTGTGAGCAGCGGAAACCCCTCCGAGAGGTACAGACCAATTTCACGAAGGATTCTCCTTCTGGCAAAGGCGATTCCCCATCACCTCGTTTGGGTAAGCCGGAGCTGTAGGAATAGTTACGGCGGGCTACCTGGGGAGGAACTGCCGTGGAGGGGCCGTTCATACGCATCGAGGACACTGGCGAGGTGGTCCCGTTGCGCCCCGAGATCACGACGATCGGACGTGGCCGGGGAGTGGACATCCGGCTCACCGATCCGAGTGTTTCCCGGCTGCACGCGGAATTCGTCCGGCGCGGACCCTACCTGTACGTCGTTGACCTGGGCCTGTCCCGCAACGGCACTCGGGTCAACGGCCGGCCGATCGCCCGGAGGGTGCTTGACGACGGCGACGTGGTGTCCTTCGGCGCGGCACGAGGCAGGATCGGCGGAGTGCCTCGCGAGGACTTCGCACCGGAGGTCGAGCTCCGCCGCGCCGCGGCACCGGAGCTGACCAGGCGGGAGGTTGATGTCCTGACGTCGCTGTGCCGTCCGGCGCTGTCGGACGAGGCGTTCGTCGCACCGGCCACGGCCAGGGAGATAGCCGACGATCTGGTGGTGACGGAGGCGGCTGTCAAGCAGCATCTCCTGCGCCTTTACCAGAAGTTCCGCATCCCCGAGGGGACCAACCGGCGCACCAGGCTGGCGAACGAGGTCGTCGCCCTGGGGCTGGTCAGGCCCACCCCCGTGGTGCCACCGCAGCGCGCGGCCGGTTCCCCGGAGCCTCAGACGGCGTCGTCCACCACCGCCAACCGCAGGGCCTCGTAGAGGACCGCGGGCCCCCGCGAGCGGGATCAGCCCCGCTCGCGGGCGCGCCGCTCGGCGGCCTCGACCACGTTGGTGAGCAGCATGGCCCGGGTCATCGGGCCCACGCCGCCGGGGTTGGGGGTGAGGAAGCCCGCGACGTCCTCGACGCCCGGGGCCACGTCGCCGGCGATCTTCCCGTCGACCCGGGAGACGCCGACGTCGAGCACGGCGGCGCCCGGCTTCACCATGTCCGCGGTGATCAGGTGCGGCACCCCGGCCGCGGCGACGACGATGTCGGCGCGCCGGGTGTGGGCCGCGAGGTCCTGGGTGCCGGTATGGCAGAGGGTGACGGTGGCGTTCTCCGAGCGGCGGGTCAGCAGCAGGCCGAGCGAGCGGCCCACGGTGATGCCGCGGCCGACCACGACGACCTCGGCCCCCTTGATCGGCACCCCGTACGCCTGCAGGAGCGTGACGATGCCGTACGGCGTGCAGGGCAGCGGCGCGTCGACCATGTGGACCAGGCGGCCCAGGTTGACCGGGTGGAGGCCGTCGGCGTCCTTCGCCGGGTCCATCCGCTCGATCAGCGCCTGCGTGTCGAGGTGGCGGGGCAGCGGGAGCTGGACGATGTAGCCGGTGCACTCGGCGGAGGCGTCGAGCTCGTCGACGACCGCCTCGACGTCGGCCTGGGTGGCACTTTCCGGCAGGTCCCTGCGGATGGAGGAGATGCCCACCTCCGCGCAGTCGCGGTGCTTGCCGGCCACGTAGATCTGGCTGCCGGGATCACCGCCCACCAGGACGGTGCCGAGCCCGGGGACGACGCCCCGCTCCCTCAGCGCGGCCACCCGCGCCGTGAGGTCTGCCTTGATCTTCGCCGCCGTGGCCTTGCCGTCGAGAATCCGCGCGCTCATGCGGACAACCCTCTCACGGGATCGGCGGGAGCGACGGGTCCGCCGGAAGCAGCCAGGATCAGCCGCGCTCCGCCTCCCTCGCTTCCCTTCGCTCGATGATCCTGCGGGTGAAGGGAATCCACTCCATGGCCCGCCCGCTGAGGTAGGCCGCGCCGAGCGCGATGATGATCATCATCCAGGGGCTGATCCAGAAACCATGCATGATCACGAAGGCGTACAGGGCGTGGTCGAGCAGGGGCATAAGGGAGCTCCACGACTGGGACGAAAGGGATGCTTCAGACTAACCGCAGGTCAAACCTTTTTCACCCAGGGAGTCCTGTCTAATCCGCCACTTTCTTATCTCCCGTGTGCGGCCGCCACAGCCGTGCGGCGGCCGCACACCGGGAACGGGTCAGTGGAAGAAGTGACGGGTGCCGGTGAAGTAGAGGGTCACCCCGGCCGCCTCGGCCGCCGCGACGACCTCCTCGTCCCTGATCGAGCCGCCCGGCTCCACGATCGCCCTCACTCCCGCGTCGATGAGGATCTGCGGGCCGTCGGCGAAGGGGAAGAACGCGTCGGAGGCCGCCACGGCCCCTGAAGCGCGCTCGCCCGCCCGGGAGACCGCGAGCCGCGCCGAGTCGACCCGGTTGACCTGGCCCATGCCGACGCCCACGCTCGCGCCGTCCGAGGCCAGCAGGATCGCGTTGGACTTCACCGAGCGGCACGCCTTCCAGGCGAAGGCGAGGTCGGCGAGGACCTCGGCGGAGGCGGCGGGCCCGGCCTTCAGCTCCCAGGCGGACGGGTCGTCGCCCGGGGCGTCGACCCGGTCGGCGGTCTGCACCAGCAGGCCGCCGTCGATCCGGCGGAACTCCGCCGGG
The DNA here is from genome assembly GCF_051918855.1 of Streptosporangium sp. H16. Classification (NCBI taxonomy): domain Bacteria; kingdom Bacillati; phylum Actinomycetota; class Actinomycetes; order Streptosporangiales; family Streptosporangiaceae; genus Streptosporangium; species Streptosporangium sp. H16. The sequence goes on from NZ_JBPXMD010000028.1 coordinate 92,085, forward strand.
TTGGACGGCCCCGCGGGGCAGGACAGCAGTCGGATGTTCTTCTTGGCGGTGAGCACCTCCAGCGCCTCCTCCGTGAAGGAGGGGGCCACCACGACCTCGGTGAACACCTCGGCGATCTGCCGGGCCAGCTCCCCGGTCACCTCCGCGTTGACCGCGATCACGCCGCCGTACGCCGAGACGGGGTCGCAGGCGTGTGCCTTGCGGTGCGCCTCGGCGACGTCGGCGCCGACCGCGATGCCGCACGGGTTCTGGTGCTTGATGATCGCCACGGCGGGCCCGTCGAAGTCCCAGGCGGCCCGCCAGGCGGCGTCGGCGTCGAGGTAGTTGTTGTAGGACATCTCCTTGCCGTGCAGCTGCTCGGCGTTGGCCAGGCCGTCCTTCTGCCCCGAGTACAGGGCGGCGCCCTGGTGCGGGTTCTCGCCGTAGCGCAGCGGCGCCCGCAGCTCCCAGGCCGCGCCCATGTAACGCGGCCACGCGCCGTCCTCGGCGGCGTAGACGCTCGCGAACCAGGAGGCCACCGCGGTGTCGTACGAGGCGGTGTGGGCGTACGCGGCGGCGGCCAGGCGGCGGCGCTCGACGAGGGTGAAGCCGCCCGCGGCGACCGCGGCGAGCACGTCGCCGTAGGAGGCGGGGTCGACCACGACCGCGGCGGTGCCGTGGTTCTTGGCACCGGCCCGGATCATGGCGGGGCCGCCGATGTCGATCTGCTCCACGCACTCGGCGTCGGAGGCGCCGGAGGCCACGGTCTCCTGGAACGGGTAGAGGTTGACCACCACCAGCTCGAACGCTTCGATCTCCAGCTCTTCGAGCTGCTTGACGTGGGACGGGTTGCCGCTGTCGGCCAGCAGCCCGGCGTGCACGCGCGGGTGCAGCGTCTTGACCCGGCCGTCGAGGCACTCGGGGAAGCCGGTCAGCGACTCGACAGGAGTGACGGGGACGCCGAAGGAGGCGATCTTCGCGGCGGTGCCCCCCGTGGAGACGATCTCCACGCCCGCGGCGTCGAGCCCGCGGGCCAGTTCCTCCAGCCCGCTCTTGTCATACACCGCGATCAACGCGCGCCGGATGGCGATGCGGGTCACTTCGTGCTCCTCCTGGTTGGTTCCGGTTTTCTCCGAGGCGCCCGGCTCATCCACCGGGTCGTCCGAATCGGACAGTCCTGCCGGTCACGGTCCAGCCCTCGCGGGCCATCCGGCCGACGGTGTCGACGAGCAGGTGACGCTCGACGGTCTTGATGCGCTCGTGCAGGGCCGCCTCGTCGTCGCCGTCCAGCACGGGCACGGCCTCCTGGGCGATGATCGGCCCGGTGTCGACACCCGCGTCGGCGAGCATCACGGTGCAGCCGGTGACGCGCACGCCGTACGCGAGCGCGTCGCGGACGCCGTGCGCGCCGGGGAAGGAGGGCAGCAGGGCGGGGTGGGTGTTGAGGACCGGGAAGGCCTCCAGCGTCGGCGCGCCGAGGATCTTCATGAACCCCGCGCAGACCACGAGATCCGGCCGGTGCTCGGCGATGCGGGCGGCGAGCCTGTCGTCCCACTCCTCGCGGGTGGGGTGGTCGGCGAGCCTCTCCACGAATGTCGGCACCCCCGCGCGCTGCGCGCGCACCAGGCCCTCGACACCGGCGCGGTCGGCACCCACGGCCACGATCCGGGCACCGTAGGTTTCGTCTGCCACAGCGTCCAGCAGGGCCTGTAGGTTGGTTCCAGAACCGGACACGAGAACCACAAGCCGAACGGCCTGGGATGACACCGACGCACTCCATTCGGACGGGGACTCACGCCGCTGCAAGGGTATCGGCCTGTCCGTACGAACGATGCAAGGAGGTCAGGTGACACTACCGGTCGAGGTCCGGCCCGCTGAGAGCGCCGGTCGGAGGGCGCTGTGGCTCGCGGTCGCCGCGGCGGTGATGACGCTGGTGCTCCCCCTCGCGGGAATCGTCATGGCGATCTTCGCCCTCATCACCTCGATCCGCGCGATCCGGACGCTCCGCGCCATCCCCAAGCCGGCCGGCACCGCCGTGGTGGGCGTCGTGCTGTCGGCCGGGGCGTTGCTGATCTCGATCGCGGTGACGGCGCTGCAGTTCTACTTCGGTGACGAGCTGGCCGCCTACACCGAGTGCGGCAGGGGCGCGGGCACCATCGCGTCGCAGAACGAGTGCGTGGAGCAGCTCGAACGGGCCATGGAGCAGAAGATGCCCTTCCTCCAGCCGGGCCAGGTGCAGTTCCCCTTCCCGCCCTGAGCGATCTCTGAGTGGCCCCTGAGCGGCTTATGCGCGGCCTCTGCGCGGTTGTCGGCGGACGGGCACGGCCCGCACTCCCGGAAGAGCGCGGGCAGGTCCTGCCTCCCTGATCGGTCTTGATCGGTGCCCGTGGGGTCTACAGCCCGTGAGGCTTGTGGCCTGTGAGATCTACGGCCTCGTAAGAGCCGCGGCCTCGTAAGAGCCGCGGCCGGCGGGAGCTACGGCCTGTAGGACGGGGGCGGGACGCGGATCTTCGCGGCGATCCTGTCCAGTTCGCCGGCCAGGGCGGGATCGACCTTGACATGGACGGCGACCTCCGTGCTCTCGAAGAAGATCCCCCGGCGACCGTCCGGATCGGTGGTCCGTATGCCCATGAGCGGCATTTCCGTGCGTCCGGGCTCCCGCTTCTCCCCGCGCAGGATTTCGTCCACCCACTGGCTGCTGTGCAGGACCGCGCCGCGTACCACGGTGACCTCGACGTCGCGCGAGCCGTCCGACCAGCGTCCGGCCTTCGCGCTCCAGCCTTTGCCGAGCCGCGTCGTCTCCCCGGCGACCCGTCGCAGGCCGGGGGGCAGGTAGGCGACGGCGACGTGGTCGACCGCGTTACCCGGGCCGGAAGGCTTGCCGGAGGTGGACGGCGGCTCGGTGGGGACGAGGCCCTTCACGATCCTGTCCAGTGTGGTCGCGAGGCCCTCGTTCACCTCCACGACGTATCCGAGACCGGGCTTCTCCAGCCACAGGCGTAGCCGCGAGTACGAGGCGCCTCTGCCGCCCCCGTCCGCCCGGTACCCGGGTTTGCCCCGGACCTTCTCCGGGGTGGCGGTGTACAGGTTCTGGCGGACCCTGGCCCAGGTGAGCAACGTCTCCGGGTCCGCGGCGCTCAGCCCGCGCACCGCCAGGATCCGGACCGAGGCGCCGTCGTCCCCGCTCAATCGGATCTCGGTCCACCCGGTCTGGTCGACCACGGAGGAGAGGTCCGCCAGGTGCAGGCCGGGGGGAATGTAAGTGACACGCAGTCCCTGGAAGACTCCGCCGGTCGGATCCTTGGGGACGAGACCACCGGCGATCCTCCGCAGGGCGTCCCGGTGCAGGGCGCCCACCGTGACGCGCAGGACCAGGCCGGGCCGCTCCTCCCAGACCAGGTCGTCCCCCTCGGCCCGGGTGAACGCCCCGCGTCCGCGCACCTTCGCGACGAGGACTCCCGGCAGCGTCTCGGGCGTGCCCCTGATCCCGCCGAGCACGCGCTCGGCTCCCCCGAAGGCCGGGTCCCGGTAGACCGTGACGCGGACGAGGTCGTCCCCCGCCCCCCAGGTCGCGGCGGTGCCGCGCAGACCTCCGGCGTCGGCTCTCTCCAGTACGGGGGCGCCGAGACCCGCGGGCAGGTAACCGACCTTCACCCCGTCCACGCCCACCGCCTGGGTGGGAGAGGCGACGCCGCTCCGGTCCGTCACGGTCAGGTAGCCGGGTACGGCCGCCGCCAGCACGGCCGCGGCGACCATGGCCACCGCCGTCGTACGAGCCCTCCTCTCCCGTTTCGCGCCCTGTACGACCCGGTGGGCGAGGCCGGGAGGTGCGCCGAGCGCGGAGGTCTCCTCGACCATGGCCAGCCGGAGTTCGTGCTCAACGTTCGGCATGGGGAAACTCCTCCTCGTGAAGATCGGCGCCGATCAGGGCGCGCAAACGGGCCAGTCCCTTGGACGACTGGCTCTTGACCGCCCCGATCGAGCAGCGGAGGACCTCGGCGGTCTGGGCTTCGGTCAGATCCTCGAAGAAGCGCAGGACCAGTACGGCGCGCTGGTGGGGCGGCAGGCTCCGCAGACCGGCGATCAGGATTTGACGAAGCTCGACGCCGCTCAGGGAGTCGGGCGCCGGAGTGTCCGGGGGCGAGCCGGTCAGGAAGATCCGCAGGATCGCGCGACGGCGGGCACGGCTGATGGCGGTGTTGACGATGATGCGGCGCACGTAGGGTTCGGGGTCGCTTCCCGCGTGCAGGCGGCCCCAGCTACGGTAAGCCTTCTCCAGGGCGCTCTGCAGGACGTCCTCGGCCTCGTCGCGGGACCCGCAGGTGAGGTGGGCGATCCTGAACAGGCTCGCTCCCCGCGCCGCGACGAATTCGGTGAACCCCTCGTGACCGCTCACGCGACCGTCTTAGGTCTCATACCCGTCCATACGCCCGGCCCCGTGCGAAGGGTTTCCAGGCATGACCGGATTTCCGGCCACCGGATTTCCGGCCACGGTCCCAGGCGGTCACCGGTCCTGGGCGGCACGGTCCCAGGTGGCCCTGTCCCAAGTGGCCACGCTTCCCGGCCGCCACGACCTCAGGTGTGACGGAACACAGAGGCCCGGTTCTCAGTCGCGGTCCCAGGCGTAGGGGTCGACGTAGATGACGTGGCCGCCCTTGTCGTCGGTCTCGTCGACGATGTCGCGCCGGGGCGGGCGCGGCGGGTCGGGGCGGCGGGCCTTCTGCGAGCTCTCCGCCGCGGCCGAGGCGTGCTCGTCCTCCCAGTCGTCCCTGATGACCGGGATCGGCTGGGTGTCGCACTCCGTGGCGTCCAGCCAGTAGCCGGGGAGCTTCTGGAGCTCCTCCGGCTCGGCGAAGCCGACCTTGCCGGCCGCCGAGGCCGCCGCCTTGGCGATCTTGACGCCCGCCTTGCGCACCGGCGCGGTGGCCGTGCCGACCTTGGCCGCCGCCTTGGTGACGGCCGTGTTGTGTCCACGGAAGATCAGCCACCAGTTGGCCAGCCCGGCGGAGATCCCCGCCGCGACACCCACCTCCAGGGTCACCGAGAGCATCACCTCCCACCCCGCGGGGCCCAGCGCGGACAGCCGCGCGCCGCCGAGCGAGCCGCCGGAGAGCGCCGCGAGCAGGCCGGCCGTCGCCCCGGTCGCCAGCCCGCAGACGAACCCCCACAGCGGCGCCCCCTCGTACGAGGGGGAGGGCGAGATCCGGACGACCAGGATGCCCGCCACGGCCCCGGCCACGAACGGCACCGCGATCACGATCATCACCCAGGCCGGGGTCGGGCCCGCCTCGGGCAGCGCGCCCAGGATCGGCAGGCTCGGCACCGTACCCAGTTGCACGCCCGTCGGCGCGACCAGCGTGCCGGTGCCGACCGCGAAACCGGGACCCGCGATGTAGGCCAGCCCCCAGATGACGGCGTTGAGCAGGTAGAGCCCCTGGACCAGCAGGAGCAGCATCCCGCCGACGAACCCCGGTGCCAGGATCCCGGACAGCTCCTGGACCTGCCCGAAGTTGACCACGACGGCCCCGAGCACCATGACGGCACCCGCCATGAGCATGATCGCCAGTGCGGCGGACGTCCCGACCACGACCGAGCGCAGCCGTTCGGGCAGCAGGCGCAGCATCGACCGCCAGGGCCCGATCGTCCTGGCGACGGCCACTGAGCCCGCGATGAAGGCCAGCGCCAGATGGCTGACCAGCACGTCGCCGAGGAAGGGCTGGGTGATCTCGTTCCTGGTGACCAGCGCGATCAGCCCGGCCAGCAGCGCGTACGGCGCCGCCAGCGAGATGCCCGCCTGCGCGATCAGGACCAGCTGCGCCCTGCGGCGGGCGTTGGACACCTCCCTCGGGGTGTTCTTGGGCAGCCGGGCGGGCAGCCGGAGCCGCAGGTCCGCGTCGCGGGCCATCCACATCCCGGCGCGGTACAGCAGGAAGGCGGGCAGGACCGTCAGCCCGAGCGGGAGCAGCCCCACCGAGCCGCCGGGTATCGCGAAGCCCGCGTGGTGCGCGGCCAGCCAGAGCTGCGACGCGGTGCGGAACACCGCGGGCAGGCCCGCGCCGAGCGCACCGCGGGGAGCGGCGATCCAGCCGACCAGGGTGAGCGTGGTGAGCACCGCCAGCCCCACGCCGAGGGTCCACGCGGCGGCGAGCATCCCGGAGACGGGAAGCGGCCTGCGGACGTCATCGTCGTCACCCGTGAGGCCGGGCAGGGGGATACGGCTGAGGACGTTGCGGGGAGCCGTCCGTAGCTGATCGAAAAGGGCCGTCACAGTAGTCGATGGTCTCAGGATCTTCGGTGCGGAAGGGACTCCCGCGCCCGCGTGTCGCGCACCGTGTGACAGGAGTCCCCTGTGGTATCCGGGCCGCGCCGGCACGGGAACCGCTTGCGTCCCCTCCCCGGAGAGGGATGCGCGACAATCAGACGATCACCGGTGGGAAACCGCGGCGGCGCGTCACCCCGGAGCATGCTCCGGAGTGACGCGCCGCGTTCGCCCGTTCCCGGGGCCATGGCCCCGGGGCCGTGCGCTAGAGCGACTTCACGACCTCGCGCATCAGGCGGGCGGTCTCGCTCGGGGTCCTGCCGACGCGGACGCCGACCTTCTCCAGGGCGTCCTTCTTGGCCTG
>NZ_JBPXMD010000029.1:0-97458 GCF_051918855.1 Streptosporangium sp. H16
CGTACGGGTGAGTCGACCCGGAAACTGGCCCGGCACGTGGAGCGCGGCACGGGGCGGATCCTGTCGGCCACCGTCCGCGGTGAGGGGGGCGGTGGTTCGTGGCGTTCACCTGCGAGCTCGACCGCGCCGACCGCGCCCCGGCCCGGCCGGGCGCCGTCGTCGTCGGGGTGAATCTCGGGGGCAAGGACCTCGCGGTGTTGTCCACCGGCGAGGTCGTCGCCAATCCCAGGCATCACCGCTCGGCGCTCAAGCGGCTACGCCGGTTGAACAAGCAACTCGCCCGCCGAACCGGGCCGCGCGCCCCCGACGGTGGCAGGCGCGAGCCCTCCGCCCGCTGGACCACGACCAAGGCCGCGCTCGGCACGGCACACGCGCGGGTGGCCAACCAGCGGCGCGACGGCCTGCATAAGCTCACCAGCCGCTTGGCGGCCACCTGGGGCACCGTGGTGGTCGAAGACCTCACCATCTCCGGGATGGTCCGTAACCGTCGCCTGGCCCGCGCCGTCTCCGATGTCGGCATGGCCGAGGTGCGGCGGCAGCTGTCTTACAAAACCGGCCGGAGCGGCGGGCGGCTCATTGTTGCCGACCGGTGGTTCCCCAGTAGTAAGACCTGTTCGGGTTGCGGCGTGGTGAAAGCCAAGCTCGCCCTGTCCGAACGCACCTACGCCTGCGCCGAGTGCGGCCTTGCCCTGGGGCGGGATCTCAATGCCGCGCTGAATCTGGCCGCGCTCGCGGCCGACGTCGCCCAGAGTTGCGGGGAGACGCGAAACGCCCGTGGAGGAGCGGTAGGACCCGGCACCCGTGCCGGGCGCGCACCGGCGAAACGGGAACCCCGGAAACGGGGAACGCTCCGGCGCAAGCCGGAAGCTGCCTGAGAGCGCGCTCACCACAGCACACTCACAAGCAACGGAGCACCCTGTCCCTCTCGGCGGCGCGCTGAGCGTGGCGGACGGGACGGTGACCGAATGGCTGGAATACTACGACCGGGCCACCCCGCCGCGCGGGACGGCTCCCGGTACGGACTTCGCGGCATGGCGACCCCCGCCCCGCAGGGCTCGGGGACACCCGGTTCCGCGACGCCGGACTCCGGGACGCCGGGCTCCGAGGTGTCCAGGCCGGGCCCGCCCGGTCATCGTCCGTCCGGGTCCGGCTCGTGGGGGGCCGGACCCGGCGGGCCGTCCGCGGCTCCCGGGGAGCCGCCGTGACCGGCGAGGACGTGACCCGCCTCCGCTCCGGGCGGGTCGCGGGCCACCGAGGCCCTCCGGGTGTTCGCCGTCGACGGGCTTTCCGCGCGACGCGGCCAGGAAGGTGCGAGGGGAGGTACTCACCGGCCCCGGCTGGAGCGCTGAGCGAACACCTCGGACCGTGGTCGGGAAATCGCACTCGGTATCCGCCGTGTACTTTCTCGCGTAATGTGCGAGGTATTGCACACTTCGTGTCACCGGATACTTACCGAGCGCAGAAATCGTCAATTGCGCGAAATCCGGTCGCACGTGCGGCAATCAACGGCCACGGCCTCTTCGCCGCCGGCCGCATTCGTGAACCGCCCTATGTGTTGGCGTGAGTGGATCGGTCCCATTCCGGGAAAACCCGCTTGGACTCCGGAGAACACCAGGTGGGAGTGGGCGTCGCGAGCCTCCCGGGCGGGTTTTCCGCGTGTCCGGGCGGTCGCGGTCCGCGTCCGGAGCGTTCCGCGAACGAGGGAATCCGGAGGGTGCCCGGCTGATGTGAAATTCATTCGGATCCGTTTCGTGAAGAATCTTCAGATGAAATCCATGCCGATAGGCTGATTCCTGACCCATAATCGCCGTCAAGAACATGGGGATCGTGAAAAGGGAGCGCTGCGTTGCACGGCAGAACCTCTCCGCTGTTCATCGGCCGGAAGCGGGAACTCGACTTCCTCGGGGAGGCGTGGGGCGAGGCCAGACGCCGTGACGCGCGGATCGTGGGTGTCCGGGGGGCGTCGGGGATGGGCAAGACCGAGCTGGTCGAGCGCTTCCTGCGTACCGTGCCCGGCGTGCGGGTCGTCCGCGCCTTCGGCGACGAGGACGCCCTCGCCCACCCGTGGGGGGTGCTGGAACAGATCGCCGAGCAGTTGCCGACCCCGGCGCTCGTCAGGACGCTGTCGGGCCAGTCGGAGGCGGCCTTCGTCGGACAGGCCCTCGCGGCGGAGTTCACCGCCGCGGACGCGCTGATCGTGGTCGTCGACGACGCGCACTGCGGCGACCGGCAGTCGATGGCCGCGCTCCGCCTGGCGGCCCGGCGCCTGCGCAACGCCCAGGTCATGCTCCTGGTCGTGCACCAGGCCCCCGGGTACGCGACGGGAGCGGCGCCGGACGCTCCCCGCCTGGAGCTCCACGAGGGATGGGAACGGATCTTCGACTCGGCGCAGGGGCGCCTGCTCCAGGTCGAGGGGCTCTCCGCCGACGACCTCGTGAGGCTCGCCGTCGCGACCGGCCACGACGGGCTCACCCCCTCCGGCGCCAGGAGGCTGCACGAGCACACCGACGGCAACGCGCTGCACTCGGTTCTCCTGCTGGACCAGGTGGAGATGCACTCGATCAACTTCGGCAACGGCCCGCTGCCCGCCCCCCGCGGCATGACGCAGGCAGTCGTGGCGCGGCTGGCGTCGTGCGGCCGCTGTACCCGCGAGGTCGTCGGCGCGGCGGCGGTGCTCGGCCGCCGCTTCGGCCTGGCCGACCTGCGCGCGCTCTCCGGCGTCGACGACGCCACGACGCCTCTCGCGGAGGCCGTCGACGCCGGGCTGGTCAAGGAGATTCCCGGGACGGCGGGGCAGGAGTTCGCGTTCACCACCCTGCTCGTCTGGGACCGCATCTACTACGACTCCGGCGTCGAGCGCCGCCGTGCCCTGCACCGCAACGCCGCCATGCTCGGCGGTCCCGGCGCGTTGTGGCACGGGATCGCGGCGTCCGGCGGCGGTACGGACGGTGAGCTCGCCGCGCTGGCGCAGGAGGAGGCCCAGTCCCTGCTGTCGCGCGGCAGGCTCCCACTGGCGGCGGTGTACGCCCGCCACGCCGCGGAGCTGACCCCGCCGGGACCGGACAGGGTGGCCCGCCTGCTGACGGCCGTGGAGACCCTGCTGGTCTCCGGTGACGCCACCGTCGCCCGGCGCTACGAGAGCGAGATCCTCGCGGCGCCGCGAGGCCCCTGGCGCGACTACGTCGCCGGTTACCAGGCCCTGATCTCCGGGCGCGTCGCGGAGGCCAAGCTGCTGCTGGTCCAGGCGCTGGGCGCCGCCGGGCGCGACAGGGCGGAGAGCCCGCACGCGCCCGCGGACCTGCGGGCGCGCATCGCGGCCCAGCTCGCGATCATCGGGGTGGTCGAGATCTCCTACCCCGAGATGGTCGAGTACGGCACGGCGGCCGTCGCGGCGGGCAGCCACGAGCCGTGGGTGCGCGCGTTCGCCTGGTTCGCCCAGTCCCTGGGCTGGACCCTGGCCGGACGGGCCGAGGAGGCGCTGGCGTCCCTGGCGGACGCCGACCTGCCGGGTTCGGTGGCCGGGCTGGACGGGCTGGTGGCCAGGGGGATGATCCGGCTGTGGACCGACGACCTGGAGGGCGCGTCCGCCGACCTGCGGGAGAGCGTCGCGCGGGCCACGCGCGGCGAGGCGCTGCGGGTCGGCCAGGCACTCGGCTTCCTGGGCGAGGTCGAGTACCGGCGGGGCAGGCTCGACGACGCCGTGCAGTTCACCCGGCTCGCCGTCGGCGACGCCGAGGAGAACGAGCGGGTCTGGGACTACGCGCTCCTGCACTCCCTGGCGTGCTTCCCCCGCGCGGCCCGGGGAGAGTGGGACCTGGCGCGCGAGCACGCCCGCCAGGCCACGGAGTGGGCGCCGCTCGTCGAGAGCAGGGCGAGCCTCGCCTACGCGGCGGGGGCGCGCGCGGCGGTCGCCCAGGCCCGGGGCGACGCCCAGCGGCTGCTCAGCGCGGCCGAGGCGATCGAGCTGCACTACGACTCCCTGGAGCCGGGCACCCACCTGTTCGGCCCGATCGGCGCCGACGCGCTCTCCCAGCTCGGCCGGGCCGACGAGGCGGACGTCGCGCTGGGCGTCTTCAGCGACAGGGCCGCGTCGAGCGGGCGCCGCTCGACCCTGATGTCCATCGCCAGGGTGCGGGGCCAGATCGCCGCCGTCCGGGGCGACCACGCGGGCGCCGTACGGGAGTGCGAGGAAGCCCTCTCCCTGGCCCGCGAGGTGGGCCTGCCGATCGAGGCCGGCAGGATCGACCTGGTGATGACGCGCTCCCAGCACGCCCGGGGCCGCCACGCCGAGGCGGAACGGCTGCTGAGGCGGGCGCTGGTCGCCTTCAACCGTACCGGCGCCGCGGCCTACGCCGCCCTCGCCCTGAAGACGGCCGGGGAGCTCAGGCTTTCCGTGGACGGCCCCAACGCCGCCTTCAGTAGTCTCACCGGGGCCGAGCGCGAGGTCGTGGCGATGGTCTGCGAGGGCATGACCACCCGTCAGATCGCGCAGAAGCGCCTGGTGGCGATCAGCACCGTGGAGACGCAGCTGAACCGCATCTACGCGAAGCTGAACGTCACCAGCCGGGTCGAGCTCCGCGCGGTCCTGTCCGACCCCGACGAATGACGAATGACGAATAAGGCGGTGAGGCGGAGGGCCGGCATCCGGCTCGCGCGGAACGTCGCCGCGGCCACGCCGGCGTACAGGAAACGGACATGTCGGGGTTTGTCGTGCCATCCGTAGGGGTGGTACCTGGACGCTTTCCCGGTCTCCGGCCACTACCGTGAGCGACTGCCAGAGCGCCGGGAGAGCGGTGCCGCCGACAGGAGGCCGGAATGCGGTTGACCATCGACGTCCAGAGGACCGCCACCGGTCACATCGCCGGGACGGTCGAATCCGATGACTCCGCGCCGCCCGTCCCCTTCCACGGTGTCATCGAGCTGGTCACCCTCCTGGAAACCCACCTGGACGGATGATCGCGCGAGAGGGTGCCGCGTGCCCGCCGGCGCGGGAGGCAGTCGTCCACGGAGTGTCACGCCAGGGGGGAGAGCATCAGATGGGCACCACGTCCCACCTCGGGAGGGAACACGGGAGGGAACACCGTCGCCGGCCGGCGACGGGCCGGGCGTACCACCGGCCGCCGGTCGTGACGGTCCCGCGGGCCGTAAGGGCCGTGAGGGCTGTAAGGGCCGTGAGGGCTGTAAGGGCCGTGAGGACCGCGCCGGGCAGGCAGGGCGCGCCGGACATGCGGGGCGTTCCGGTCGTACGGGCCGGGTGGAACGGCCGCGCGGGATCGGCCGGGGCCGCCACGTGAACGCCACCATGACGGTCTTCGTACCGCCGACCGAGAGCGGCCACGACCTGCTGGACAACTGGATACGGCCGATCTGCGCGAGGCTGGGGGTCCGCCTGGCGGTCGCTCTTCCCGGCGCCGGCCAGAGCACCGCGCTCGCGGCGCAGCGGGCGTCGACCTTCGTCGTGTGGGACTGCTCGGTCGAAGGACCTGAGGACGTCTACGCGGCCTTCAACATGCGCGCCAAACTCGACCCCGGCAGCATCGTCCTCAGCCGCACCCCGCTGCCCCGCAACGTGCTGACCCGCGCCAGCCACGCCCCCGTGCACGGCGAGACCCTGGGCAACCCGGAACTGGGCGAGTGGCTGGAGCGGCGCCTGCGCCGCGTGCTGGGCATGGTCCGCACGCCCGCGCCGCGCCTGCCCGCGCCCCGGGAGCACTACTGGATGTTCGACAACCCGGCCGACTACTTCCTCAGCTTCCACGGCGACCACCGGCAGGACGCGGGGGAGTGGCGCGCGGGCTTCGAGAAGGCCCACTCGGTCACCGTGCGGATGGTGCCGCCCCGCGAGTACTCCTACCCGGCCGAGGTGGTCACCCGGCAGCAGATGTGGGAGGGCGTGGCGCGGCTGATGTACGAGATCATCGCGACGGGGAGGGCCATCGTCCATCCCGCGCCCGACTACTTCTCGTCGTTCTGGACGGTGAGCGAGCTGCTGGCCACGCTGTGGCTGCTGCCGCGCGGTTCCACGCCGCCCATGATCACCTCCGCGTACGCCGCCCGGCCCTCGGGCGGCATCCGGCGGCTGGAGCACCTCACCGCCCGTGCCGTCCTGGGCGTCCCCCTGCTGGGCGACGCCTACGCCGACCGCTTCGCCAGGCTCATCAACAACTCCGACCCGATCACCACCGTCCCGCGGGTCCGCAGGCCTCCGGCGGGCCGGGGGGAGGCCGTCACCGAGACGGTCAAGCGGGCCGGCCGGCACGATCCCGAACTGGCGGCCTCACGGTTCTGGGACGAGATGCGGGTGCCCTGCCCGGTCTGCGCCCCCCGGGGCAGGGCCGCCGCGAAGGTCGGCTGGGACCGGCACCTGGACCTGTCGTGGGACGAGCGGGGAGTGGACCACTACGGCTACTTCACCGCGCGGCGCGAGGACCTCGGCACCGGAGGAATCCGCTGCCCCGGGTGCCGTACCCACCTGAGGCTCGTCAACGAGCACGGCGACCGCACGCTCTGGACACCCCTCTCCGAGGGGGAACCCGAACGGGACCGGCCGGTCATCCAGTGCGATCCCGTCTGGCAGGTGCTGCCCGACGGCCCGCTGGGCGCCGAACCGCTTTCCAGGAGGAAGGACTCCGACGCCGTTCTCGACCTCCAGGGCAGGGGGTTCGCCGCCGGGACGAGGTGGGCGTCGGCGCGCAGCTTCGTCTGACCGCGCGAGGCCTTCTCCGGGTCTCGTCACCCCGCGAGCGGGAGCGTTCCAAAACATCGGCCGACCTGGTCGTCGCCCTCGACGGGGCCAGGCCGGCGAGAGGTGTTGAGAGTTCGGTGAGAGGAGGTTCGGTGAGAGGAGGCGAGAGGGATCCCGTTGACACCGCCCAAGCAGAGTTCCCACTCTCGAGGAGAACGGATGAACGCCATCCCTTTCTGGTCCGCGGGCCGGGACGCCGGGGTGAGGCCCCGGTGAGGGGCGCGGACCGCGAGCGCCGCCTGGCCCTGTCGCTGAGCCGTCGCTCCAGCGAGCTCGCGGCCGCCGGACGCCACGAGGAGGCGCTCGCCGCGAGCGAGGAGCCACTGGAGATCGCCAGAACCGCCTCCCTGCACGCCGGCGACACCGAACGGGCGAACCGCCTGGCCGCCCTGATGGAACGTTCGGGAAGCAGCCGCGTCTGAGCCTCCGCTTCCCGTACGGGCTGGTCGGCTGCAGCTCCCGTACGGAGAGGTGAACACGGAGGTGAGGGCGAGATCCGCGTCCCGCGCGGGAGGAGGGGACTCGCGCGGGCCGGGGCCCGCGTGCGGGAGGGGAGACCCGCGCGCGGGCCATGAGCAGGCGCGCGGCCTCGGCCGGCGATCGGGGTTCGTGACCCCGGCCCGGGTGACCCCTCCATCACCCAGGCCGGGGTCCTACCCGGCGGTGGGCCGGGTGCTCTGGCGGTCGCGGGCGCGCTCGTGAGTGTGGTCGCGAGCAGGATCGCGGGTGCGGTCGCGCGCCGGGACCGCCCTCGTCACGCGAAGCATCCGCCCACGCCCTGGCGCGCGCCCCGGTTGAAGGCGCCCAGGCGTTGCGCGGCGGTGCCGTGGTCGCTCACATCGGTCCAGGGAGTGTCGTCGGCGTGTTCTCGCAGAGCCGCCGAGATCTCCGCGGTGTCACCGGTCTCGAAGTACAGGATGCCGTCATCGGCGGCTCCGAAGAGCGCCGCCCCGGCGAGGCAGTCGGCCTGGAGTTCGAGCTGCCGGGACAGCAGCCTCTCGGGAAGGCGGGCCTGGACGGCGTGGGCCCATTCGTGCGCGATGATCAGATAGACCCAGGCGTCCCCCTGCCGGTATCCCATTCGCATGAGGTCGACGTCCCACGCGACGAAGTCGTAGGGCGGCCAGCAGTACAGGGCGTTGTCATCGGGAAGGGGATATCCCTGGCACGTCGGCGCGTTGCCCCACGCGCCGTCGTACGCGCCGAGAACGCGCGGGGGTGAATACCTGCCGGGGAAGAACTCCGACCAGTGCGTCGCCCAGAACCGGTTGATGGCGTATTGGGCACTGCGAATGTCCTCGTTGATGTCGTCGAGGCTCCTCGCGGCGGCGGGTCCCACCGGGGCGTTCCCGCTCGTCGTGGCGGCCGCGGTGCCGGTGGGGACCGCGATCAGCGCGCCGACGAGCAGCGCGACGAGTGCGAGACGAGTGGTTCTCCGTCGTGAAGCGGCCATGGGCTTCTCCCCTGTCGCTGGCGGCCACATACCGGATGCAATGGTTTATCGCAGGGTTTTTTCGCAGAGCACGGTCACCATATGGGGAAAGGTAATACGAGAGAAGCGCTATCGCGAGATCGTATGGAATATCGCGTTAATTAGTCGCTGGATCCGGAGGATTAGAGGCGCGTCGTAAATCAGGGCGAAGCGGGAGCGGGCGCCGGAGGGCTCTCCGGTGCCGACGGCGTACCCGATTCCCGGGCGGGGACGATCGTGACGGCCACGCCGATCAGCCGAGTCACCTGGAAAGGCCTCCCGCCGTGCGTCGTGAAGTCTTCGTCAACAAGCGCGCCCTATCATGCCGAGCATGGAAACCGGCGACGGCAAAAGCACCCTCCTCGACGAGGAGCAGTTGGACCGCCTCGCGGGGTACGGCGAGGCGGAGGATGTCCGGGAGGGGCAGAACCTGTATTCCTCAGGTGACACCGCCTACGACCTTTTCCTGCTGCGGACGGCGACGGTGGATGTCGTCAGGGACGCGACGGCGATCGAGCCGGAACGCCTGATCTACCGGCGCGGGCCGGGCGAGTTCCTCGGCGAGCTCAACCTGCTGACCGGTCAGCAGGTCTATCTGACGGCCCGCGTCGCGACCGCCGGAACCGTCGTCCGGATCCCGGCGCACGCCCTGCGCCGGGTCCTCGCCGAGCAGGTCGACATCGCCGACGTGCTGATCGAGACGTTCCGGGCACGGCGCGAGCTCATGCGGTCCGCGGCCGGCAGCGCGCTGGAGATCGTCGGCCGGCCGGATACCGCCGAGACGCTTTGCCTGCGCACGTACGTGACGCAGATGCTCCTGCCGCACGCATGGCTCGACGCGACGTCACTGTCAGGGCGCGCGCTGTTGAGGTCGACCGGCACCGGCGAGGACGATCTCCCGATCGCGGTGACGAACGGCCTGGTGCTGCGCCGCGCCACCCCGGGAACGGTCGCCGAGGCGCTCGGCCTGACCTATCACGCCACGGAGTGCATCCCCGATCTCGTCGTCGTCGGCGCCGGACCGGCCGGTCTGGCAGCGGCGGTCTACGGTGCCTCCGAGGGCCTCGCCACCGTGCTGCTGGACGGCTGCGGGATCGGAGGCCAGGCCGCGAAGAGCGCCCGGATCGAGAACTATCTCGGCTTCCCGCAGGGGGTCAGTGGTGAGGAGCTGACCCGGCTGGCGATGATCCAGGCGCTCAAGTTCGGCGTCCAGATCTTCTCCCCCTGCAAGGTCGTCGGCCTGGACCTCTCCGACGAGAGGCGACCGGCGGTGGAGCTCAAGGACGGCTCCCGCATCGAAACCTCCACGGTGATCGTCGCCACCGGAGCGCACTACCGGCGCCTCGACATCCCGCGATGGGCGGAGTTCGAGGAAAGAGGCTGCATCCGGTACGCGGCGACCGAGCTGGAGGTCCTCAGGTACGAGTCACAGCCGGTGGCAGTGGTCGGCGGTGCCAACTCGGCCGGGCAGGCGGCCCTGTCTCTGGCCGCTCGCGGTTGCACGGTGAACCTGGTGGTGCGAACCGCCGACCTCGGGGCGAAGATGTCGGCGTACCTGGCAGACCGGATCCTGGCCCATCCCCGGATCCACGTCCGGACCGGAAGCACGGTGCGGCACCTCGACGGGGACGAGACCCTCACGTCGATCGTCGTGACAGACGCCGCCGGCGAGTCGGAGCGGCTGGACTGCCGAGGGCTGTTCTGCTTCATCGGCGCCACACCGGAGTCGGACTGGATGAAGGACATCGCGAAGGACGACCACGGCTTCGTCGTCACGGACAGCCGCCTGCCCCCGGGGACGCACGAGGCACCGCTGCCGTTCCAGACCAGTGCGCGCCACGTCTTCGCGGTGGGCGATGTCCGTTCGAGTTCGACCAAGCGGGTGGCCACCGCGGTCGGAGAGGGCGCGGGCGCCGTCTCCTCGGTCCACGCGGTTCTCGGCGGCTGAGGCGGGCCTCGCGGCCCGGACCGGCGCTGAAGTCCAGACGACCCCTTGCTCGACTGGGCGGCCCGGCCTGCTCGTCGTCCGGTGACACGACGGTCATCTGCCGGTTTTGTCGAGGTGGCGCCGCCGGGCTTCAGCGAAGGTCCTCTTGATCGGATCGAGAGCCTGGACGAACTCGAGCTGCTCCCCCTCCGGACCCTTGCAGTAGATCAGGGTCCAGCCGTTCGACTTGCCCTCCCGGATCTTGTTGGTGTTGGAGCTCCTCGGCGCGGCCCGGCGAGTCGCCTCGGTGCGGACGGTGACCACTCGGTTGGCCTTGACCTGGGTCATGCCGCGCCGTGCGCTCTCGGCCTCAAGGTCGGCGATGAACTTGTCGGGGTCCACGTCGTCGCGGATGTGGAAACAGATGTGCATCGACCGCGGATAGGCCGGGCTCATGTGATCACGTGGCTCGGCGAAGCTGTGGCCCGTGCCGGAGGGTTGCGTCGCGTCCCGGTACTGGAGAAGCTCGATCACCACGTTCCCGAAGTGCACGAACCGGACGTCCAGCCGCTGTGTCCCACCGGCGAGATCGGGCACACCGATCGTGGCGGGGCTGATGCCCTCCTCGGCTGCCAGGATCTCCTGGTCGGTCAGCAGAGTGTCGTGAATCGCCTGGCCGTGGAAGTCGCCGTCCCGCAACACCTCGGTACCGCCGAGCACCTGCGTGTAGAACTCGAAGGCGCGCTCCATGTCCTGGACGGTCAGCCCGAAGTGTTGCACCCCCTGCAGCCGCAGGCCGAGTGCGGCGCGGTCGCGCGGTCCCCCGCCGGAGGTCGCGGAGGGAACCGCGGCCTCCGCCGCACCGCTCCCGGCCACCGTGACGGCGGCGCCCGCTGCGGCCGCTCGGATGACGTCACGGCGGGACGGCGTGCCGTAGGCTTCTTTTCCCATTTATGCACCTCTCTGGCCCTCCGTTTTAATAAAGACGGCATGGCTAACGGGGCAGCACTCCAATCACTATAGTCTTTCTGAAAAAGCGCTCCGCATCGACGTGAACTCCCTTCTCTTGAACGGTATGGGTCTTCACCTGCCGAACCCCGTCACGGATCGTCAGGCCAGGAGGACAGTGGCGGAGCAGTGTGAAGTCGGCGAGGCCGCGTGCACGCGGCGCATGATCATCTTTTCTTGGTGTTCACGCCGATGACGGGGATTCCCATTCGGCTACGCCTTGATACTCGTTTCCCCGGTCATCTCACTTCTTTCGTCGGCCGAGGGCGACCGTCGTGCAAGAAAGCTCTGCCTGAATTCGGGTGGTGGTTGCGAGAATTCCATGTGAAGCTCACCCGCATCGGAGCCGAGAGCGGAACCGGTCCCTGCGGTCGGCACCTCGCGCGACGGCACCTGTTGTCGGGACGGCCTTGTCCCCTCCCGAGGGGAGAGATCCGGTGTCTGCCGGCACACATGATCACAAGCCCACCTGACCTCGACCGGATCCGGGAGTGGTCCCGCCGGCGCCGCCGTCACCGCTACGCCGCAAAGATCGGCCACTACCGGCGAAGACAGCCGCCGATCACGAACTGACGCCGGAGTACTGGGCAGCCGGGGGAGCGGAGCTCTCGCGGACGACGAGGTCGGTGGAGAGCTCGACCCGGCGCGGCTCGGGTGACTCGCCACGGGAGATGCCCAGGGCCATCCGGGTGGCGAGGAAGGCCATCTCCTCCAGGGGCTGGCGGACCGTGGTGAGCGGCGGCCAGGCGGACCTGGACAGGGGCAGGTCGTCGAAGCCGACGACGCTCAGGTCGTCGGGGACGCGCAGCCCGCGCTGCCTGGCCACCTCGAAGACGCCGAAGGCCTGCAGGTCGCTGCCGGCGAAGATGGCGGTGGGCCGGTCGGGCAGCGAGAGCAGGGTGTGGCCGTGGTCGTGGCCGGAGCCGACGAGGAAGTCACCGTGCAGGATCAGCGAGGGGTCGACCTCGACCCCCGCCGTCTCCAGCGCGGCCCGGTAGCCGTCGATGCGGGCGCGGCTGCACAGCACGTCGGGCGGGCCGCCGATCATGCCGATCCTGCGGTGGCCGAGTTCCAGGAGATGCCGGGTGGCGGTCAGGCCGCCCTGCCAGTTGGTCGCGCCCACCGAGGCCACGCCGGGGGCCGGCTCGCCCTCGGGGTCGACGACCACGAAGGGGATCGAGCGGGAGTTGAGCCGGTCGTACCGCTGTGCCGAGAGCCGGGAGCCGACGATGATCACACCGTCGGTGCGGCGGGCGGCGAGCCGGTCGAGCCAGTCGCGGCCGGGACCCTCGTGGGTGTGCAGGACGGAGATCACGATGCTGGCCTCGGCCTCCGCGGCCGCCTTCTCCGCACCGCGGATGAGCTCCATCGCCCACGGGCTCTCCAGCTCGGCGAAGATCAGGTCGATCAGGCCCGCCGGGCCGTCGGTGCCGGTCGCGCGCCGGATGTAACCGTGCTCGCGCAGGAGACGCTCGACCCGCCTGCGGGTCTCCGGCGACACCTCGGACCTACCGTTGATCACCTTGGAGACCGTGGGGGCTGAGACGCCCGCCTCCTCGGCGATACGGGCGATCGTCACCCGGGGCTTACCTGGCATGCCCGGCAGCATATCCGAAACCTTTCGGAGTGTGCCCGGTGGCCTGGGAATACGTTTCTTCCTCCTCTGTGGAGCTCTCGCGCGGTACGCCACCCGCGCTTGAACGTTTTCTGCGAACCCCGGACGGAAAAATTTTTGTGGTCGAGAGAAATGTTCACCGGCTCGTATCGCGGTTGTGAGCGCCAACGCGCGCTTCCACGGACGCCCGGGCTTCTCGCGGCGGCCGCTCAGTCCGCCGCTGACGGGTTCGGGCTCGGGTTCGTTCGCAGGGCCAGCGTGCGGGCCGCGTGTTCGGTCCACGCCGTGAGGAACACCTCCCGGCCCAGCTCACCCGGCGTGTGGCCGATGAGGAGTTCCAGCAGCGGGAGGTAGGTCAGCGACGAGAGGAGCACGGCGGCCGTGGCTTCCGGGTCGGACGAATACCTGGAGTTCGTCATGGACGCCGGGCGCTATGCCGAGATCGACGACAAGATCGGCTCGATCGACTGGGTACGCCGCGTCGACAACCTCGTGGAGTTCAAGTTCCGCCCCGTTCTGCCGGGCATCCCGGGACCCGCGCCCAAGCTGGTCTCTCAGATGCGCCTGACGCCGGGCCGGCGCGTCGACGTCCAGTACGCCCCCCTGCCCCGCAACCGGCTGAACCACCGGCTGTCCCGCTTCAGCGCCTCTTTCGAGGCGGAGGCCGTCGCGGACGGCGTCTCCAGGGTGAGGCGCATGATCTCGATCGACTTCGCGCCCTTCCTGCGCCGGCCGCTGGAGCCGATCCTGCGCCACAGGCTGCCCGCCGACGTGCGCAAAGAGGTGCGCGGCTCCAAGCGGCGGCTGGAGAGCAGGGGGGCCAATCCGCCGAAGGACTGATCACCCGCATGTCCCGGTGACGTGCCCGGACGAGGTGCCGTACGAAACCGGGCGGCACGGGCGGGAACCCCCACCTACAGGGTGGGGGCACGTCAACGGTGCGCTACGGCGGAGGAGAGCGGCCCGGAAGCCGTGCCCGCCTCCCGCAGGGCGGTGAGGAGGGCGAGCGGTGTCGCGGCCGCCCAGGCCTGGGGGGAGGACGAGTGCGGGTAGGGCACCGGGTCCGGATGCTCGTCGCGCCCGTACCCGGCCATGACCTCCGGCAGTCGCCAGCCGTGCCCGGCCGCCGCCCGGACCAGGCCGTGGGCGACGGTCCTGGCCTCCTCGGCAAGCCCGCGGCGCGCCAGGCCGAGCACGATGACGGCGTTGTCGTGCGGCCAGATGCTGCCCAGGTGGTAGGAGAGCGGATGATAGGGGACCTGGCCCGCGGCGAGCGTGCGGATGCCGAAGCCGGAGAAGAAGTCGGGCCGCAGCAGCCGCCGGCCCACCGCCAGCTCCTCCTCCGGGGCGAGGATGCCGGACCACAGCAGGTGCCCGGCGTCCGAGGCGAGCGTGTCGACCCGCCGGTCCTCACCGTCCAGGGCGAGCGCGGGGAAGGCGTGCTCGGGCATCCAGAAGTCGCGGCGGAAGCGGTCTCGCAGGTCGGCGGCGGCCTCCTCCAGGAAGCCGGCCCAGCGCGGGTCGCCCCACACCGTGCGGGCGAGCCGGGCCGTGCGGACCAGGGCGTCGTAGGCGTACCCCTGGACCTCGCAGACCGCCAGGGCGCCCTCGGCCCGCGCGCCGTCGGAGAAGCGGATGGCGTCGGCGGAGTCCTTCCAGTTCTGGTTGACCAGGCCGCCGCCCGCCGCGTCGGAGGTGTAGCGGAGGTATCCGTTCCCGCCGAGGCCACCGTCGCGAAACATCCACTCCACCGCCGCGCGCGCCTGCGGTTCGAGGCGCCCGGCCAGCGCCGGGTCGCCGGTGGCCGCGGCGTGGGCCTCCAGCAGCACCAGGAAGAGCGGGGTGGCGTCGACGCTCCCGTAGTAGCGGCCGTAGGGGACCTGCCGGAAGTGCGCGAGCTCGCCGTGCCGCACCTCGTGCACGATCCTGCCCGGCTGCTCCAGGCGGGAGGGGTCGTTCCGCGTCCCCTGTACGGCGGCGAGCGCGAGCAGGGTGTCGGCGGCCAGCGCGGGCCGGTACGGCAGGGCGAAGAGCGAGGTCAGCAGGGAGTCGCGGCCGAACAGGCCGAGGAACCAGGGGACGCCGGCCGCGGGCACCCGCAGCGCCTCGCCGGCGGGGCCCGAGGTGGGGACGCGCAGCCGCGCCAGGTCGGCCAGCCCCTGCTCGCAGGCCCGGGCCAGTTCCTCCCAGGAGGTGAGGTCGCGGGGGCGGGGCCGCGCGCCGGCGAACTCGCCGGTGTCGGCCTCCAGCCGTTCCCGCACGGTGCCGGGGGAGCCGGGTGGGGACGGTTCCCCCGTACCGTGCGGGACGGCCAGGGCGGTGAGCCGCAGATCCGCCGTGCCGTGGGCGGGCAGCGCGAACCGCCAGGTCAGGACGCGGGCGGTACCCTCGCCCTCGCCCTCTCCGTCGGCGGGGCGGGTCCGGTGCGGCGGCGGCGAGGCGGTGACGGTGGTCCGCGAGGACCAGCTCTCCCCGCGCCGGTAGTGGAAGGCGACCCCGTCCGGGGTGTCGTGCGCGGTGCGGCGCGCGCCGGGTTTCTCGTACGCGCGGTGGTCGGCGCGTAGCTCGAACTGGTCGGCGAAGTCGGCGTCCACGTGGAGTTCGAGCTCCACGACGGTGGGTTCGCCGCTGTTGCTCACCAGGCGGACGTGCTCGGTGAGGGCGCCCTCGGCCACCGCCTGCCGCCGGAAGACGGTGTAGGCGGGAGGGTGGTCGCGGGTGCCGGCCGGGGTGAGCACGCAGCCGTCGCCGGAGGAGGTCAGCAGGGTCAGCGGGGTCGGCAAGGCCGGCAGGGCCGGTGCGTCCGGCGGGAACGATGCCGCGCCGCCCGCGGTCAGCAGCCACCGGCTCAGATGCCGGGCGTCCCTGACGAACAGCCCGTCCGTCGCGGTGCCCCTGGTGCCGTGGACGTCCCCGTGGGCGGTCACGGCGGCGAAGGTGCCGCTGTTGACCAGCAGGCGGCCGGCGCTCATCGGGCGGAGCCCTCCTCGCCGGATCCGCCTCCGGACGCGTCGCCCTCGGACACGCTTCCAGAGGAGTCGGAGGCGTGGAGCAGGTCCAGGGCCAGGGCTGCGGTCCAGCTGAAGCGCCGGACGCCGCGCCCCTCCCCGGTGTACGGCTCCAGATACTCGGCGAACCCCGTGCTGTGGGCCGCGTCCAGGACCTGCGCGCGCAGCCGGCCCGCCGCCCTCGCGTCGCCGTGCCGCACCAGGCCGCGGTGGACCAGCCAGGCCATGTTGAACCAGCTGGGACCGCGCCAGTAGCGGTTGCCGTCGAACTCCTCCGCCGTGAGGTCGTAGCTGGGCACGAGCCGGACCTCTCCCAGGCGGAAGCGCGGTCCGCGGGCGGTCCGCACCAGGGCCGCCGCGACGTCCTCCGGCAGGCCGGGGACGATCAGCGGGACGAGCCCCGACACGCCGTACCCGGCGATGGGCTCGTCCGTCACCAGGTCGCGGGGGAGGAAGACACCGGCGGCCGGGTCCCACAGCCGGTCGAGCAGGGCGCCGGTCGCCGCCTCGGCCCGCCGCCGGTGCGTCCCCTCGTCCGCGCCGGCCACCCGGGCGATCGCGGCGAGGGCGTGCTCGGAGGCGATGAGCAGGGCGTTGAAGGAGGGGTCCTCGACGGCGAAGGCGTGCGGGGTGCGCGCGTCGTCGTAGCCGTGGTCGCGGTAGGTCGCGGCCAGGCGCACGTACCGCGCGTAGTCCAGGTCGGTGGGCCGGTCGGCGGGGGAGCCGTGGTCGAGGTCGGCCCGGCGGAAGGAGTCCCGCGGCGCGGGCTCGACCCTGGCCAGGGCCACGTCCCAGCTCGGGCTGTTGTCCAGTCCCGGCTCCCACGGGTGCGTCACCGCGGCCAGCCCGCCGCCGCCCAGGTCCCTGGAGACGGCCAGGTAGCGGTGCCAGGCGGCGAGCCGGGGGTAGACGCGCGGCAGGAAACCGCGGCGCCGCGACTCGGCCGGGTCGGCGAGGTGCACCAGCCAGGCGGCCAGGGCGTGAACGGGCGGCTGGACGATTCCGGAGGTCTCGACGGTGGAGGGCGCGCCCGCCTCGCGGTCCGTGCCCGAGGAGCGCCAGAAGTCGGGGCTGGGGAAGTAGGCCCCGAGCGGTACGGACGGGTTGAAGATGATGTGCGGGATCCGGCCGTCGCCCCACTGCGCGCCCAGCAGCGTCTCCAGCTCGCGCTGGGCCCGGCGCGGGGAGAGGTGGCGCAGCCCGATGGCGACGAAGGCCGAGTCCCAGCTCCACTGGTGCGGGTACAGCGCACGCGAGGGAACGGTCGCCGCCCCGGTCCAGTTGCCGAGCAGGACGTGCGTGGCGGCCCGGCGCAGGTGGGCCCGGCGGCCGGTGCCAGAGGTGGCGGCCGCTTCGAGGACGGCGGTCATCCGGCCGGCCGGTGCGGGAAGGAGGCGCGCCGCAGGAAGGGCGGGATCGAGCGTACGGCCCGGACCGGGTCTCCGGTGAGCCTGCACTCGACGGCCAGGTAGCCGTCGTAGCCGATGGCGTCCAGGGCGCCCAGCCAGGCGGGCCAGTCGAGGTGGCCCGCTCCGGGCTGCATGCGGTTGGAGTCGCTGACCTGCGCGTGGCCGACCAGGGACGCGGCGGCGAGGACGGCGGCCGCGGGGTCGGTCTCCTCGATGTTCATGTGGTAGCTGTCGACGCCGATGCGGACCGAGTCCAGGCCGACGGCGCGGATCAGGTCGGCGGCCTGCTCCAGCCGGTTGACCATGTGGTCCTCGTAGCGGTTGAGCGGCTCGAGGAAGAGCGTGACGCCCTCTCCGCGGGCGTGCTCGCCCAGCTCGGTGAGACCCTCGAGCAGCACCTCGCGGTCCCGCTCCTCGCTGCGCGGCGGCTCGAACGGCGGCAGCCGGCGCGAGAACATGCCGTAGGAGGCGGGCGTCTGGGCACCGAGCCCGCCGAGCTCGCCGATGACGGACAGCTGCGACTTCATCTGCTCGAGGGCGTCGCGGCGCAGGTCGTCGTCGAAGGCGCCGAGGAAGTGGAGCATGTCCACGCACACGGTCGGCATGACGACGCCGTCGGCGAGGGCCTTGCGCAGCTCGGGCAGCCGGTCGCGGAAGTGGAAGGCCCCCTTGCCGCGCAGCTCGATGGCGTCGTAGCCGGCGTTCTGCGCGAACTCCCACTTCTCCTGGAGCGTCTCGCCGGGGAGCAGCTGCTCCTGGCAGGCGATCTTGAGCATCGTTCGTCAGCCTCTCAGAACTCCAGGACGACCTGGAGCGCGTCGGCGGGACGCTCATCCAGGAGGACGTATGCCTCGGCCGCGTCGGCGACCGGGACGACATGGCTCACCAGGGACTTCACGTCGACGTGGCCGTCGGCGACGAGCCGCAGGAAGGTCCGCTGCAGGCGCTCCACGCTCCAGCGCCCGGCGAGCTGCGGAGGGACCCCGCCGATCTGGGAGGAGACGAGCTGCACGCGGTTGTGGTGGAACTCGTCTCCGAGCCGCAGCCCCACGCCGTCTCCCTGGTAGAAGCCGGAGGCGACGACGCGCCCGCCCACGGTGACCGAGCGGATGGCCTCGTGCAGGGCCGGGTGGGCGCCGCTGATCTCGATGGCGACGTCGGCGCCGAGCCCACCGGTGGCCTCGCGGATCCGCTCCGCGACGGCGTCGGTGCGCGCGTTCAGGGTGCGTGCGGCACCGTACTCCGCGGCCTTGGCGAGCCGGGAGTCGAGCGCGTCGACGGCGGTGACGCGGGCGCCGCTCAGCTCCGCCAGCCGGGTGGTGAGCAGGCCGATCACGCCCTGGCCGAAGACGGCGACGTCCTCGCCGAGGTGGATGTCTGCGGCGAGGACGGCGTTGTACGCGATGGCCCCGACCCTGGCGAAGGCGCCCGCGAGCGGGGCGAGCCCCTCGGGGAGCGTGTGGCCGATCATCCGCTCGGCGGGGACGAGACCCTCGCCGCGGTGCCCCCAGATGCCCCACACCGTCTCGCCGGCCTCGGGCAGCCCGGGCGTGCCCGCGAGTTCGGGGGAGACCTCGACGACCTCGCCGACCTCCGAGTATCCCCAGCCCGCCACGGGGTAGGAGATGCCGGGCCCCGCGTCGCGGAAGATCCTGGCCTCGGGGTCCCAGGTGCGGGTCAGGTAGGGGTTGGTCCCCCGGTAGGCGGTGAGTTCGGTGCCCGCGGAGATGCCGGAGTACAGGGTCCGGACGCGCAGATGGCCAGGTGGCAGGGGGAGTGACTCGCCGGTGGCGATCTCCACCTGACGGGGGCCGGTGAACTGGACGACACGTTCCACAGGAGCTCCGGAAGATCATTTTTGTGTATCGGTTGGACAAATACCGCTAACTTGTGTCGAAGATATCCCAAACTTAGGTCTTGTCAATAAGCAAAAGTGGTGCTCTGATGCAACACGTACGTAACACGGCGGCAGTGAGGAAGATCTATGCGCAGGCGGTCTCGAAGGTCGAGGGCACTGGCGGCCGCTGTGGCCGTCGCGCTGGGAATCGGGCTGACGTCCGGTTGCGGCGCGCGGGGTGAGAGCGCTCCGGACAACAGGATCACGGTCTGGAGCCTGGAGAACCTCACCCCCCGCATGGAGGTGACCAAGAAGATCGTCGAGGCTTTCGAGAAGGAGAGCGGCGTCCAGGTGGACCTGGTCGGGATCGACGAGGGCCAGCTGCCACAGCTGATCATGTCCGCGGCCGCCGCGGGCACCCTCCCCGACGTCCTCGGCGCCGTCCCGCTCGCCCCCGTCTGGCAGATGTACACCAACGGCCTGCTCGACACCGCCGCGGCGGGCAGGATCGTCGAGGGGCTCGGCGCCGGCACCTTCAACCGCAACGCGCTGACGCTGACCGGCGACAAGGCCACCCGCCTCAGCGTTCCCAGCGACGCCTGGATGCAGATCCTCGTCTACCGCAAGGACCTGTTCGCCAAGGCGGGGCTCTCCGTCCCCGACTCCTACGACACCATGCTGCGGGCCGCGAAGACCCTGAACGGCGGTGAGGTCAGCGGCATGTCACTCGCCACCGACCCGAGCGACGTCTTCACCCAGCAGAGCTTCGAGGACCTCGCGCTCGCCAACGGCTGCGGCCTCGTCGGCCCCGGCGGCGACGTCGGCCTCGACAGCCCCCAGTGCCGGCAGGCCTTCGCCACCTACCACCAGCTCGCCGCCGACTACGGGGCCCCGGGCACGCAGAGCGTGGACTCGACCCGCGCCACCTACTTCGCCGGCCGCTCCGCGATGATCGTCTGGTCCACCTTCCTGCTGGACGAGCTGGCCGGCCTGCGCGCCGACGCGCTGCCCAGCTGCGCGCAGTGCGCCCAGGATCCCGCCTTCCTCTCGGACAACAGCGGGATCGTCACGGCCCTGAAGGGCCCCGGCGCCGCCGAGCCCGCCCAGTTCGGCGAGATCTCCTCCTGGGTGGTCACCCGGACCGCCGAGACCGCGGCCTCGGAGAAGTTCGTCAGGTACATGATGAGCACCGGGTACGAGGACTGGTTCGGGATGGCTCCCGAGGGCAAGATCCCGGTTCGCGACGGCACGGCCGAGGATCCCGGCAGATACCGCGAGGCCTGGCGCGCCAGCGACGTCGGCGTCGACACGAAGAAGCCGATGAAGTCGGTCTTCTCCGCCGAGTTCCTCGACCAGCTCGCCTCCGGCGTGAGCGACATGCGGCGCTGGGGCCTCACCGAGGGTCAGGGCGCGCTGGTCGGCGCGACGCTCGGCGAGCTTCCCATCCCGAAGGCGGTCGGCGCCATGACCTCCGGCCAGATATCCCCGGAAGAGGCCGCCAGGGAGGCCGACGAGGAAGTCACGGCCCTGCAGAAGTCCCTCCAGTGAGCCCCCGCGGCCCCGTCCCCCCGAGGAACCCACGATGAGCACCACACAGGGCGCCGAGCGGCGCCGACCCCCCGAGACGAGCCCGGAACCCGAGGCCCGGCGGGACAGGACCCTCACCCTGGCCCAGCGCGAGAACAGGACCGGGCTGGGCTTCGTGACGCCCACCGTGCTCGTGGTCCTGGTCGTCGTCATCCTGCCCATCGCCTGGACCGTGCTGCTCGCCTTCCAGCGGGCGCGGCTGATCGACATCCAGGGCATGGGCCTGCTGTCCAACTGGACCTGGGAGAACTTCGCCGAGGTCTTCACCTCGCCCGGCTTCTGGACCTCGCTGTGGACCACCCTGGTCTACACCGCCGGCAGCACCGCCGGGTCGATCGCCCTCGGGCTGGTCGCCGCCCTCGCCCTGCGCCGGCCCTTCCGCGGCCGGGCCCTGATGCGCGGGTCGATGCTGCTGCCCTACGTCGCGCCCGTGGTGGCCGTCACGTTCGTCTGGGAGATCGCCCTCAGCCCGCAGTTCGGCATCGTCAACGAGCTGGGCACCCGGCTGCTCGGCTGGGAGAAGCCGATCGCCTTCCTGGCGACCCGCTCCCACGAGGTCTCCCTCCTCGGCTGGCAGGTGGAGCTGCCGCTCGCCCTGCTCACCGTCATCGCCTTCGAGATCTGGCGGTACTTCCCGTTCGCCTTCCTGTTCCTGCTCGCCCGCCTGCAGGCCGTGCCCGCCGGGATAGAGGAGGCCGCCACGGTGGACGGCGCCACGCTCACCCAGCGCTTCCGCCACATCCTGCTGCCCCAGCTGATGCCGGTGATCGCGCTGCTGTCGGTGCTGCGGTTCATCATGACGTTCAACAAGTTCGACGACGTCTACCTGCTCACCGGGGGCGGCTCGGGCACCGACGTCGTCGCGGTGCGGGTCTACGACTTCCTCACCGCCCGCTACGACGTGGGGGCGGCGGCCGCGCAGGCCCTGGTCCTCGCGCTCGTCCTCGCCGTGCTGCTCGGCATCTACTTCAAGTTCTTCGCCAAGAGGGTCCAGGAGGAGG
Source organism: Streptosporangium sp. H16 (assembly GCF_051918855.1). NCBI lineage: Bacteria > Bacillati > Actinomycetota > Actinomycetes > Streptosporangiales > Streptosporangiaceae > Streptosporangium > Streptosporangium sp. H16. Next base: position 21,609 of record NZ_JBPXMD010000029.1, read on the forward strand.
CGTCATGAGCCGCGCACAGGTCGAGGAGAGGACCTTCGCCGTCCTGCGGTGGGTCGTGATCGCCTTTCTCGCGGTCATCACGCTCTTCCCCTTCTACTACATGCTGCTGCTGTCGGTGAAGCCCATCGACCAGCTGCTGCTCGACCCCGGCCGGCTGTGGGTGACCCTCTCGGAGCTCACGTTCGACACGTACCGCAACGTCCTGCAGTCGGTCGAGGACGGCGGCCAGGGCTTCCTGCGGATGCTCGGCAACTCCGCGCTCGTCGCCCTCGCCACCGTGGCGCTCACCCTGCTGGCCTCGGTGCCCGGCGCCTACGCGGTCAGCCGCCTGCGGTTCCTCGGCGGCCGCCAGGTCAGCGCGGTGTTCCTCGCCGTCTATCTCTTCCCGTCCACCCTGCTGGCGGTCCCGCTGTTCGTGATGTTCGCCAAGATCGGCCTGCAGGGCAGCCTGACCGGGCTCGTCATCGTCTACATCGCGCAGACCGTGCCCGTCTCCATCTACATGCTGAAGAACTACTTCGTCACCATCCCCAAGAGCGTCGAGGAGGCCGCGGCGCTCGACGGCTGCTCGCGGGCGCAGATCCTGCGCCGGATCGTGCTGCCCCTGGCCGCGCCCTCGCTCATGGCGACCGGCCTGTACGTCTTCATGATCGCCTGGAACGAGTTCCTGTTCGCGCTGCTCTTCCTCGCCGCCGCCCCCGACCAGTGGACGGTCTCGCTGGGCCTGCAGCAACTTGCCAACGGCATCGAGGTTCCCAAGACGGTTCTCATGGCGGGGTCGGTGGTCCTCACGATTCCCGTGGTAGTTCTTTTCTACGCCGCGGAGCGACTCCTTACCGAGGGTCTCACCAGCGGTGCGGACAAGAGCTAGAGCCGAGGAGAGACACACCGGATGGCAACGCCCTGGAGCACCGCAGGCCACCTTCTGGAACTGATCCGCACCGGGCAGGCGCGCACCCGGGGCGAGCTCCAGCGCGTCACCGGCCTGTCCCGCTCCACCGTCGGCCAGCGGCTCGACCAGCTCTTCGACGCCGGTTGGCTGCGCGCCGTCCCCGGCGGGCAGTCGACCGGGGGACGCCCCTCCAACCTGCTGGAGTTCGACACCGGCCACGCTGTGGTCCTCGCCGCCGACCTGGACGTCACTCACGCCCGCGCCGCGGTGATGGACCTGGCGGGCGGAGTCCTGGCCGAGCGCACCGAGGCGCTGCCGATCGAGGACGGCCCGGAGGTCGTCCTGGACCGGCTCGGTCTCTGGTTCGCCGGCCTGCTGGCCGCGGCCGGAACCGCTCCGGAGGCGGTCTGCGGGGTGGGCCTGTCGCTCCCCGGGCCCGTCGACTCCTCGTCGGGACGGGTCGTACGACCGCCGATCATGCCGGGCTGGGACGGCTACCCGGTTCCCTGGCGGACGCAGAGCTCGCTCGCCCGGCACGCCGGGGTGGACGTCGCCGTCCCGGTCCTGGTCGACAACGACGCCAACCTGATGGGTCTGGGCGAGCAGCGCCATGCCTTCGCCGACTGCTCCGCGTTCGTCCTGGTCAAGGTCTCCACCGGCATCGGCGCCGGCGTCGTCGTCGACGGCAAGGTCTTCCGCGGCATCGACGGCGGCGCCGGCGACCTCGGCCACATCCGCCTGCACGACCAGTCGGAGGCCCGCTGCATGTGCGGCTCGTACGGCTGCCTGGCCGCCGTCGCCAGTGGCCGCGCCCTGGCCGGACAGCTCGCCGCCCTCGGCGTGCCCGCCCAGTCGGGCGCCGACGTACGCGCCCACCTCGACGCGGGCTCCCCCGACGCGGGACGCCTGGCCCGCGAGGCCGGACGGCGCTGCGGGGAGGTGCTCGTCACCGTCGTCACCCTGCTCAATCCCGGCGTGCTGATGATCGCCGGAGAACTGGCGGAGACCCACTTCGTCACCGGGGTGCGCGAGCTGCTCTACCAGCGCGCCCTGCCCCGGGCCACGCGCAACCTGCAGGTCGTCACCTCCCGGCTCGGCGACCGCGCCGCGCTCGCCGGGGCCACCGCGATGGTGGTCGAGCACCTGTACGCCCCCGACCAGGCCGACGCCCGCCTGACGGCGCCGGCCCGTCCGCCCCGCCGCTCACCCGCCGGAGTCGAATCGTGAACACCACCACACCCGTCGAGGTCGGCCTGATCGGAGCCGGCCCGTGGGCCCGCACCATGCACGCCCGGATGCTGGCCACGGGCCCGGAGACCCGCCTCTCCGCCGTCTGGGCGCGCCGCGCCCCCGCGGCCCAGGAGATCGCCGAGCCGTACGGGGCGGTCGTCGCCGGCACGCCGGAGGAACTGTTCGACCGGTGCGAGGCCGTCGCCTTCGCCGTGCCCCCCGCCGTCCAGGCGGAACTCGCCGTGCGCGCGGCCAAGGCGGGCAAGGCCGTGCTGCTGGAGAAGCCGCTGGGGCCCGACCTCGCGTCGGCGCGCGCGGTGGCGGAGGCCGTCGCCGAGGCGGGCGTCGTCTCGCAGATGGTGCTGACCAAGCGCTACCACCCCGCCACCCGCGAGTTCCTGCGCCGCGCGGCGCGACTGGAGACGACCGGCGCCCGCTCGTGCTACCTGCACGGCGCCTTCCTCGGCGGGGAGTTCGCCACCGGCTGGCGGCTGGAACAGGGAGCCCTGCTCGACCTCGGCCCGCACCTGCTGGACCTGCTGGACGCCGCGGTCGGTCCCATCACCGGCATCCGGGCGACCGGCGACCCGCGCCGCTGGGTGGAGCTGACCTGCGAGCACGAGAACGGCGCCGTCAGCCAGGCGTCCCTGTCGGGCAGCGTCCTGCTGCCCAGGGCGCGCACCCGGATCGAGCTGCTCGGTCCGGAGGGGGAGCTCGTCTTCGACACCTCCGGGATCGACCACGAGGAGTGCTGGCCCGTCCTGCGCGCCGAGTTCGCCGCCGCCGTGCGGTCGGGCCGCCCGGGTGAGCTGGACGCGGCCCGGGGCCTGCGCCTGCAGGAACTGATCGACGCCGCGACGCTGACCCTGTCGCGCTGATCCTGTCACGGTGACCGCGCCGCGCCGCCCACGGCTTCGCCGGCCGTCACCGCTCCGGCCGGCGTTTCCATCGCCTCTTACCGTTTCCCGGCCCGCCGGGCCGGCCCGGTTGCGGTCCGGCGCCTGCGCAGGGACTTCACGAGTGTCCTGGCGACCGCGACGGTCGCCGCGCCCGCCGCTCCGACCAGGGGTTCCCGCTCCTCGGCGGCGGTGGGGCCCGGGTCGGGGTGGATGGGGCCGGCCCGCCCCGCGCGGACGGCCTCCATCTGCGCGGCGAACGCCAGCCCCAGGAAGAGGGCGATCGAGCTGAGGAACGACCACAGCAACAGCGCCATGACGGCCGTGAGCGGCCCGTACGTGGCGCCGAAGGTGCCGCTGCTCTCGGTGTAGAAGGCCAGCAGGAGGGTGAAGACCGTCCACAGGGTGAGCGAGACCAGGGCGCCGAACGCCAGCCAGGTGTGACCGGGCTGCCTCCTGCGCGGAGCGGCGCGGAACAGCACCGAGGTCGACAGCAGCGCGAGGAGGAAACCGAGCGGCCAGCGCACCAGGTTGAACGCCTCCGTGGCCCCGTCGTTCCAGTCGTAGACCTGCGCCAGGGCCCTGCTGATGGCACCGCCGCCGACCATCACCACGAAACCGGCGGTCATGAAGGCTCCGGCCGTCAGGGCCATCACCAGGGCCCTGCCGTACTTGCGATGGAACGGCCGGTCCCGCTCGACGCCGTAGATGCGGTTCGCCCCCCGCTCCACCTGGGCCATGGCGCTGGTCAGCGAGAACAGGGCGGTGACGAGGCCGAACCAGAGCGCGAGGGCACCCCCGGTACGGCCCGCCTGCCGGTGGCTGTCGGCGAGCACGTCCTTGACCGCGTCCACCCCCGCCCCCGGCGCGAGCCGGCTCAGGACCAGCTCCAGCACCTCGCCGAGATGCTCCTGGTTGATCACCGAACTCAGCCCGACCAGCGCGATGGCGCCGGGGATGATCGACAGGCAGATCTGGAAGGCCAGAGCCCGGGCGTTGGTCATGCCCTCGCCGTACCTGAACCTGGCGACGGAGTCGCGGACCAGGTGCCAGCGGCCGTATTTGCGCAGGGTCGTCCACGCGTGGTCGGCGGAGAGCTCTTCGCCGTTCATGGTCCGCGTCTGCGGGACCTTCGTCGCTGTTCCCATATCGCCGGACCCGCTACCCCGTGAACGACGTCACGAACAAAACGCCTCCGACTGTGGCCGAGGACACTGGATAAGAGGCCGATTCTGGGTAGTGCAGCCTCATGGCTGAATTCCTCACAGATATCAAGGAGCTTCGGGCGCGGGCGCGCCAGGAGATCGACAAGGGTCCCATCACGTCGGCCTACGGCGCGGATCTGCCCCGGGTGATCCAGGTGTGCAACGAGGCCCTGGCGACCGAGCTGGTCTGCGTGCTCCGCTACAAGCGGCACTACTACACCGCCTCGGGCCTCCACGCCGGGTTGGTGGCCGCGGAGTTCCTGGAGCACGCCGCCGAGGAGCAGGAGCACGCCGACCGTCTCGCCCAGCGCATCGTCCAGCTCGGCGGCGAGCCGGACTTCAACCCCGAGACGCTGGCCACGCGCTCGCACGCCGAGTACGACGACAGCCTCGACCTGATCGAGATGGTCAAGGAGGACCTGGTCGCCGAGCGGATCGCGATCGCCTCCTACACCGAGATCATCAACTGGCTGGGCAACGACGACGTGACCACCAGACGCGTCTTCGAGGACCTGCTGGCCCAGGAGGAGGAGCACGCCGACGATCTCAAGGGCCTGCTGGAGAGACTTCCCGGCGCCCTGGCCGGCGGGGATTCCCAGGGGCAGGGCTGAGCGGCGGGCGCGGGCCGCGCGGCGCGGCCGGTCAGCCGGTCGTACAGGACACCTCGGGAGCCGGGGAGCCCGTCCCCGAGGCGAGGAAGCCGAAGGTCACGGTCGCGCCGGGAGCCAGGGAGCCGTTCCAGGCGGCGTTCCGCGCCGAGACGGCGGCTCCCGACTGGGTCACCGGGGTGGGGCGGGGCCGGCATCCGTGCCGCGCTCTCGCAGGAAGCTCGGCCTGCGCCTTTCGGCCGGCCGGCGAGGAGACCCGGCGACCACGGCGACCTCCGGTGTGTTCATGCGCTTCTTCCTTCTCTTTCCGGGGGCGGGAAGGCGGATGAAGGCACGTGAGAATGGTCATGGCCGGCCGGCGGCGTTCCTGGCGATGGGGAGGCGAAGCACGAAGCGCGCTCCTGAGTCGGCGTCCTCGACGCTCAGGGTGCCGTTGTGAGCGTGGGCGATGTCGCGAGCGATGGCCAAACCCAGGCCGGTACCGCCGCGGTGCCGGCAGCGGGCGCTGTCGAGCCGGGAGAAGCACTCGAAGACGCGTTCGCGGTCCGAGACGGGGATGCCGGGCCCGTCGTCGGCGACGACGAGCTCGGCCGTGGTCTCGTGCCGGAGCACCTGGATCTGTATCGAGTGCCGGGCGTGCCGGCGGGCGTTGTCGAGCAGGTTGGCCACCAGCCTGTCCAGGAGCGCGGGCACCGCGTCGACGACGACCGAGGCCGCGGCCCGCAGCCGGATGTCGGGGGTGTCCGGGCCCCCGGTCGTCTCGGCCACGTGGGCGCGGGCCACGGCGGAAAGGTCGACCGGCTGCCGCCGTCCGTGTGTCGCCTCCGCGATCCGCGTGAGCAGCAGAAGGTCAGCGGTGATCGCTTCGAGCCGCTCGACGCCGCGAAGCGCCGCGTCGAGGAGCCGGGGCAGATCGGTCTGGCCGGGATGCAACCGGGCCTCCTCGAACTCGGCCCTGAGCCCGGCGAGGGGCGTGCGGAGCTCGTGGGCGGCGGCGGCGGCGAACCGGCGCTGAACCAGATCCCTTTCAGCGGCCAGGGCCGCCTGGGCTGCGTTCATGTTCACTCTTTCGGAAGGTTTCGGCCGCCGGCATCACCGGCTCGTTCGAACAGGGCGGGATCCGGACACCTCAGGGGGTTCGCGGAAGCCGGATCGCCGTACGCCGAGCCCCGGCGCGTCGAGCGTCGGCTCGGCCGGCGGCAGCGGCGTACCGGCCTCCGGCAGCGCGGCCAGTACGCCGGTCAGACGTGCCGGCATCGCGACCTTCCCCGTTTTTCGTGCACCCATCGTGGGTCCACCCGGCGCCATCTCGCCACGACCGGTTCGCTCTCTGCTGTTAGGTAAAACCTCCTACAGGGTTATGATGCGTGGATGGAGCTGCGCCAGCTGCGCTACTTCGTCGCGGTGGCCGAGGAGCTGCACTTCGGCCGCGCCGCGGCCAGATTGCGCATCGCCGGCCCGTCGCTCTCCCAGCAGATCAAGGGGCTGGAACGGGATCTGGGCGTGCGCCTGTTCGACCGGGACCGCCGCTCGGTCGCGATGACCCCCTCAGGGCGGGCCCTGCTCGCCCAGGCTCGGACGGTGCTCGAACAGGCCGACGAGCTGCGCCGTTCCGCGACCGGCCTGTCCGCCACCGAGCCGGTCCAGCTCGGCCACGTCGGCTGGATGCCGCCCGACCTGGCCGCCCGCGCGTCCGGCGTCGCGCAACTGCACGTCGACGCGTGGGTCATGCCGTCGCACGTCCAGGCCGGCCGGGTCGCCGACGGCAGCATCGACCTGGCCATCTGCGGCGTGCAGGCCGACGACCTGGCCGGTCACGGCCTCGAGGCCCGGCTGATCGGCGCGGACCGGCTCTTCGCGGTCTCCGCCGGCACCGAGACGTCCGCCGTCCAGGCCAGGGACACCGCGGTGCTGGTGGATGCCGACACCGCCACCTGGAACTCGTGGAACCGCTACGCCGAGGCGTTCGCCCGCGACACCGGCGCCCGCCTCGTGCGCATCGACGGCGGCGGCATCACCGGCCGGGCCTTCTTCGACCACGTACGCCGGCTTCGCCGCCCCGTCGTCAACTCGGTGAAGGGCCGGAGCGCGCCGGTGCCGCCGGACCTCCACCGGCGCACGGTGGTCGACCCGGCACCGTACTGGACATGGGCCCTCGTCTCCCGGCGCGACGAGACCCGCAAGGCCGTGCTGGCCACCGTCGAAACGCTGACCCGCGACGTCGGCGGCCTCGGTCTGGACGACGAGGGGGCGTGGCTGCCGGCCGGCGACCCGTTCCGCACCGCAGGGCCGGCGGGTCCGGGGCCCCGGCCACCCTCGGCGGGGAAAGAGCCACCGGCCGCGACCCGATACCGGTGATCTTCATGATGGTCCGCGGCCCGTGCCGCGTCTCTCTTCGAGCTGCGGGCTGCGAGGTGATCTTGATGTCGTCGCCGTACGGGCGATCGCGGTTCGGGCCGCGCGCTCTCGCGGGCCGGGCGTGCGCGCACGGTGGTCCCGCGTTCGCGGCCCGGTTCCGAGGGCACGTCACGGAGGCCGTTCCACGACGTAGCAGGACCTGTCGTGGAAGCCGGTCACGCGGGCGCCGCCCTCCAGCAGGCCGCCCAGCACCTCGCGCACGGCCAGCCGCCACGCCCCGGCGGCCCGCGGATCGGCGCGGCGCAGCGCCTCGACGTCCCGGGGTACGGCGACCAGCACCGTTCCCGCCCCGGCCGCCTCGGACGGTTCCCGCACCGGGCTGCCGTCGTCTCCTTCGATCAGCGCGCTCACCGCGTCCGGCGGGATCACCGGGTGGTGCGGCTCCCCCCGGACGGCGGCCAGGACGTGCGGCTCGGTCAGCCGCCAGACGGCCAGCACCCGGTCCGAGGCGTCCCCGGCGTTGATCGCGTCGCCCATCGCGCCGTAGAAGGACGGCAGGTACTCCTCCGGGCGGGCCCCCAGCTTGGCCAGGTTGAAATGCGCGTTGCGCCGCACCAGCGGATCGTAGGTCCAGGTGATCCGCTCCAGGCCGCGCTCCAGCGCCCACGCCCGCTGGTGCAGCTTCAGCGCGAACCCGATCCCGCGCCCGGCCAGGGTGCCGGTGACGTGCGAGTGCAGCACCTGCCCTGCCGGAGCGCCCAGGAAGCCGACCGACGCGCCCACCAGCCTGCCGCCCTCGTACGCTCCGGCCACGTAGTTGCCCGCGTGCGACAGCGCCCGCATCAGCTCCACCGTGACGGGCGCGCCGCCGGGGGTGGGGTGCCAGATGCCGTCGAACAGGCGGAAGACGTCCTCGAACTCCTCGATGGAGCGCAGCTCGCGCAACACCGGGTCGTTCACCCGGGCGTTCCCCCGGTTCGCCGGTGACACCGCGCCGCTCACGCGAGCACCGCCCTGATCAGGCCCGCCAGCAGCGCCGCGCGGCCGGGCATCTCGGCCACGACGACGTGCTCGTCGTCGGCGTGGGCGCCGCCGCCCACCGCGCCGAGCCCGTCGAGGGTGGGGCAGCCCGCCCCGGCGGTGAAGTTGCCGTCGGAGGCCCCGCCCACGCCGGCACCGGTGAGGGGGGCGAGCCCCAGATCGGCGGCGACCTCCTGGGCGAGGGCGAACAGCCCGGCCGACGAGGCGTGCTCCAGGGGAGGACGGTTCGGGCCGCCGGTGATCTCCAGCCGGGTCTCGGCGATCCGGGGGGAGAGCGCCCGCATCAGCTCGTCCACCCGCCTCTGCGCGGCGAGGGTGGGCACGCGGGCGTCCACCGCCAGGCGGGCCAGCGCGGGCACGGTGTTGGCCGTGGTCCCGGCCGACAGCACGGTGGGCGTGACGGTGGCCGGTCCGAGGGACCCCCGCGTCACCCGGCCGCCGCCCGTCCGGTGCCCGGGGGCCCGGCCGCTGCCGGTGTGGCCGCCGTCCGTACGATCGCCGTCGGCCCGGCCGTCGTTCACCCGCTCGCCGTCCTCCCGGCCGCCGGTCCGGTGGTCGTGGCTCTGGCCGCTGCCCGCCTGGCCGTCGCTCGTCCGGTCACCGTCCTCCCGGCCGCCGTTCACCCGCTCGGCGATGCCGGTGACGGCGAGGATCTGGTGGGCCAGCTCGACCCCGGCGTTCGCGCCCCTGCCGGGGTCGAGCCCCGCGTGCGCGCCACGGCCGTGCACCACGACCTCGTACATCGACGTGCCCTTGCGTGCGATCTTGAGCGCGCCGCCCTCGGCGCTCGCCTCCAGGACGAACGCGGCCGCGCAGGCGCGCGCCGACTCCTCGACCAGCGCGCGAGAGGTCGGAGACCCGACCTCCTCGTCCCCGGTGACCAGCACGCACACCCCCTCCGGCGACGGCAGCGCGGCCAGCGCGTGGAACATCTGGACCAGCCCGGCCTTCATGTCGAACACCCCGGGACCCCGGGCGATCCCGTCGGCGACCGACCAGGGGCGGGCCAGGAGCGAGCCGATCGGCCAGACGGTGTCGTGGTGGCCGAGCAGCAGCACCCTGGGGGTGCCGAAGGTCCACCGCAGGTGGGTGACGCCGCCGATCACGATCGTCTCGGCCCTGACGCCGAGCCGGCGGTGCCCCTGGTCGGCGACCACCCGCGCGCTGCGGGTCACCGCCCGGTGGTCGGCCGAGAACGACTCGCACGCGACGAGCTCTCGCAGGTCCTCAAGCATGCCGTCCAGGTTCACCGTGGTCGCCTCTCCGCCGATCCGTTGTTACCGCGACCGTATGACAGGCCGAGATCGTCCACTCCGCCGTCCGGCCCGGATCGCCCGCCCCGCGCGGGGCCGGCGACGACCGGCGATGGCCGGCGCGTACCGCCGCCGGGGCAGCCGGTCGGTGAAGGAAAGTTACAGGGAGTATCACAGAAGTGGAGATAATTGACGCGAACGGTGGGTCGAACGTATTGTCCGGACAACGCCGAAGCCTCGGTATTGGTGCCTTGACCTCGAAGAACACCCAACGGAGCGGTTCATGAAGCGACTAGCAGCGGCAGCGGTCTCCCTCTGCCTCGCCGCCGGTGCCGCGGCGTGTGGCGGCGGCGGCGACAGCTCCGCCGGTGGCGTCTTCACCACGATCGACGCGCTCAAGCCGGGCATCGACGCGAACGCGCCGATCAACCCGTACAACCCCAAGGGCAACGCCTTCCGGGGCTACAACGCCGAGTGGCTCGGGTGGACCAAGAACCACCTGACCGACCCGAACCAGTTCTACCCGGGGGTCGCGCAGAGCTGGCGGATCGCCCCCGACCAGTCCTCGATCACCCTGCGGCTCCGCCCGGGCGGGAAGTGGTCCGACGGCGAGCCGATCACCGCGGAGGACGTGAAGTTCTCCATCGGCCTGGCATACACCCAGGGCGGCACCGCCTACGCCCTCGATCCCTCCGCGGCCGGTACGGCCTCGGACATCACGATCGTGGACGACAGGACGATCAAGATCACCCAGGCGGCGAAAAACCCGAGCTCCTCCTTCGTCCGCAGCGTCATGGAGACCGTCATCGTCCCCGAGCACGTCTGGCGCGGCGTGCTGCCCGCCGACTTCTGGCAGAAGCTGAAGCTCGCGCAGAGTACCGCCCCCGGGGCCGAGGCGGCGCGGGCCGGGATCACCAGCCTCGCGGACAAGGTCATCTCCTTCGCCCCGGCCAAGGACGTCTCCGCGGGGCCGTTCGTCCTGAAGCGCGTCAACCCCGGAGAGGCGCTGCTGGTCAAGAACAAGAACTTCTACAACGCGGCCAACGTCGCCGCCGACCAGGTGCGCATCCTCAACTACACCGGCAACGAGCAGGTCTGGAACTACCTGGTCGCCGGCAGGCTGGACAGCGCGCCATTCACCGCGGTCCCCGCCGGCGTGATGCGGCGGATCACCGAGACCTCGGGCAACGCCGTCGTCAGGGGATACTCGCCCGTCAGCGAGGGATTGGCGTTCAACCAGTCCAGGAAGCCCTACGACAACGTGCACGTCCGCCGGGCGCTGGCCTACCTGATCGACCGCAGGCAGGTCACCAAGGTCGCCTCCCCCGAGGGCGGCACCGCCTCGGTCACCACCTCGGGCCTGCACCAGCAGGCCGCGAAGGCGTGGCTGGGCGACGGCCTCGCCGACCTGGAGCCGTACCGGCACGACCCCGCCAGGGCCGAGAGCGAGCTGCGGGCCGCGGGCATGCGGAAGATCGACGGCAGGTGGACGATGCCCGACGGCAGCCCCTGGAAGATGACCGTCAACGTTCCCGCGTCCTTCTCCGACTGGCTGGCCGGCGCCAAGGCCGTCACCAGCCAGCTCAACGACGCCGGGATCGACGCGCAGGTCGTCACCACCGCCGACTACCCGCTCTACCTGGAGGAGATGGCGGCCGGGAAGTACGACCTCGGCTTCTGGCTGGTGGCGCTCGGTCCCGCGCCGTACAACATCTTCCAGCGCCTGTACGGGGCCCAGAACGGCTGGCAGCTCTTCGGCGGCAGGCTCAAACACGTCGCCCCCGGCACGGAGGGGAACTGGATGGGCGGCGCCGAGCTCATCGACGTCAGGGGCGTGGGCAGAGTCAACCCCGGCGAGCTGGCGGTGAAGCTGAACTCCGTGCCCGAGGCCGAGCAGCGGCGGATTGTCTCGACCCTCGCCAGGACCGCCAACCAGGACCTCCCGGTGATCCAGCTGTGGGACTACGTCAACACCCAGGTCGTCAACACCACCCGGTTCACCGGATTCCCGGGCGATGACAGCGACGCGCTGCGCCTCACCTCCGGGGTCTGGCTCCAGCTCGGCATGGTCAAGAGGAAGGGCCGGATATGACGGTCATCGCACGCCGCCTCGCGGGCCACCTCACCCGCGGGCTCGCCATGGTCCTGGTGGTCACCACGATCAGCTTCGTGATCATCAGGAACATCCCCGGCGACCCCATGCGGGCCCGCTACGAGAAGCTGGTCGAGCAGGGCATGTCGCCCGACCAGGCCGAGCGGGCCGTCGCGGTGCTGTACGGGTTCATGCCGAAGGGCACGATGTGGGAGCAGTACCTCGACTACATGCGGGGCCTGCTCCACCTCGACCTCGGCCAGTCGCTGAGCGTCCCCGGCGCGGAGGTGACCACCCTGCTCGGCTCGGCGGCCACCTGGACGATCCTGCCGGTCCTCGTCGGCACCCTGCTCAGCTTCGCGGTCGGCATCATCCTGGGCGTCTACGCGGCGATCAAGCGGTCGAGCAAGCTGGGGGACATCCTGGCCGTCTCCGGCTCGCTCCTGCACGGCCTGCCGCAGTACGTCCTCGCGCTGCTGCTGAGCGCGGTCTTCACGACCCTGTTGCCGATCTTCCCCTCCAGCGGCACCGCGGACGTCACGCTCGAACCCGGCCTCAACGCCGCCTACATCGGCTCGCTGGTCCAGTACGCCACGCTGCCGGTCCTGACCTACGCGCTGGCCGGGTACGGGGGCTGGATCCTGGCGATGAAGTCGAGCGTGGTCACCGTGCTGGGCGACGACTTCATCCTCGCCGCCGAGCTGCGCGGCATGAAGCGCGGGATCATCTTCCGCTACGTGGCGCGCAACGCCATCCTGCCGCTGTTCACCATCCTGGCGCTCTCGCTGGGCCTGCTGTTCGGCGGAGCGATCTTCATCGAGCGGATCTTCACCTACCCGGGGCTGGGCCTGCTGCTGCTCAACAGCATCACCGACCGCGACTACGCGCTGATGGGCGGGGCCTTTTTGCTGATCACCGTGGCGATCGTCATCGCCAACATCGTGGCCGACATGCTCTACACCGCTATCGACCCACGGGTCCGTTCGGGACAGGAGGCGTCATGACCGGGCGAATCAGGGGAGCCGCAGGAGGCGGCCCGCAGGTCACACCGGTGGCGGAGGTGGTCGCATGACGGCGCCGGTCATCACCACCGGCAGCGCTCCCGGCGCTCCCGGCGCTCCCGGTAACCCGGGCGTCCCGGGTGTCTCCGGCACCCGCGCGGCGCAGCGGCGCAACTTCTGGCGCGGCGTCTGGCGGGTCCTGCGGCGCAAGCCCAGCCGGATCGTGGGCGTGGCCATCCTGGGCGTGTTCGCGTTCATGGGGATCTTCGGGCCGCTGCTCTACCCCGCGCGGCTGCCGCGCGACGACAACGCGCTCTACGCCGCGCCGAGCCTGGCGCACCCCTTCGGCACCGACTTCGAGGGCACCGACGTGCTCGCCCTGGTGGTCACCGGCTCCCGGTACGTCCTGATGACCGCCCTGGTCACCGCCGTCATCACGGTCGCCCTCGGCACCGCCGTCGGGCTGTTCGCGGGGTTCCGGCGCGGGCGCTGGGACAGCGTGCTCATGCGGATCACCGACATGAAGCTGACCATCCCCGCCCTCCCGCTGCTACTGGTCCTGTCGACCGTGTGGAAGTTCACCAGCGCGATCGAGATGGGCCTGGTGCTCGGCCTCCTCGGCTGGGGCGGCGTGGCGCGCGCCGTACGGTCGCAGACCCTCTCGCTGCGCGAGCGCGGCTTCATCGAGGCGGCCAGGGGGCTCGGCCTGTCCGGCCGGCACATCATCGGCAGGGAACTGCTGCCCAGCATGGCCCCCTTCATCGCGATGAACATGCTCATCGCGGTGACCGGCGCGGTGTACGCACAGGTGGGCCTGTTCTTCCTGGGCGTCCTGCCGTTCGACGCCAACAACTGGGGCGTCATGCTCAACCTCGCCGTGTTCGGCGGCGGCGCGCTGACGACGACCACCGCGCTGCCGTACATGCTGGCGCCGCTGCTGGCGATCCTGCTGCTCACCCTGGGCATCGTCCTCGTCGTCGACGCCATGGACGAGATCTTCAACCCCCGGCTGCGGGAGGACTGAACAAATGTTCACACGTTCGGAGAAGGTGTCCGTGACACCGGGCGAGCGGCGGTCCGCCGCCGTGCGGCCCCGGCGCGCCTGGGGAGCCTGGGGCACCAGGCGCACGGAGGGCATCGGGGACATCGAGAGCACCGAAGGCACAGCGGGCACAGCAGGCACAGCAGGCACTGCGGGCCTCCGCGAGGCCGGAAGGAGCGGCCCGCCGGGAGTGCGCGTCAACGGCCTGTCCGTCGTCTACCGGACCTCGGCGGGGGAGCTGCCCGCGGTGTCGGGAATCGATCTCGAGCTGGTGCCCGGGACGATCACCGGGGTGGTCGGCGAGTCGGGCTCCGGCAAGTCCACCCTGGCGCTGTCGCTGCTCAACGCGGTCCAGCCCCCCGGCAGGATCCGCTCGGGCAGCGTGGAGATCGACGGGCTCGGCGATGTCGTCGGGTTGCGGGGCGACGATCTGCGCCGGGCGCGGGGACGGCACATCGGGTACGTCTTCCAGGCCGCCCAGAACTCCCTCAACCCGCTCAAGACGGTCGGCAAGCAGCTCCTCGACCTGGGCCGCTCGCACGACATCCAGGACCTGCGGGGGCTGGTCAGGGACGCGAAGGACCTGCTCGGCAGGATGGGCATGGACGGCGCGCGCGTGCTCGACTCCCACCAGCACGAGCTGTCCGGCGGGATGCGCCAGCGGGTCGGCATCATGCTCGCGCTGGTGCTCAACGCCCACCTCGTCATCCTGGACGAGCCCACGACCGCCCTCGACATGATCACTCAGGCCACGATCCTGCGGATCGTCAGGGAGGTCCACGAGGAGCGCGGGCTCACCACGCTCGTCATCACCCACGACCTCGGCGTGGTGGCCGAGGTCGCCGACCGGCTGGCCGTCATGTACGGCGGGCGCGTGGTGGAGCAGGGGCCGACCACCGAGGTGCTCGGCGGCCCCCGCCACCCCTACACCCAGGGCCTGATCCGGGCCATCCCGCGCCTGATCGGCGACATCGGGGAGGCCAGGGCGCTGCCCGGCCGCCCGCCGACGCTTGGGACCGTTCCGTCGCGGGGATGCGTCTTCAGGGAGCGTTGCGAGCTGCGCATGGACATCTGCGAGACCGAGGAGCCGCCCGCCGTCTCGCGCGGTGAGTGGATCGTGGCCTGCCACGCCGTCGCCGCCCGCCACGCGGACGAGGACGCGAACGCCGCGCGTACCGGGAAGGGGAACGGGACCCCGAACGGCAACGGGAACGCGAACGGAAACGGGAGCGGGGCCGGAGCCGGGAACGCCGCGCGTGGCGCGAACGGGGCCGCGACCGCGAACGGGACCGCGTACGAGGACCGGGACGCGGTCGCGCGGGGAGCCGGACGGGTCGCCCGGACACACGGACCGAGGGAGAAAACGTGATCACTGGTCGGGGAATCACGAAGACCTTCAAACAGCGGGGCAGCCTCCTCGCCGGACGCGAGGTGAAGGCGCTGCGCGGCGTCGACTTCGCCATTCCGAAGGGCGGGGCGGCGTCGTTCATCGGGGAGTCGGGCTGCGGCAAGACGACGCTCGGGCGGATCATCGCCGGGCTGGAGAAACACGACTCCGGAGAGATCACCATCGACGGCACGCCCATGTCGTCACTGCGCCCGAAGCAGCGTGAGCCCTACTTCCGCCGTATCCAGCTCATCCACCAGGACCCGTACTCGGCGCTCAACCCGACCCGCACGGTGCACCAGACGCTGGACGCGCCGCTGTCGCTGCGGGCCGCGCAGACCGGCCGCTCGCGGGCGTGGGTGGACGAGCGCGCGCAGGAGCTGCTGGAACTGGTCGGCCTCGACCCCGGCTACGTGCTGTCGCGCTATCCCCACCAGCTCTCCGGCGGCATGCGCCAGCGGGTCGTCATCGCCCGCGCCCTCACCGTCGACCCCGAGATGCTCGTCGCCGACGAGGCCGTCTCCATGATCGACGTATCGCTGCGGCTGGGCATCCTCGCCCTGCTCAAGGACCTCCGCGAGCGCCTCGGGGTGAGCGTGCTGTTCATCACCCACGACGTGGCGACCGCGCGCTACATCGGCGACGACGGCGAGCTGTACGTCATCTACCGGGGCGAGGTCGTCGAGCGCGGCCACGTCGAGACGATCATCTCCGGCCCCGTGCACCCGTACACCCAGTCGCTGCTGTCGGCGATCCCCGTACTGCACGGCCTGGAGCGGCCCGGTGAGGAGCCGGTGACGCCGACCGGGGCGCTCGACGAGAGCCGTCTCGACGCGGGCTGCCTGTTCGCCCGGCGCTGCCCGTTCCGTACCGGCCGATGCGAGTCGGAGCATCCGCTGCTCGGCCACGGCGGCGGCACGCCCCAGGAGCACGCCTGCTTCCATCCCGCTCCCCGCAACGTCGTCGCCATGCCGGTCGGCCACCCGTGAACCCGCTGGGAGACGGTCCCGGGGCGGGGCCGTGGAGCGCGGGCGCGGCGTCCGGGACCCGCGAGGCCGTCGCCGCCGACTCGGCGGCGCTCGCGGGAATCGCCGGGGCCGCGCTCACCCATGACGCGGGGGAGGCCGCGAGCCTGGTCGCCAGGCTCGCCACGCCGCCCGCGCACCGGTCCTGGACGGCACTGGTGACAGGCGGCCTCGACGGTGTGGCGTTCGCCTCCATGTCGGCGCGCGACCCGCGCGCGGGCCACATCGACCTGCTCGCGGTGCGTCCCGAGGCCCGGGGGAGGGGCCTCGGCCGGGCACTGGTAACCGCGGCCGAGGACTGGCTGCGCGACCGGGGGGCGACCGAGGTCCGCCTGGCCGGCAACCCGCCCTGCTACGCCTGGCCCGGCATCGACGTGCGCTACACCGAGGCCGCCTGCCTGGCCGAGAGCCTCGGCTACGAGCGCTACCGGGTCGCCTGGAACATGACCGCCGACCTCACCGGAGACCTGTCCGTCGAGGCCGACCTCGCGCGGCTGGCGGCCTTGGGGGTCACCGTGCGCGCCGCCGCCCCCGGGGAGCGCGCCGCCGTGTCGGCCTTCGTCGAGGAGCAGTGGAACGCCAGGTGGGCCTGGGAGGCGGAGCAGGCCACCGGCTGCCACTACGCCGTCAGGGAGGGCGAGATCCTCGGTTTCGCCGCCTGGGGTTCGCGGCCCTCCTGGTTCGGCCCGATGGGCACCGCGCCGGCCGCGCGGGGCCTGGGAGTAGGCCGCGTGCTCGTACGCCGCTGCCTCGCCGAGCAGCGGGCCGCCGGCATGTCGAGCACCCAGATCGGCTGGGTGGGTCCGCTGCGCTTCTACGCCAGGGCGGTCGGCGCGCGCGCCGAGCGGGTCTTCTGGCTCTACCGCCGTGGCCTGCCGTGACGGCCCCCGCCCGCGGGGCGGGCCGATGGGCGGGCTCCCACCGGGTATGTGCCTGTAACGGCCTCACTGTCAGAAGATCATCTACTCAGCGGTAGTGAGATCAGGAAAACTAACGACATGGGACGTCATGAGTGATCAACTAGCCACACTGTCCACGCTGTCCACCGAGCAGAGCGATCCGCGCTACAGCCGGATCGACCGGCTTCCCACCGACCAGGTGGCCCGGCTGATGAACGCGGCGGACACCGCGGTGCCCGCGGCGGTGGCCGAGGCGATCCCGGAGATCTCGGCGGCGGTGGACGCGATCGTGGCCCGGATGAAGGCCGGAGGCCGCCTGTTCTACGTGGGCGCGGGGACGTCGGGCCGGCTGGCCGTGCTGGACGCCTCCGAATGCCCGCCGACCTTCGGCACCGATCCCGAGCTCGTCCAGGGCGTCATCGCGGGCGGCACTCCCGCGCTGACCCGTTCGGTCGAGGGCGCGGAGGACGACCACGCCGGGGGAGCGGCGGCCCTCCGGGAACGGGGGGTGGGCGCGCTCGACGCGGTGGTGGGCGTCTCCGCCAGCGGTCGCGCGCCCTTCGTGCTCGGCGCGCTCGCCGAGGCGAACCGCCGTGGCGCCCTGACCGTGGGACTGTCGTGCAACGCCGCGACCCCGCTGTCGGCGGCCGCGCTGCACCCCATCGAGGTGATCGTCGGCCCGGAGGTGGTGACCGGCTCCACCAGGCTCAAGGCGGGGACCGCGCAGAAGCTGGTCCTCAACATGATCTCCACGATCGCGATGGTCAAGCTGGGCCGTACCTACGGCAACACCATGATCGAGGTGTCGGCGATGAACTCCAAGCTGGCCGACCGGGCCGCCAGGATGGTCAGCGACATCACCGGGACGGCCCTCTCCGCCGCCCGCTCCGCGCTGGAGGCCGCCGGATGGCACGTGAAGGTCGCGGTGCTGATGATCGAGCACGGCCTCGACGCCGCCGGCGCCCGGATCCTGCTGGAGCGGCACGGCGACCAGTTGGAGGCGGCGCTGGAGGCGGCGGGACAGGCCAGGGGCGCCTGAACCTCCCGCGGAAGGGAACCGGCGCCGGCCGCGGAACCCGGGGCCGAGACCAGGAGCGGGATCGGGATCGGGATCAGGGCCGCGGAACCGGTATCGGGGCGGGAATCCGAGCCGGGACCGGGGGATGGAGCGGGAGCGATGACCGATTTCACGGAAGGCGCCCGGCTCGCCGGGATCCTCGGGGCGGCGGTGCCGCGCGTCTGCTCGGCGGCGGTGGCCGCGATCGCCGTGGGCGGGGTCACGGTGGCAGCCGCCGCGGCCGGGGAGGCCGTGCGCTACGCGTCGGCCTCCGAGGAACTCGCCGCGGACCGGCCGCGCGCCCTCCGTGACTCGATCTTCGACCTCGCCTCGATCACCAAGCTCTTCACCACGGCCGTCATCCTGTCGCTGGCCGAGGACGGCCTTCTCGGCCTGGACGAGCCCGTCGCGGCCTGGCTGCCCGGCCGCTACGGCGGCGCCCCCGAGGTCACCCTGAGGCACCTGCTCACCCACACCGCGGGACTGCCGCCGGGACGCAGGGCCCACGAGGAGATCCCCGGCGACGGCCCGGAGATCCACGCCACGCGCATGGAGCGGATCCTCTCGACAGCGCCGATCGGTCCCGCGGGCGAGCGCTACCTGTACTCCGACGTCGGGCTGATCACGGCGGGCCGGGTGGCGGAGATCGCCGGCGGGGCCTCCCTGGACGAGCTCGCCCGCGTCCGGGTCATCGATCCGCTGGGCCTGCCCGACACCGGCTACCGCCCCGCCGCGTCCCTGCTGCCCCGGATCGTCGCCACCGAGCACAAGCCCGAGCGCCCGGGTCCCGGATGCGTGCGCGGCGAGGTCCACGACGAGACCGCGCACGGCCTGGGCGGGGTCGCCGGGCACGCCGGGATCTTCTCCACCGCCGACGACCTCGTACGCTTCGCCGAGGCGCTGCGCACCGGGGGAGCGCCGGTGCTGGGTCCCGGCGCGGTCGCCGAGATCACCCGCAACCACGGCGTGCGGGGCGCGGACTTCCGCCACGGCCTGGGCGTGCGGATCGGCGACCCCGCGATCGTCGGCCCGCTGGCCGACGCCTACGGGCACTCCGGCTTCACCGGCACCTCGCTCGTCGTCGATCCCGGGCGCGCCCTCACCGTCGTCCTGCTGACCAACAACGTCCACCCCCTGCGCGGCCGCGCGGGCATCCGCGACCTGCGCCACGCCGTCGCCGCCGAGGCTCTGCGCCTGTCCTGAGCCCGCGCGCACGCGCTGTGGCCCGGGCCCTGATGGTGCCCGGCCACCACCCCGGCGTGCCCAGGGTGCGGGCGCTCCGAGGGACGAACTCATCCCTTCCGCGCTCGATCGCGATGCCGTGAATTACGGACATGCCAAATCTCTCGTTGAGTGAAGCCGAGCGGGTGTTGTCCGCCGGGGTCGCGAGGGCAGCCGAGCTGTCGGTTCCGGTCAACATCGCCGTCCTCGACACCGGGGTGACCTCAAGGCGTTCTTCCGCATGGACGGCGCAGGCACCTGGTCCGGGCATCGGCTCTCCCTTGTCACAGGTGCGCGAGGCTCGATTCCCGGGCTTGTGCGGCAGCCGGGCGTCGCTTCATACGGCGTCGGCGGATCGATCCGCATCCGCCCCGACGCGCCGGTGGCCCCAATCCACCAGCGGCTGCAGAATCCTCATCAGATCCTCGCCGTCGGGGGAAAGCGCGTAGCGGATCTGTACCGGCGTGGTGGGGATCACGGTGCGGGAGATCAGGCCCTCGTACTCCAGCTCCTTCAACCGCTGCGTGAGCAGCCGATCGGAGATCCCCGGCACAGACAGGCGGTACTCGCCGAATCGGCGGGCGCCGCGCAGGCCGGCGAGCAGGATCGCGCTGGTCCACCGGCGGCCGACGAGCTCGACGATGCCCTGAAAGCTGCGGCAGCTCGGTTCGTGGATGGCCGGGCGGACGGGGTGTGCACTCTGCGGCGTCTTGGCGTTCACTTACTAAAAATTAGTGACTAACCTTGCTTTTGTCTAACGGCGCGGGCATGTGGAGTATGAAGCCATGACTGATTACGGACACGCCTTAACCTTCGGACTCAGCCTCGATCCAGAAGCCGACCGGCTTGACGAGACCAGGCGGTTGGCCAAGGCCGCCGACGAGAAGGGGCTGGACTACCTGGCCGTCCAGGATCACGCCTACCAACCCGGGCACCTGGACACCTGGACCCTGATCACCCATATGGCCACGCGGACGAAGCGCATCTCGTTCCTCACCGATGTCGCGGATCTGCAGTTGCGCCCACCGGCCATGCTGGCCAAGGCGGCCGCCTCGCTCGCGGTGCTGGCCGGGGGACGGACCATCCTCGGCGTCGGTGGCGGGGCGTTCGCCGACGCCATCGCCGGCATGGGCGGTCGGCGCCGCGCCGGTGGCGAGATGGTCGCCTACACCGAGGAGTCCCTGCACGTGATGCGGGCCGCGCTGGGCGGCGGCGGCGTGCGGCTGCTCAGCGACCAGCATGCGATCGAGGGGTACGAGGCGGGCCCGGTGCCGACCCTCCCCATTCCGCTGTGGCTCGGCAGCCAGGGGCCCAAGATGCTCGGCGTGACCGGCCGCGCCGGTGACGGCTGGATCTCCCCACTCAACATCTACGTCACGCCGGCCCAGGTGCCCGCCAAGCAGAAGATCGTCGACGAGGCGGCTCTCATCGCGGGGCGCGACCCCGCCGACATCCGGAGGATCTACAACGTGATCGGCACGATCGGCGGCCTCCGTAGCGGGCCCGGACTGGTGGGGGATGTGCGCCTGTGGACGGACACGCTCACCGAATGGGCGGTCGAGCTGGGCTTCGACACGTTCATCTTCTGGCCGGTGGCCGAAACGCGGGCGCAGCTCGACGTGTTCGCCGCCGAGGTCGTCCCGGCCGTCCGTAAGGGCGTCGACCAGATTCGGGGGCAGCGATGACCGCCGAACTGTCTCCGCTCCCGGCCGCCCTCGAGGGCAAGCTCGTCGTCCCCGGAGACCGGCGGTACCCGCTGCTGCGCTCCACATACACGACCGTGGCCAACCCGGCCGGCGTGCTGCTTCCCGAGAACACCTCGGAGGTGGTCGCCGCGCTGGCGTTCGCCCGCGAGCAGGGCCTGCCGCTGTCCGTGCGAAGCGGCGGGCACGGCCTGTCCGGGCGTTCCTCCAACGACGGCGGCGTGGTCGTCGACCTGTCCGCGCTGAACCGCGTCGAGGTGCTCGACCGGGCGGCGCGGCTCGTCCGGGTCCAGGCGGGGGCCCGCTGGGCGCAGGTCGCCGAGGAGCTCGCGCCGTACGGGCTGGCGATCAGCTCCGGCGACTACGGAAACGTCGGCGTCGGCGGCCTGACCACCGGCGGCGGCATCGGCTGGCTGGTTCGCCAATACGGGCTGACCATCGACCACCTTCGCGCGGCGGAGGTCGTCCTGGCCGACGGCACCGTCGTGCGCGCCGACGCCGAACACGACCCGGACCTGCTGTGGGCCGTACGCGGCGCGGGCGCCGGGGTCGGCATCGTGACCGCCTTCGAGATCGAGGCGACCGAACTGCGCGACGTCGGGTACGCGCAGATCACCGTGCGGCTCGACCGGGACGGCCGCGTCCTGCGGCACTGGGCCGACTACCTGGCCGAAGCGCCGCGCGAGTTGTCCACCCTCGTCAACCTGCTGCCGGACGACCGCTCTCTGGTCGCGTCCATCACCGCCGTGGTCGCCGACGGGAGCGAGCGACGGCTGCGGAGGGCGGTCGAGCCGCTGCTCCGCATCGGCGCCACGCTTGACCAGCATGCGCAAATCGTCCCGTATTCTGCCCTGGTGCCGACGGCGCACCTGCACGCCAACGTCGGCCAGCAGCCCACCACGACCACCAACGGGCTGCTGACGGCCATGACCGACCAGGACGCCGCGACGATCGCGGCCGTCATGCGCGGCCCGCACCGGCCGATGATCCAGATGCGGTCCGTGGGCGGGGCGGTCAACGACGTGCCGCCGGACGCGACCGCTTACGCGCACCGGCGCCACGGCACGCTGGTGGTCGCCACGGTGTTTCCTCCGGGACGCGGCGCGGCACTGGACGCCGCCTGGCAGCCCCTGGCCGAACGGGTCGACGGGACGTACGTCAACTTCGAGGGCCGCCCGGACAAGAGCGCCTTCGAGCGGATCTACCCGGGCGCGACCGGCGACCGGGTCCGCCGGCTCTGGCACCGCTACGACCCGGACGGGATCTTCCGGACCCCGTGGCAGCTGTAAGGCGAAGACCTCGCCATACCTGCCGCAGAGGAGGAGGAGACAGGTGGCTGCCTCGGCCCGCCGATCCGAGCGGATCAGCGGGGTGAACGCCTCAGCGGCGAACGTCTCCAGCTGCCGCCGGATACGAGCAAGCTGTTCGGGGGCACGTCCGCATCGAACCATCACCCGGCTATCTCGACCGGTCGACAACAGGCTGACACCTGACAAAGCACTGCTAGGAGGGCCTGCTCCGGCGGCGGTAGTCGGTCCTGAAGCCGTCTATGGCGTCCCTGGTGGCCCGCAGCGCCGCGTCCGAGGTCTCGAAGGTGCGCTGGGCGACGCCGACGAAGATGCAGTCGACGATCAGGAGCTGGCTGATCCGGCTGGCCAGCGCCCCCGGGCGGAAGGCGGTCTCCCTGCCCGCCGAGACCAGGACGTGGTCGGCGAGCCCGGCCAGGGAGGAGCGGGGGTTGTTGGTGATGGCCACCGTGGTCGCGCCCGCCCGCCGCGCGACGCGCATCGGCGCCAGCACGTCAGGGGTCTCGCCGGTGCAGCTCACCGCCACCGCGACGTCGTCGTCGCGTACCAGCGCCGCGCTGGTCAGCGCGAGGTGCGCGTCGGTGTAGGCGTGACCGGGCAGGCCGATCCGCATCAGCTTCTGCACCATGTCGGCCGCCACCAGCCCGGAGGCGCCGACCCCGTAGACGTCGACCTTGCGCGCCCCGGCCACCGCCTCCACCACCATGCCCAGCCGCTCGGGGTTGAGCTGCGCCGCGGTGTCGGCCAGCGCCTCCGACTCGGCCCTGGCCACCTTCGCGATCACGTCGGTCAGCGGGTCGTCGGGGCCGAGGTCGCCGGGGACCAGCCGTTCCGGCTCGTTCCTGGCCACCGCCGCGGCCAGGGCGAAGCGCAGCTGGGAGTATCCGGCGAAGCCCAGGGCCCTGGCGGTGCGCACGATCGTGGCCTCGCTGGTACCGGAGGCCGCGCTGAACTCGGTGATGGTGCTGCGGGCCACCACCGCGGGGTCGTCGAGGATGAGACGGGCGATGGACTGGGCCGCGGGGGTGAGGGAGGGGAGGACGGCCCTCACCGTGGCCACCAGGTTCACGGGGGTGGGGCCGTCGAGGACGTTCATTAAGCGCCTTTCATGTCATAAAGCAGCCTATTGGTCGCCGGTCAACCAGCGGGCCACGGCGCGGGCCGAAGCCCGGGAGATGCCGTTCGTGGTCACGTACACGGCCCCCGAGGGTTCGCCGGGCATCCCGGTCTCGACCACCACGGTGTCGGGGCGCAGCGCGACGGCCCGCGCCAGCAGCTCGCCGACCCACGGATGGCGCCTGGCGTCGTGCACCACCATCACCAGCGGCCGGCTCCCGTCGCTCAGGTCGGGCAGCTCGGGCGCCTCCACGGTGACGACGTGGCCGACGGTGCCCGGCAGCACCTCGGTGAGGGCGCCGATGAGACCGGTGAGCATGCCCGGCTCGACCGCCTCGCTCAGCCGGGGGGCGATGTCGACGACCAGCGGCGGCCCGGAGAGCACGGCCGGGGCGTCCGTGGCGGTCACGCGGATGGCCGCCCGCGCGGTGCGCAGGCCGAGCTCCTCGCCCTCGTCCCCCGGGCCCCGGGCGGCGATCCCCGCCGCCCGCGCCTCCGCGGCGGCGCTCGCGGCGTACCAGCCGGACAGGGCGAGCACGCGGGAGGCGGCCTCGGCCAGCCGGTCCTCGGCCAGCCTGCCCTCCCGCACGGCGGCCACGATGGCGTCGCGCAGCTCGTGGACGTTCTCGCCCCCGGGGGAGGAGATGCCCGCGCAGATCGCGTCGGCCCCGGCCGCCAGGGCGCGGACCGCGATCTCCCCCGGCGGGTGGAGGGCCGCGACGGCGCGCATCTCGATGGCGTCGGTGACGATCATCCCGGTGAACCCCATCTCCTCGCGGAGCAGCCCGGTAGTGATCCGTCGGCTCAGCGTGGCGGGGTTCTCCGGGTCGAGGGCCGGGATCAGCAGGTGTCCGCACATGACGGCCCGTACCCCGGCGGCCACCGCCGTGCGGAAGGGCGGCAGGTCACGCTCGGCGAGGAGCCGCGGGGAGGCGTGCAGGGTCGGCAGGGCATGGTGGGAGTCGGTGTGGGTGTCGCCGTGGCCGGGGAAGTGCTTGGCGCAGGCGGCCACCCCGGCCCCCTGGAGCCCGGAGATCCAGGCGGCGGTGTGCCGGGAGACCAGCTCGGGATCGGCGCCGAAGGAGCGGACGCCGATCACCGGGTTGACCGGGTTGGCGTTGACGTCCGCCACCGGGGCGTAGTCGAGGGTGATGTCGGCCGAGGCCAGGAGGCGGCCGATCTCCTGGGCGACCAGCCGGGTCGCCTCGACGTCGTCGGCCACGCCCAGCGCCCGGTTGCCCGGCCACGAGCTGCCCCGCGCGGCCTGCAGGCGGGTGACGGATCCGCCCTCCTCGTCCACCGCGATCACCGCGGCGGGGTTCTCCGCGCGCAGCCGGGCGACCAGATCCGCGGTGTGGCCGAGGCCGTCGAGGTTGCGGGCGAACAGCACGGTCCCGCCGAGGCCCTCGTCGCCGAGCGCGCGGAGCAGCCATCCGGGCGGCTCGGTGCCGTCGAAACCCGGCTGGAGGACGGTCATGGCCAGCCGGGCCAGGTCGGGGCTGCGATGGGGCATGCGGTCACCTTCTCGATCGAGGCAGGCGTCTTCTGACAGGTCGGCGGGAGGAGGTGTCTCAAGGCAGATTACACATCAATGACAATTTTCTTCATTATCATTGCCTTCGAAGTAGCTTTCTGTCATTCTCGCGATCGAGAACCCGTGCCCTTGTGACCTTGTGATCCCGTGCCGGTCTCGCGATCATTTCCGCGTTCGTCCGCATGTCCGTCCGTACGTCCGCCGTCGTTCCCGCCTCGCGTCCGTCCTGCCCGTCCTCATGTTCGCCTTCGTGCCCGCCCCGGTGCCCGCCCTCGCGTCGGCCCGGCGGCGTCCGGACCGCGGTCCCCGGCCCGCCGCCTGGGGCCGAACACCCCTGGAGTCCGCATGAGCTCATCCAGCCGGCGAGCCGTCCTGCGCGGCCTCGCCCTCGCCGTCGCGGCGACCGCCGTGCCCCTGTCCGGCCGGGCCCCGGCCTCCGCCTCCGCCTCCTCCGGGATCTCGTACGGGACCGGCGCCGGGCGGGTGCCGCTGCGCCAGATGCGCGGCATGTGGATCGCCTCGGTCGCCAACATCAACTGGCCGTCGAGGACCGGGCTGAGCGCCGGGCAGCAGCGGGCCGAGTATCTCGGCTGGCTCGACCTGGCGCGGGCCCGAGGGCTCAACGCGGTGTTCGTGCAGATCCGGCCGACCGCCGACGCCTTCTGGCCCTCCCGGTACGAGCCCTGGTCGCAGTATCTGACCGGCGTGCAGGGACGTGACCCCGGCTACGACCCGCTGGCCTTCCTGGTGGCGGAGACGCACCGGCGGGGCCTCGCCTTCCACGCGTGGTTCAACCCCTACCGGGTGTCGATGCAGGCCGACCCGGCCCTGCTGCACCCCGACCACCCCGGCCGCAGGCACCCCGACTGGATCGTCCCCTACGGAGGCAAGCTCTACTACAACCCCGGCATGCCCGAGGTCCGCGCGTTCGTGCAGGACGCCATGATGGACGCGGTCACCAGGTACGACATCGACGGCCTGCACTTCGACGACTACTTCTACCCGGTCAACACCACCGCCTTCGACGACGCCGAGGCCTACGCCCGGTACGGTGCCGGCTTCCCCGACCTCGCGGCCTGGCGGCGCGAGAACGTCGACCTCCTCGTACGGGAGATGCAGCGGCGGGTGCGGCGGGTCAAGCCCGAGGTCGCCTGGGGCATCAGCCCTTCGGGCATCTGGCGCAACCGGGCCACCGACCCCCTGGGGTCGGAGACCAGCGGCGGCCAGTCCTACGACAACCTGCACGCCGACACGCGCGGCTGGGTCAAGAAGGGGTGGCTCGACTACATCGCGCCGCAGCTGTACTGGTACATCGGCCAGTCCAACGCCGACTACGCCAAGCTGGTCCCCTGGTGGTCCGACGTGGCGGCGGGCACGGGCACCCAGCTGTGGATCGGCCAGGCGGCCTACAAGGCCGGGGCGGCGGGCCAGCCCGCCGAGTGGTCGCGGCCCGACGAGCTCAGCAGGCACCTCACCCTCAACGAGGGCCACCCCGAGGTCGGCGGCGACATCTGGTACAACTCCGGTGACGTCCGCGACGACCGGATCGGCTCGATCAGCGCCGTGGTGACCGGCCACTACACCCGCCCCGCCCTGTCCCCGCTGCTGCCCAGGCTCGCCTCGGGCCGGGCCCCGGGCCGCCCGCTCGTCCCCCTGGCGCGCCGGGTGCCCGGTGGCGTCGAGCTGCGGATCCTGGCCACCGGCCGGCACGTCCCGTTCCAGTACGCGGTCTTCCGGCTCGACCGGCCGGCCGGGCCGGGGGACCTCGCCGACGCCCGGAACCTGATCGCGGTCCTCCCCGCCGCCCGCGACCTGCGCTGGACGGACCCGGCGGGCACCGGGGGCACTGCGGGCACTGCGGGCACTGCGGGTGCCGGGGGTGCCGGGGGTGCGTACTACCACGTGGTGGCCGTCGACCGGGCCGGCCGCCTGAGCCCGCCCAGCATCGGCCGCCGCGCGCGGTGACGGCCCGGCGGGATCCGGGGGATCGTGAGGGGGTGAAGGCATGCGCGTGCTGGGGTTGATGTCGGGAACGTCCCACGACGGGATCGACAGCGCGATCGTGGACTGGTCCCCGGACGGCGACGTGCTCACCGGTGCCGTCGAGCACACCGGCACGCGGCCGTACGAGGGACGGCTGCGCGAGCGCATCGCCGGCGCGCTGCCGCCCAATCCGGCCGACATGGCCGAGGTGTGCCGGCTCGACACCCTGATCGGCCAGGCCTTCGCCGACGCCGCCGAGGCGTGCGGGCCGGTGGATCTCATCTGCTCGCACGGGCAGACGATGTTCCACTGGGTGGAGGACGGCCGGGTGCGCGGCACGCTGCAGCTGGGCCAGCCCGCCTGGATCGCCGAGCGGACCGGCGTGCCGGTGGTCTCCGACCTGCGGGCCAGGGACGTGGCCGCCGGAGGGCAGGGCGCGCCGCTGGTCTCCTATTTCGACCTGCTGCTCCTGGACGGGCTGCCGGGGCCGAGCGGCGCGCTCAACCTCGGCGGGATCGCGAACCTGACCGTGCGGGACACCAGGACGGCCTACGACACCGGCCCGGCGTCGGCGCTGATGGACGCGGCGGTGTCGGCCGCCACGGGCGCGTCCTACGACGAGGACGGCCGCCTCGCCGCCTCGGGGCAGGTGCACGAGGGGTTGCTGGCGGACCTGCTGGCCGAGCCGTACTACCGGGCCCCGCCGCCGAAGAGCACCGGCAAGGAGCTGTTCAACCCCGGCTACCTGGACGGCAAGACGTCGCCGTACGGGCCGGACCTGCCCGACCTGCTGGCAACGCTGGCCGCGCTCACCGCGGAGACCGCCGCGGCGGAGATCCGGCGCCACCGCCTCGAGACGGTGGTCGTCTCCGGGGGAGGGGTGCGCAATCCGGTGCTGATGGCGATGCTGGCCGCGCGGTCCGGGGGTGCGCGCATCGTGCCGAGCGACGAGCTCGGCGTCCCCGCCGGCGCCAAGGAGGCGATCGCCTTCTCGCTCCTCGGCTGGCTGGCGGCGCACGGGCTGCCCGCGACGGTCCCCGGCTGCACGGGCGCGTCCGGCCCCCGCCTCCTCGGCGCGATCACTCCCGGCGCCGGGGCGCTGAGGTTGCCGGAACCCCTCGACGAGGGACCTCGCCGCCTGCGCCTCACCGCGGCGGGGGCGGCCGGATAGGTCGTGAAGGCGTCCCTCCGGTGGCTCGCCGCACCCGGGCCGGAAGGGGGAGGGGGGGAGGGGGCGGGCGTCGTGGCGGTTGAAAAGGGGCCCGCCACGACGCCCGTAAAACGCGGGATCCGCTCACCCGGCGTTCGCCTGCCGTCCGCCGCGCAGGGCCGGCACGTGTGAGGACGGGCGGGAGCTCACCGAAGGGCCTGTGCCTCGGACCGGCCGCCAGGGCGGTCTCCCCGCCGGGGGGCCGGGAACCGGCGCGTTCTAGACTTCGGTGAGGGAGTCCACGTCCGCGCGGGAGGGGTGTTCGTTGTCCGAGGACGGCCAGGTCGCACAGGGGCGCACGTACCTGTTCTCCTACGGGACCCTGCGGCAGCGCGACGTGCAGCTGTCCACCTTCGGCCGGGAACTGGACGGCAGGCCGGATCTGCTGCCCGGCCACACGCTGTCGACGGTGGCGATAACCGATCCGGACGTCGTCGCGGTCAGCGGCGCCGATCGCCATCCGATCGTGCGGGCCACCGGTGATCCCTCGGACGGGGTCGAGGGAACGGTGTTCGAGATCACCGGCGCGGAGCTGGCCGCCGCCGACGGCTACGAGGTGGCCGACTACAGCCGGGTGTCGGTGACGCTCGCCTCCGGCGTGCGCGCCTGGGTCTACATCGCCTCCTGAACCGGCGGGGGAACCGTGCCCCGGCCGGGTGGCCGCCCGGGCTTGACCTTGAGCGTGGTTGAGGTCGCATCCTGGGGGGACCCCCGAGGAAAGAGGACTCCCATGAGCGAGGATCTGGTCGACTTCTGGTTCGATCCCGGTTGCCCCTGGGCCTGGATCACCTCCCGCTGGATCCTGGAAGTGCGCGAGGTGCGTCCCATCACGGTCAACTGGCGGGAGATGAGCCTGGCGGTGCTCAACGAGAAGCAGGACCTGCCCGAGGAGTACCGCGAGATCGTCGAGATCGGCCGGGGCACCATGCGGGTGTTCGCGGCGGCGCGCGCGGCGGCCGGGGACGCCGCCGTCGGCGACCTCTACACCACGCTCGGCACCCGTTACCACGGCGAGGACGGCCTGTTCCAGCGGTCCCGCGACACGAAGCCGGACGGCGGTCTCGCGGGCCGGCGGGCCGTGATGGAGGCCCTGGAACCGGTGATCGCCGCCGCGCTCGCCGACGCCGGGCTGCCCGCCGGGCTGCTCGCCGCGAGGACCGACGGCGCCTGGGACGAGGCGATCCACGCCTCGCACGCCCTGGTGCCCGCGGGGAAGCGGAACCCGTCGCTGATCGGTGTCCCCACCATCTCGGTGAACGGGCACGCCGGGCAGTTCGGCCCGGTCATCAGCGAGATCCCGACCGGCGAGCGGGCCGGGCGGCTCTGGGACGCGTTCAAGGTGCTCGCCACCGAGGAGGCGTTCTTCGAGCTCAAGCGGGTCACCGACCGGGCGGTTCCCCGCACCTGGCCGCAGGCCCCATAACGCGGGACGAGGCCTCCCTGCCGGCGTCCTCGCCGCGCTTGACGGAGAAATAACCGCTTTTTTCGTGAACGATACGCTTGATCATGTTCGTCACCCCTCGCTGAGGGCAGGCCCCCGAGTGTGATGGAGCGTGAGGTTCGTCGGCACCGCCGTCGCGGTGCCGGCCAGCGGAAGCGTGATCGCCGTTCCGGGGTTCGTGAAAGGGGCGGCTCGACCGGTACCGCGAGCGGACCACTCTCTCCGCGTCACGGTGGCGTCGAGTAGCGGTTTTTGTCGGTGAGTTCGGGGGAGCGCCCCCGCCGGCGGCCGCGACCGCGTGACCGAAGGCGGGACCTCCCTCACTCGTAACGTCGCGGTATGGCGACAGAGATGGGGCCGGGAATGAGGATCGTTGGGATCGCGGGAAGCCTTCGCCCGGGGGCGTACGTCTGGAGGCTCCTGGAGGCGGCGGCACGGGAACTGCCCGCGACGGTGGACTTCGAGATCTGGCGGGGCCTGGACCAGGTGCCGTCCTTCGAGGACGGCGAGCTCCCGGGGCCGGTCGCCGATCTGTGGCACCGCCTCTCCACCGCGGACGGTGTGCTGATCACCGCGCCGGCGCACAGCGCGCTCCCGGCACAGCTGGGACACACGCTCGACTGGATCTCGTCCGCGCGCGGCGGCGCGGTCCTGGTGGGCAAGCCGGTGGGCGTGGTGACCGCCTGCCCGCGCGCCCACGAGGGGATGTGGACGCAGATCCAGCTGCGCAGGGCCCTCGGCGCGGCGGGGGCGGTGGTGTGCGGCGCGGAACTGGCCGTCTCCCCGGCCCCGGACCGGTTCGACGCCGCCGGCAGGCTCGCCGACCAGGACTCCCGGGGCCGGCTCCGCGACGTGCTGGACGAGATCTGTTCCCCGTCCCTCGCCGGGGCCGGTTCTCTCGGCAGGTCCGCCGTGTGAGGCCCGCCCGACCGCTCGCCGGGGCCCTCGGGCCCCGGTCCTCAGGATCCGCCGTACGGCGTCCGCGATCCCGCCGTACGGTCCCGATCCTCCGAGTGCCCCTCGACCCGCCGAGCGGTCCCCGCCGGGAGGCGACCGCCGCGTCGTGCGCCACGAAGGCGCGTAGGGATGAGGAAGGGAGGTTGCCGTGGGGAGATCCGGCCAGGAGGTGGCGCTGCGAGCCCTCGGCGCGGCGCTCGATGTGCACGCCCCGGCGGCCAGGCACGGCGTCAGGACGTTCCCCGAGGGCACGCCGTTCCTGTGGCTGACCGTTCCCGGCGCGGGAGGCGCCACCGTCTTCCTCGAGGAACGCCACTGGATCTGCCTGAGCGAGCCCGAGCGGGGCGGGGTGACCGTCCAGCTCGTCGCCGGCGGGGTCGACGACGACCCGGCCCTCGTCGTGGGCCGCCTCATGACCGTCATGACGCCGGTGCCGCGCCGCGCGGGAGGCCTGTCACGCGCGCTGAAGGTGGGCCTGCTCGGTCTCGCAGGGGGAGCGGGCGTGGGGCTGCTGGCCGCGCTGCTCATGGCCGTCCTCGTGGCCGGCAACGGCTACATCTCGGACACGACGATCGGCGCGGTGTACGTCCTGGCCGCGCTGATCGGCATCGGAACCGGGCTCTGGGTGTCGCTGCGCTGGTGGCGGATGGACAGGGAACCGCGTGATCGTGATTCCGGTGGGCAGGGACCGTAGGGACGACCACCTGGAGGAACGACATGGCCGAGTTGCTGGCGATCTACAACGAGAGCGCGGGGAGCGCCGACGACGAGGCCAGGGCCACCGCCCTCGAGACGCTGCGCGGCGGTGGCGCCGACGTGATCGAGGCGCCCGCCGGGGAGAAGGACCTGGACGAGATGCTCGACGCCTGTCCCGGCAGGGACGTGGTCGTGCTGGGCGGCGACGGCACGTTGCACGTGGTGGTCGCCACCCTGCACCGGCGCGGCGAGCTGGACGCCCGCACGGTGGGGCTCGTACCGCTGGGCACCGGCAACGACTTCGCCCGCGGCCTGGGCATCCCGCTGGAGCCGCCGGTCGCGGCCCGCGTCGTGCTCGCCGGACGGCCCCGGCCGCTCGACCTCCTGGTGGACGACGAGGGCGGGGTCATCGTCAACATGGTCCACCTCGGCATCGGTGCCGAGGCGTCCGAGGGCGCCACGCCGCTCAAGCCGGTCCTCGGGCGGCTCGCCTACGCGGTGGGAGCGCTGCTCGCGGGTGTGCGCAGCCCCGGCTGGCGGCTGCGCGTCACCGTGGACGGCCGCTCCGTCGGCGACGGGCGCCCGGCGCTCATGGTGGGGATCGGCAACGGCGTCACGATCGGCGGCGGCACCCCGCTGGCCCCCAGGGCCAGGCCCGACGACGGCATGGCCGACGTCGTCGTCTCGCTGATGACCGGTCCGCTGGACAGGCTCGTCTACGCCCTCCGGCTGCGCAGGGGAACCCACCTCGGCCTGCGCGACGTGATCACCACTCGCGGCGGGGAGGTGACCGTGGAGGGCGGCCCCGTCCCGGTGAACGCCGACGGCGAGCTGACCGGCCGGATCGCCCGGCGCCGCTGGACGGTCGTGCCCGCCGCCTGGCGCATGTTCACCTGAGGTCGCTCCCGCTCCGCCCGAGGCCGGTTCGCGAGAGCCCGGCCGCCCGGCGGGCGGCCACTTCGGGAGGTGCCCGCCGGTCGCGCGCCGTCGCCGTCAGCCCAGGGACGCCGAGACCAGGTCGCGCGCCTCCTGCTGCACCCGCGCCAGGTGCTCGGGGCCCTTGAAGGACTCGGCGTAGATCTTGTACACGTCCTCGGTGCCCGAGGGGCGGGCGGCGAACCAGGCGCTCTCGGTGGAGACCTTGAGCCCGCCGAGGGCGGCGCCGTTGCCGGGGGCCGAGGTGAGCACCTGGGTGATCTCCTCCCCGGCGAGGCTGCCGGCGGTGACCTGCTCGGCCGAGAGCCTGGCGAGCACCGCCTTCTCCTCCCGGGTCGCGGGGGCGTCGACGCGGGCGTAGGCGGGGTCGCCGAACCGGGCCACCAGGTCGCCGTAGTGCTCGCTCGGCGAACGGCCCGTGGTCGCGATGATCTCCGAGGCGAGCAGCGCCAGGATCAGGCCGTCCTTGTCGGTGGTCCACACCGAGCCGTCGCGCCGCAGGAACGACGCCCCGGCGCTCTCCTCGCCGCCGAAGCCCAGCGAGCCGTCCAGCAGGCCCGGCACGAACCACTTGAACCCGACGGGGACCTCCATCAGCCGCCTGCCCAGGTCGGCCGCCACCCGGTCGATCATGCCGCTGCTCACCAGCGTCTTGCCGATCCCGGCGGCGGCGGGCCAGCCGGGCCGGTGGGAGTAGAGGTAGGAGATCGCCACGGCGAGGTAGTGGTTGGGGTTCATCAGCCCTCCGTCGGGCGTGACGATGCCGTGCCGGTCGGCGTCGGCGTCGTTGCCCGTGGAGACGTCGAAGGCGTCGCGGCCCGCGATGAGCGAGGCCATCGCGTACGGCGACGAGCAGTCCATCCGGATCTTGCCGTCCCAGTCCAGCGTCATGAACCGCCACGTCGGATCGGTCAGCGGGTTGATCACCGTCAGGTCCAGCCGGTGCCGCTCGGCGATCTCCCCCCAGTACGCGACGCTCGCCCCGCCCAGCGGGTCGGCGCCGATGCGCACCCCCGCCTCCCGGACGGCGTCGAGGTCCAGCACCGAGGGCAGGTCGTCCACGTAGTGGCCGAGGAAGCCGTACCGGCCGGTCGTGTCGGCGGCCAGCGCCCTGGCGTACGGGATCCGCCTGACCTCCTTCAGGCCGTCGGCGATCAGCGCGTTGGCCCGGTCCTGGATCCACGAGGTGGCGTCGGTGTCGGCCGGGCCGCCGTGCGGCGGGTTGTACTTGAACCCGCCGTCGCCGGGCGGGTTGTGCGAGGGGGTCACCACCACGCCGTCGGCCCGTCCCGAGGAGCGCCCCCGGTTGTGGGCCAGGATCGCGTGGGAGACCGCGGGGGTCGGGGTGTAGCCGTCCCGGCTGTCGACCATGACCGTCACCCCGTTGGCCGCGAAGACCTCCAGCGCCGACACCTGTGCCGGTTCCGACAGCGCGTGGCTGTCGGCGCCCAGGAACAGCGGGCCGTCGATCCCCTGCGCCGCACGGTACTCCACGATGGCCTGGCTGGTCGCGAGGATGTGGTCCTCGTTGAACGCGACGTTCAGCGAGGAGCCCCGGTGTCCCGACGTCCCGAACGCCACCCGCTGGCCCACCTCGCCCGGGTCGGGATGCAGGGCGTAGTAGGAGGTCACCAGGCGGGCCACGTCGACAAGGTCGGACGGCCTGGCGGGCTGTCCCGCGTGTTCGTGCGTCATCGCAGTCTCCTCACATCACACCTGAGCTAACCGTATCTGCCCCTAAATCGGATAAGCCTGCACAACTCATGGAAGGCTTGTGGTGGACCGGTGACCCCGCACCCCCCGTATGCCGTTGACAACGTTGTCATAAACGTCATACCTTCACCCTGTTTGCCCGGATACTTGGGTATCGCACCCTTTGTGTCATTGACCAGCGGAGGATCTCCTTGCACAGCCGCGTGGTGGCCCCGGTGGCCGCCTGCCGTCCCTCCGGGTTCCGGCGCGCAGGAAAGGCCGGCCGATGACCGCCCTCGCGATCGACATCGGCGGCACCAAGTTCGCCGCGGCGCTGGTCCGGCCGGACGGGACCGTGGCACGCAGGGCGGAACTGCCGGTCGGCCCGGATCCCGAGGCGACGCTGGTCTCGCTCGTCCGGCACATCCGCGAGGTCCCCGGCGTTCGTGACACCGATGGCGCCACCGGCGCAGGCGCCGCCGGAGAGGCCGGGGACCTGGGAGATCTGACCGGGGTCGGCATCGGCTCGGCCGGTCCCCTCGACGCCGTCGCCGGTACGGTCAGCCCGGTCAACATCCCCGCCTGGCGTGACTTCCCGCTGGTCGGCGCGGTGAGCGAGCTCCTTCCCGGCCTTCCCGTCGCGCTCGCGGGAGACGCGCAGTGCATGGCGCTGGGGGAGTGGTGGCGGGGCGGGCATTCGTGCTCCCGGGCCCTGCTGGGCATCGTGGTGTCCACCGGCGTGGGCGGGGGCCTGGTCCTCGACGGGGTGCCGTACGTGGGACCGACCGGAAACGCCGGGCACATCGGGCACATCGCGGTGGACAGCGACGGACGGCTCTGCCCCTGCGGGGCGACCGGCTGCCTGGAGACGATCGCCAGCGGCCCGAGCATGGTCCGCTGGGCGCTGGAGAACGGCTGGAGCGCCTCCGGCGCGCACCCGGACGCCCGCGCGCTCTCGGCCGACGCCGCGCGCGGGGTCCCCGTCGCCCGGCAGGCCTTCCAGCGGGCCGCCGACGCGCTGGCCGTGGCGATCCTCACCACGGCGGCGCTCTTCGACCTCGACGACGTCGTCATCGGGGGCGGCGTCTCCGGGGCGGGGGAGACCCTGCTCGCCCCGCTGCGCCAGGCGGTCGCCAAGCGGGCGGGCCTCGGCTTCCTGCGCGGCCTGAACATCGAACGTACCTCCCTGGAACGCGACGCCGGCCTGTACGGCGCCGCGGCCCTGGTCCTCCCCGTCGCGGGGTAGAGGACCGCGTTCTCTCCTCCGCCCGCAGGCGGAGGTGTCCACGCTAAGGAGAACCGATGAGCTCACTAGCCGTCCAGCTGTACTCCGTGCGCGAACAGGCGGCCGTCGACCGCCGCGCCGTGCTGCGCCGCATCGCCGGCATGGGCTACGGCGCGGTCGAGCCGTACGACGTGCACCTCGATCCGGAAGGTCTCCGCGACGACCTGCGGGAGGCGGGGCTCTCGGTGTGCAGCGTGCACGCCCCGCTCCTCGACGAGCGGCGCGCGGCCGCGCTGGCCGGAGCCGTCACCGTCGGCGCGGAGACCGTCATCGTGCCCGCCGCCCCCGCCGAGTGGTTCGCCGGCAGGGAGGGGGTCGAGCTGGCCGCCAGGAACATCGGCGAGGCGG
Organism: Streptosporangium sp. H16; assembly: GCF_051918855.1. NCBI lineage: Bacteria > Bacillati > Actinomycetota > Actinomycetes > Streptosporangiales > Streptosporangiaceae > Streptosporangium > Streptosporangium sp. H16. Next base: position 57,024 of record NZ_JBPXMD010000029.1, read on the forward strand.
CCCGCGAGGCGGCCGACCACGGGCTGCGGCTCGGGTACCACAACCACTGGTGGGAGCTGGAGCAGCGGGTGGACGGCCGTCCCGCGCTGGAGGTGCTCGCGGAGCTGCTGGACCCCTCGGTGCTGCTGGAGGTGGACCTCTACTGGGCGGCGACCGGCGGGGTCGACCCGTCGGAGCTGCTGACCCGGCTCGGCGAGCGGGTGAGCCACCTGCACGTCAAGGACGGCCCCGCCACGCAGGAGGGCCCGATGACCGCGGTCGGCTCCGGCCGGGTGCCCATCGTGGACGCGCTGAACACCGCGCCGGACGCGGTGCGGATCGTGGAACTCGACCACTGCGCCACCGACATGCTCCAGGCGCTGGCCGACAGCCACGCCTACCTGACCGGTCTCGCCGCCGCCGGGCGGGTGAACCCGTGACCGGCCCGCTCGGGGTGGCGATCGTCGGCTGCGGGAACATCAGCCACCAGTACCTGGGCAACCTCACCTCCTTCCCCGGCGTGCGGGTGGTGGCGTGCGCGGACCTCGACCTGGACCGCGCCGCGGAGGTCGCCGCGCGGTACGGCGTGCCGGTGGCGACCTCCCCGCAGGAGGCGACCTCGCACCCCGACGTGGAGCTGGTGGTCAACCTCACGGTCCCCGCCGCGCACGCCGAGGTGGCGCTCGCCGCCGTCCGGGCCGGACGGCACGTCTACAACGAGAAGCCGTTCACCGTGGACCGGGAGTCCGGCGCGCGGCTCGTGGAGGCCGCCGCCGCGGCGGGGGTGCTCCTGGGCAGCGCCCCCGACACCTTCCTGGGCGCCGGGCTGCAGACCGCGGCCAGGCTCGTCGCCGAGGGGGCCATCGGCACCCCGCTCACCGCCCTGGTCCTGTTCCAGACGCCCGGCCCCGAGTCGTGGCACCCAAACCCGGAGTTCTTCTTCCAGCCGGGAGCCGGGCCGCTGTTCGACATGGGCCCCTACTACCTGACGACCCTGGTGACCCTGTTCGGCCCGGCGTCGCGGGTGACCGCGGTCGGCCGCAGGGCCAGGGACGAGCGGGTCGTCGGCTCCGGTCCCAAGGCCGGGACGCGTTTTCCGGTGGCGGTGCCCACCCACACGAGCGCGCTCCTGGAGTTCGCCGCGGGACAGGCCGCCACGATGGTCTTCAGCTTCGACTCGCCGCTGCGCCGCACCGGGTTCGTCGAGATCACCGGTACCGAGGCGACCATGCGGGTGCCCGATCCCAACACCTTCGGCGGTGAGGTGCGGTTGCGCCGGGCCGTCGACGACGAGTGGGTGCCGGTCCCTGCGAAGGGCACCGAGGCCGGTCGAGGCCTGGGCGTGCTCGACATGGCCCAGGCCATCCGCGAGGGAAGGCCGCACCGGACCACCGGCGAGCTGGGCCTGCACGTCCTCGACACGATGATCGCCGTCGCGGAGTCCGCGGAGCGGGCCGAGTTCGTGGAGATCGGCAGCACCTGCCCGGTACCGGCGCCGCTGCCCGAGGGATGGGACCCGGCCGCGATCCGTTTCGACTGACGGGTCCGGGCCCGGGGGCCCGACGGCGAGGACGCGAGGGGTGGACCGTTTTCCGGTCCGCCCCTTGCGCTTGTTACTCGTCCGAGTTATTTATTACTTATGCAAGTAACAAAGCCTTCGAGTCTCGCGGCCACCGCGCGACGCGCCCAGATCGTCGAGGCGGCGATCGAGACGATCGCCGAGCTGGGGTACGGGCAGGCCTCCTTCGCGCGCATCGCCGAGCGGGCCGGGCTCAGCAGCACCCGCCTGATCTCGTACCACTTCCGGGGCAAGAACGAGCTGATCGCCCAGGTCGTCGCCGAGGTCCACCGGGAGATCGGCGAGTTCATGTCCGAGCGGGTGCGGGCGGAGCTCACGGCCGGTGGGGCGATCAGGGCCTACATCACGGGCAACGTCGAGTTCATCGCCACCCACCGCGTCCGGATGAGGGCGCTGTACGAGATCTTCGTCAACTACCGGGGCGAGGACGGCGAACGTTCCCATGACGCGGCCACCGACCTGGGAACCCTCTCCCACATCGAGGAGATCCTGCGCTGGGGCCAGCGGGAGGGCGAGTTCCGCGCCTTCGAGCCGAGGGTGATGGCGATGAGCATCCAGCGGTCCGTGGACGGGCTGCCCTTCCTGCTGGAGGCCGACCCGGACGTCGACACCGCCCTCTACGCCGCCGAGCTGGTGACCATCTTCGACCTGGCCACGCGGAGCGGGAGATGAGAGCGGAACGCGAGGCGAGGGCGGAGCCGGGAACGGAGACGAGAACAGGGACGGATCCGAAGACAGAGACGGGAACGGGGGCCGGGGCGGAGGCGAGAGCAGGGGCGGAGCCGGAGACGGGAACGGGGGCCGGGGCGAGGGCGGAGACGAGGACGAGCGCGGGCCGTCGGGCCGCGGCCGTCCTGATGCTCGTGGACCTCGTCCTGCCCATCGGCCTCTACTACGCCCTGCGCGCGGCGGACGTCGGCTACGTCACCGCCCTGGTCGCCGGTTCCCTGGTGCCCGGCACCGGAATGGTCGCCGTCCTCGTCAGGGAGCGCCGCCTCGACTCCGTGGGCCTCTTCATGGCGAGCGCCATGCTGGTGAGCGCCGGGCTGGCGGTCGTCGGCGGCAGCCCCCGTTTCCTGCTCCTCAAGGGTGCCCTGCTGATGGTCGTGGCCGGCGGCTGGTTTCTGGCCACCGCCCGGGGGCCGAGACCGCTGGCCCTGCAGTTCTCCCGGCCGCTGCTGGAGGGCCGGACCGGTGCCAGGGACGTGTCGTGGGACGACCTCTGGAGTGGTTCGCCGCGCTTCCGCCGGGTGTGGCGGGTCTCCACGGTCGTCTGGGGCGTCGGGGCGCTGGCCGACGCGGCCGTCCGGGTGGTGATCGCCCTGGCTGCCCCGATCGACCTCGCCGTGGGGCTGAGCGGCCTGCAGTACGGGGCCTTCTCGGTCCTGATGCTGGTGATCATGAACGTCTACCAGGCGCGCGCCGGCCTCCATGACCCCCGCTCCGGCCTCTACCTCGTCCCCGGCGCGGGGAGGCACCGGTAGTGGGTGGTCAGGCGTCCCTCGTCGTCCAGGATGTGAAAGGCGAGCGCGGGCGGCTGGTCGAGGTGGACGTGGTCCTCGGCGTGGGCCCGGTGCTCCCAGGGGAGCCGGAGGGTGGAGACGACTCCCGGTGCCACCAGCAGCGGCCGTCCGGCGAAGGTGGTCGCCGCCGGGGTGTGGGCGTGCCCGCACAGAAAGGCCGCGAGGTTGGGGTGGCGGTCCGCGATCGCGGCGAGCCGCTCCGCGCCGAACTGACGGATGCCGTCGACGAAGGGGGCGTGCAGCCGAGCCGGCGGGTGGTGGAAGCCGACCAGCACGGGCACCCGGGCCGGGGCCCGGGTCAGGGTGTCCTCCAGCCACGCCAGCGTCTCGTCCTCGAGGAAGCCCTCGTCCTTGCCCGGCACGGAGGAGTCGCACAGGGCGATGACGACGCCGGCCGCGTGGTGCACCTGGTTGATCGGCGCCGTCGTCTCCGGCCGCCCGAGCAGGTGCCGCCGGAACGCGGCGCGTTCGTCGTGGTTGCCGGGACAGATCATGACCGGGTGCCGGGAGGTCAGGAGCAGGCGGGCCCGCTCGTACTCCTCCGGCAGGGCGTGGTCGGCGATGTCGCCGGTGACCAGGGCGGCGTCCAGGTCGTAGGGGAGGTCTTCGAGGTGGTCCATGACGGCCCGGGTGCGCTCGGCGCTGCGCTCCCCGCCGTCGATGTGGGTGTCGCTGAGGTGGGCGATCACGATCATCACCGGGGTCCCTTCGTCGCGGTGTGCGGGAGGTGAGCGAGGACGGCCGAGCGGCCCCGGCCGGCGCACCGATCGCGAGGACGGCCGAGCGGCCCTGGTCGCGCACCGATCGCGATGACGGCGATCCGTTTCGCGCTCGTGCTCCCCGTTCAGGCTCACCTCGAACGTAGAAGGTCACCGGACCAAGAATAAGATCCAGTTTCATGCCGAATTATTGGGCCGGTTCCCGGCTCGACCTGTACATCTCCCCCGACGCGGCGGGCGGGCGGCGCTCCGGCCTGGAGTCCGCGCTCCGGGCGGCGATCCGTCAGGGGCGCCTGCCCGCGGGGACGCTCCTGCCGTCCACGCGCGGGCTGGCCCGGGAACTCGGGTTCTCGCGCGGCACCGTCAGCGCCGCCTACGACCAGCTGGTCGAGGAGGGCTACCTGACCACGCGGCCGGGATCGGGCACCAGCGTGGCCGAGGCGCCGCGACGCGCCCAGGCTCCCGCGCCCCGCGCGCCCGCGCCGGTGACCCCGCCCCACGACCTCCGCCCCGGCCGCCCCGACGTCAGCGCCTTCCCCACCCGTGCCTGGCTCGCCTCCACCCGTCGCGTCCTGGCCCACGCCCGCCCCGAGGTCTTCGGCGCCGGAGACCCGCAGGGGCGGATCGAGCTGCGCGAGGCGCTCGCCGACTACCTGGGCCGCACCCGCGGCGTGATCACGACCCCGGACCGCATCGTGATCACCTCGGGCTACTATCAGGGTCTTGGCCTGCTCAGCGGGGTGCTGGCCGCGGACGGCACCCGCACCGCGGCCGTGGAGGACCCGGGCCACAACGTCTTCCGCGACGTCGTCCGGCGCGCGGGGCTCACCGTCCTCGCCCTGCCCGTCGACGCGCACGGCGCCCGCGTGGAGACGCTGACACGGCGCGCGGGAGCGGCGTTCCTCACCCCCTCGCACCAGTACCCGACCGGCGTCCCGCTGCGTCCCGGCCGCCGCCAGGCACTGGTCGCGTGGGCGCGCTCCACGGGCGGTCTGATCGTCGAGGACGACTACGACGGCGAGTACCGCTACGACCGCCAGCCCGTCGGTGCCCTCCAGGGCGTCGCCCCCGACCAGGTCGTGTACTGCGGCACCGCGTCCAAGACCCTCGGCCCCGCCCTCCGCCTGGCCTGGATGGTCCTGCCGCCGCACCTGGTGCGACCGGTGACGCTGGCCAAGGAACGATCCGACCTGTACACCGAGACCCTGGGCCAGCTCGTCCTCGCCGACCTGATCACCACCCACGCCTACGACCGCCACATCCGCGCCGCCCGCCTGCGCTACCGCCGTCGCCGCGAACTCCTCCTCGACCGGCTGGCCGCCGTTCCAGGCCTTACCGCCCAGGGGGTCCCCGCCGGCCTGCACACCTTCGTCACCCTCGCGCCCGGCGGCCCCACCGAGGACCGGCTCCTGGCCAGGTGCGCCCGCCACGGCGTCGCCCTGCGCGGTCTCACCGAACTCCACCACGATCCCGCCGGCCGCCCGCGGGGCCTGCTGGTCGGCTTCGCCGCCTCGTCCGAGCGCGCCTACCCGGCCGCCCTCGACGCCCTGTCCACGGCCCTCGCCTCCGACGGGCCGGTGTGAGCGCCGTCGCGGGTCCGGCCCGCCCACGGGCGGGCCGGGACGCGTTCGTTCAGGGGGCCCGGTCGGCGGGGTCGACGGTCTTCGGCTCCGGCTCGGCGGGCTCTCCGGCGGACTCCTCCAGGCGGGCGCGGAGGCGGGCGCGGATCTCGTCCGGGGTGTACGCCTGCCGCCGGCGCTCGGCCCGCGCGATCACGACCCCCGTGGCCGCGACGCCCGCCACTCCTGCCAGACCGAGTACCTTCCACCATCGCATGTGCCTACGCTAGCGGAATGTCCGGCAAGAGCATCAGCCTCGACGAGGCCGTCAACCTGACCCGCACCGGCGACGTGTGGCTGTTCCGCGGTCGAACGGTGCCCGATCGAGCCATCCAGACCATGACGAACAGCCCCGTCAACCACGTCGGCATGTCGGTCGTCATCGACGACATGCCGCCCCTGATGTGGCACGCGGAACTGGGCCGCTCCCTGCCCGACCTGTGGTCGGGAACCCACCAGCGCGGCGTCCAGCTGCACGACCTGCGGGAGGCGGTCACGGTCTGGGCGACCAGATACGGCCAGCGCGGCTGGCTGCGGCAACTGGAGCCGCAGACCCCCCGCGAGATGGAGGACGCCGTCCTGCGCACCGTCGCCCGGCTGGACGGCACGCCCTTCCCCTCGACGGCCAGGCTCGCCGGCCGCTGGATGAAGGGGCGGGTGCCCAAGATCTTCAAGCGGGGTACGGAGGAGAGCGCCCTGGAGAGCGCCTACTGCGCCGAGGTCGTCGCGGTCACGTACGAGGCCATGGGGCTGCTGCCGGGGGGACGGCGGCCGAACTGGTACGACCCCGGCCGGTTCTGGAGCGGCGACGACCTGGAGCTGACCGGAGGTTTCCGGCTCGGGGGAGAGATCACCGTGAGGCTGGGGTAGGTCGTACGAGGAAGGGAGCGGCGGACGCAACCCCCGGCACCCGCCTTCTCGAAGACACAGGCGGCGGACCCCGCAGCCGGGGGACTCCACGGACCCACGGACCGGTGAACCCGGTGAACCCGGTGAACCCGGGGGGCCCGCGGACTCCGTGCCGCCGTCGACCCGGGGGGACGCGTCATGCGGGACACGGTGGTCATCGTCGGTGCGGGGCTCGCCGGTCTCGCGTGCGCCCTCCGGCTGCGCTCGGCGGGAGTGGAGGTCCGCGTCGTCGAGGCGGCGGACGAGGTGGGCGGCCGGGTACGCACCGACGTCGTGGACGGCTTCCGGCTGGACCACGGCTTCCAGGTGTTCAACACCGCCTACCCGGAGGCCGCGCGGGTCCTCGACGTCGCCGCCCTGGACCTGCGCCCGATCCCGTCCGGCCTGATCTCCTTCGACAGGGGGCGGCGGGAGCGGCTCATGCTGCCCTGGCGCCACCCGGGCCAGGCGCTCAGCGGGCTGCTGGCCGACGTGGGCTCACCGGCCGACAAGGCGGCCCTGGCGGCGCTGACCGCGCGGGACCTCCTGCTGCCGGCGAGCCTGTTGCGCGGCGGGCGCGAGCGCACCACGCGCGAGGAACTGCGGCACTGGGGCGTCTCGCCGAAGATGGTCGAGAAGCTGATCCGCCCGTTCCTGTCGGGCGTCGTCCTGGAGCGGGAGCTGGAGACCTCCAGCCGTTTCTTCCACCTCGTCTGGCGCGCCTTCGCCCGGGGAACGGTCGGGGTGCCCGCGCTCGGCATGGGGGAGATCACCCGGCAGCTCGCCGCCCGCCTCCCCGAGGGGGCGCTCGCGCCGGGCACCCCGGTCCTCGCCGTGACCGGGGAGGGGGTGGAGACGGCCGGGGGCGCGACGATCCCGGCCCGCGCGGTGGTGGTGGCCACCGACCCCGCCATGGCCGCCACGCTCTGTCCGGGGCTGGAGATCCCGGCGATGCGCTCGGTGACGACCTTCTACCACGCCGCCTCCCGTTCCCCCATGGACGACCCCACGCAGATCGTCGACGCGGAGGGCCACATCACCGACACCCTGGTCATCAGCGACGCCGCGCCGGAGTACGCCCCGCCGGGCCGCGCGCTGGTCTCCACGTCGGTGCTGGGGGTCCTCTCCGACGCGGACGAGCCCCGGGTCAGGGCGCGGCTGTCGCAGATCTACGGGACCGACACCTCGGGCTGGGAGCATCTGGCGACGTACGCCGTCAAGGGGGCGCTGCCCGCGATGGTGCCGCCGTTCCGGCTGCGGCGCCCGGTGCGCCTCGCGCCGGGCCGCTACGTGTGCGGGGACCACCGCGACACCGGTTCGCAGCAGGGCGCCCTGGTCTCGGGGCGCCGGGCCGCCGACGCCGTCCTGGCCGACCTGGGCGCCTGACCCGGGGGCGTCCCTCAGGCCAGCCGGGCCGGGAAGCCGCCGGTGGCGATGGGGCCCCAGCGCTCCGGGGTGAGGCGCAGCAGCGACTTGCCCTGCCGCGTCATGGCCGCCCGGTACTCGTCCCAGTCGGGGTGCTCGCCGGAGATCGACCGGTAGTAGTCGACCAGCGGTTCGAGGGCCTCCGGCAGGTCGAGGACCTCGGCGGTGCCGTCCACCTGCACCCAGGGGCCGTCGAAGTCGTCCGACAGGACCACGATGCTGACCCGGGGGTCGCGGCGGACGTTGGAGGTCTTGGCCCGCTCGGGGTAGGTGGACACCACGATCCGGCCCTCGGCGTCGACGCCGCAGGTCACCGGGGACGCCTGCGGCCTGCCGTCGCGCCGCGCCGTGATGACCAGCGCGCGGTGGCGGACACGGAGGAAATCCAGAAGCCGGTCGCGGGAGACGACCTCGTTGGTTGCGATCTTCGGGCTCATAATGCCCACTCTACGGGGGATGTGGCACGCCCGAATTAACGCCCTGACGAATGGAAAATGGCTCTCTTTCTCGGGAGATATGTGGTCAAGAGTCGTCTAATGGGGCATTTGACACCAAATATCAGGGAATTGATCTCCAATGCAGGACATGAGTGGCTCGGGAACCCGCCGACGGACCCCGGATGGCTCATCCGCCCAAACAAGGAGATAACCGTGAAGCAGAAGTCTCTTCTGGCATCGGCCCTGACCGTGCTCGCCCTGACCGCCGTCCCCGCCGCGCAGGCGGCCGCCGCCGACGCGCGCATCTTCTCTCCCACACCGCTTCCGACGGACACGGCTCTGCCGACCGACAGCGCCTCGCCCACGGACAGCATGTCGCCCGAGCCCTCGGGCATGATGACGGAGCCGTTCGGCCCCGGGTGCGCGTCCCTGCCCGCCAGCGGCGAGGGCAGCCTCAGCGAGATGGCCTCGCAGCCGGTCGCCACCGCGGCCGCCTCCAACCCCGCCCTGTCCACGCTGGCCCAGGCGATCGAGCAGGCAGGCCTGACCGAGACGCTCAACTCCGCCAAGGACATCACGGTGTTCGCGCCGACCAACGACGCGTTCGCCAAGATCCCGAAGGACGCGCTCGACAAGCTCCTGGCCGACAAGGCGCAGCTCACCAAGGTCCTGACCTACCACGTCGTCGAGGGGAAGAAGGCCCCCGAGGACCTGAGCAGCGGCGACCTGACCACGATGCAGGGAGGAACGCTGAACGTCACGGGCTCCGGCGAGGACTTCACCGTCAACGACGCCAAGGTCGTCTGCGGCAACATCCAGACCTCCAACGCCGTCGTCTACCTCATCGACACGGTGCTCATGCCGAAGTGACCGCGGTGACGCGACGCTCGCGACGCTCGTGACGGTCACGACGGCCGTGACGACCACGACGGCCCCGGTGGCCGTCGTGGCCCGGCCGGCCGGGTCGCTCCGGCCGAAGGAGGGGTGCCCGTGCGGGGCGCCCCTCACCCGTGGCCCCGCACGCGTGTCCCTGCTTCCACGGCTCCGCACGCGTGTCCTGATCCCACGGCTCCGCACGCGTGCCTCCGGCCCGTGTCCACCGCCCGCCCATACCCGTCTCGTGCCATCCGGCGATCAAGGGGACGTCGCGCGACTAGCGCCCCGATCCACGGGTAACTGGCCGTCACGCGGAGGGAAGGCGGAGGGCATGAACATCAAGGACAGGTTCGGGCCGAGGGCGCGGAGGCTGCGGGCGGTGGCCCGCAAGGTCTTCGGCTGGCGGGACCTGCGGCCCGGGCAGCTCGACGCCATGCGCCACCTGCTGGGCGGCGGCGACGCCCTCGTGGTCATGCCCACCGGCAGCGGCAAGTCGGCCGTCTACCAGGTGCCGGCCCTGTTGCTCGACGGGCCCACCGTCGTCGTCTCACCGCTCATCGCCCTCCAGCGCGACCAGGTCGCCGGGCTGGCCGAGGCCGACGCGGGCGGTGCGGTCGCGGTCAACTCCGCCCAGTCCGGCGGCGAGGCGTCCCTGGAGGCCGTACGCGCGGGCGCGGCCGAGTTCGTGTTCCTCTCGCCCGAGCAGCTCGCCAAACCGGAGACGGTCGAGCGGCTGCGCGCCGCGCGTCCCTCGCTGATCGCCGTGGACGAGGCGCACTGCGTGTCGGCGTGGGGGCACGACTTCCGGCCCGACTACCTGAGGCTGGGCCAGGTCATCGAGCGGCTGGGGCATCCGCCGGTGGTGGCGCTGACCGCGACGGCCGCCCCCGCGGTGCGCGAGGAGATCATCGCCGCCCTCGGCCTGAGGAACGTCCGTCAGATCGTGCGGGGCTTCGACCGGCCCAACATCGACCTGGAGGTGCGCCGCTTCGTCACCCAGGAGGACCTGAGGCGGGCGCTGGTGGAGGACGCGGCGTCCCGCTCCGGGCTCGGGCTGGTCTACGTCGCCACCCGCCGCGCCGCCGAGGAGTACGCCACCGCGCTGCGCGAGGCCGGTCGCAGGGCCGAGCCGTACCACGCGGGGATGAAGGCGGCAGAGCGCCACAGGATCCACGAGATGTTCCGCGACGACGAGCTGGACGTGGTGGTCGCGACCTCGGCGTTCGGCATGGGCATCGACAAGCCGGACGTGCGGTTCGTGCTGCACGCCGCCCCGCCGGAGTCGCCGGACTCCTACTACCAGGAGATCGGCCGCGCGGGACGGGACGGCGAGCCCGCCGCCGCGGTGCTGTTCTACCGTTCGGAGGACCTCGGGCTGCGCAGGTTCTTCGCCGGGGGACGGGCCGACGAGGAGCTCCTGCTGCGCGTCGCCACGCTGGTGCACGAGCACGGCGGCACCGTACCGGCGGGGGAGCTGCGAACCCTGCTCGGCGTCGGCGCCACCCGGCTCACCCGGCTGGTCAACCTGCTGGAGCGGGCGAACGCGATCGAGGTCACCGGGGAGGGCGACCTGCGCGGGGTGCCCGAGGGGCCCGAGCCCGAGGCGGCCGCGGCGCGGGCCGTCGAGCTGGACGACACCCGGCGCCGCATCGACGACTCCCGGATCGACATGATGCGCGCGTACGCGGAGACCACGGGCTGCCGCCGCCGCTTCCTGCTCGAGTACTTCGGCGAGCCGCGCGAGCGCGGCTGCGAGGCCTGCGACACCTGCCGTGCCGGCCTCCCCGACGAGCCGGAGGCCGTGAAGGGGGCGGCGGAGGAGGGGCCCTTCGCGATGCACGCCAGGGTGCGGCACAGCGCCTGGGGCCCGGGGATGGTGATGAGCAGGGAGAGCGACCGGATCACCGTGCTGTTCGACGAGGTCGGCTACAAGACGCTCTCCCTGGAGGCCGTCGAGCGCGACGACCTCCTGGTCGCGGGCTAGGCCGGGCGGGGTCCGTGCCGGAGCCGGGTCAGCCCCCGGACTTGCGGGCCACCCCGCCCATCGTCCACGTCCTGTCGCGGCCCTGCGCGGCGAGCGGGTTGTCGGGGCGCCAGTGGCGTACGTAGACCAGGCCGGGATCGACCAGGTCCAGCCCGTCGAAGAAGCGCAGCACCTGCTCGCTCCGCCGTGAGGCGTCCTCGCCGCGGCCGAGGATCCGCTGGAAGATCTCGACCAGCGGGCGCTGGGCCTCCGGGCGCGTGTCGAAGACGACGTGACCGATGCCGAAGTGGCTGCCGACCGGCACCGCGTCGCGAAGAACGGCCACGCTCTTGTGCGGGTCGTCCTCGTCGGGGATGAACTGCAGGGCCGACAGGATCAGGACGGCCACCGGCAGGTCCAGGTCGACCAGGCGCAGCAGCTCCGGGTCGGTGAGCAGCTCGCGGGGGTGCATGACGTCACCCTCGACGACGGTGGTGTGGGGGTTGGTGGCCAGCGTGGCGCGGCCGTGGGAGAGCACCACCGGGTCGTTGGAGACGTAGACCACGCGGGTGCCGGGCGCGCTCTCCTGGGCCACCTGGTGGACGTTGCGGCGGGTGGGCAGCCCGGAGCCGATGACGACGAACTGGGTCATGCCCTGCCCGACGAGATAGCGCACCACCCGGCCGAGGAACGCCTGGGCCTCGTGCGTCATGGCCCTGACCTCGGGTGCGATGGCCAGCACCTCCTCGGCCGCCCTGCGGTCGGCGGCGAAGTTGTCCTTACCGCCCAGGAAGTAGTCGTTCATTCTGGCGATGTTGGGCACGCTGGTGTCCAGGCCCGCCCCCGGCCGCCGGGACGCATCGCTCATGTATCGGCTCCTCCTTTTCCTGTGACGATAAAGAACCGCGCGATGCGTGAACAGGTGTCAAGACGCGGTTTATGCATGAAAAACGTGATTATTTGCCAAGAAAGTCTATTCCTTGCGGGCAACGCCGCCGACGACCCAGACGGAGTCCGGCCGGTGGGGCACCGCGCCCTCCGGCCGCCATTCCGGGATGTAGACGATCCCCGGCTCGACCGGCCGCAGCCCGTCGAGGAAGAGCTCGACCTCGGCCTTGGTCCGCAGGTTCGCCCGCCGGGGACCGGTGATCGACCCGCTGTCCTGGAAGAGGGCGGCGAGCCTCGCGGTCCTCTCCGGGCACAGGTCCGAGACCGCGTGGGAGAGGGCCAGGTAGCTGCCCGGCACGACGGCCTTCTGCAGGGCGGCCGTGATCTGCATGGCCTGCACGTCGTCGGAGAAGTCGGTCAGCACCGAGAACAGCAGGATCGCCACGGGTTCGTCGAGGTCGATCATGTCGGTGAGGCCGGGATGCGCCAGGAGCCGCTCCGGGTCGCGGATGTCCGCCTCGATGACCGTGGCCGGGCTGTCCTCCTTCAGGAGGGCCTGGGCGTGGACGACGACCATCGGATCGTTGTCGACGTAGACGACCCGCGCCTCGGGCGCGACGCCGCGCAGGATCTGGTGCACGCTGCCCTGGGTCGGCAGGCCGCAGCCGATGTCGACGAACTGCCGGATGCCGGCCTGCACGAGGAACCGCACGGCGCGGCCGAGGAACCTGCGCCCCTCCCGCGACATGGCGGGGAGCTCGGGGGCGATCGCGAGTGCCGCCTGCGCGGCGGTCCGGTCGGCGGCGAAGTTGTCCTTGCCGCCCAGGAAGTAGTCGGTTATCCGGCCCGCGTTCGGGATCGTGGGGTCGAACCTGAGGCGCTCAGGTTGCGGCGACGCCATGATGTCCTCCGTCCAGCCATGCGGTTCCAGCGGACATTATCGACCTTCCGCCCACGCTGTGCTGTATTTCTTGCCAGAGCCTCCTTCTGCTCATGTCACTTTTTGGATACTCGGCGGTCCGTACCCCCTGCTCCGCGTCTCCCTCGCCGGTGACGGGCGGGCCGCCGGGACGGGTTTCCCCGCGCCGTCGGCGGCGGGCTTCCAGGTGTCGTCGGCGGGCGGGTGCCGTCAGTGGCAGGCCTCCAGGTGGCGTTCCCCCGCCGGGGGCAGGGCGAAGGCCGCCCACACCGCCTTGCCGCGGCTCTCCAGCGGGGCCCAGCCCCACGTCTCGCTGACGCCGTCGACCAGCTGGAGCCCCCGGCCGTTCTCCGCCTCGTAGTCGGGCTCGCGCAGGCAGGGCCCCTGGTCGCTGGGGTCGGTGACCGCGCACAGCACCGAGCGCTCGGTGTGGCAGAGGATCACCTTGACCTCGGGAAAGGAACGGGCGTGCAGGACGCCGCGGGTGCCGTGGCGCAGGGCGTTGGTCACGAGTTCGGAGACCACGACGCCGGTGTCGTCGATCAGCGGCTCCAGCTCCCAGGCCCTCAGCGACCTGGTGGTGAACTCGCGGGCGGTCCGTGCCGCGCACGGGTCGTAACGAAGGCTGCGCACGGCCATCTGCAACTGGCCGGCGTGGCCCTCTTTGCCGGCCCAGGGGGGCAGGCCGCTCGGGGGGAGCAGGTGATCAAGCATCGACAACCACCGTTCCCACCCTCCGATCTCAGCTCGGATAGGTGTGGCTTCGTGTCTTTGGTAACCAGTCATCGGCGACCTTGGGGAGGGGGGCGATCGTATGGCGAGGTTGATCCGTCTAGCCATCTTGCCCTCCGTAATGTGCATAGGCAAGTACAGATGCACGTGCATCTGCACAAAAGCCCTATGCTCGAAGTGTTGTTTCCCTCCCCGACCGGTGAGAGGCGAGGATGAACCAGCTGTACAACGGCATGTCGGCCGCCCTGATGGACGGCGTCGTGTGGCGCAAGAGCCACTTCAGCAACCCCAGCGGCAACTGCGTGGAACTCGCGGAGCTCCCCGACGGCAGGGTCGCGATGCGCAACTCCCGCGATCCCGAGGGCCCCGCGCTGATCTACACCCGCCGCGAGGCCGACGACTTCGTCCGCGGGGTGAAGGGCGGGGAGTTCGACGACCTGATCATCTGAGGGGCCGGGACTGTGATTGAAAAATAAAACTCTCTATGGTCTGGACGCGGCGAGCGGAGTACCGTGAAGGCTCGCGATCGCCACAAAGAGTGCGCAGAGGCTCGCGTTCCGCGCCCGAAGGACTGCAGATGATCACACCCGACGCCGACGGCCCACCGGTCAGTCCAACCTCGATGGCCGCGCCGCGGGGCAGTTCCACCGTGCTGCGGATCGTCCTGGGCGCGCAGCTCCGCCGCCTGCGCGAGCAGCGGGGCATCACGCTGGAGGAGGCGGGGCACTCCATCCGCGCCTCGCACTCCAAGGTCAGCCGCATGGAGCTCGGCAGGGTCAGTTTCCGGATCAGGGACGTGGCCGACCTGCTCACCCTGTACGGGGTGACCAGCGACGCCGAGCGCGAGCCGCTGCTGTCCCTCGTCGAGAAGGCCAACCTCACCGGCTGGTGGCACAACTACAACGACGTGCTGCCCCCCTGGTTCGAGACGTACGTGGGCCTGGAGGAGTCGGCCGCCGTCATCCGCAACTACGAGGTGCAGTTCGTGCCCGGCCTGCTGCAGAGCGAGGGCTACGCGCGGGCCGTCGTCCGGCTGGGCTTCCCCTCGGCCTCCCACGACGAGCTGGACCGCAGGGTGAAGCTGCGCATGGCGCGCCAGCGGCTGCTGCGCCGTCCGGAGCCGCCCCACCTGTGGGCCGTGCTCGACGAGGCCGTGCTGCGCCGCCCGCTCGGCGGGGTCCAGGCGATGTGCGAGCAGATCGACCACATCCTGCGGGCGCTCGAACTGCCCAACGTGACCGTCCAGATCGTGCCCTTCAGCGTCGGCGGCCACGCCGCGGCCGGCGGGCCCTTCAGCATCCTGCGGTTCTCCCAGCCCGACCTGCCCGACGTCGTCTACATGGAGCAGCTCACCAGCGCCGTCTACCTGGAGAAGCGCGACGACGTCGACAGCTACCTGGAGGTCATGGAGCGCCTGTGCATCGAGGCCGAGCCGGCCACGCGCACCCGTGAGATCCTCCTGGGGATCCGCGAGGAGTTCCAGCGGAGGCTGTGAGCCGGAAACGGGGCTCGCGGGACCGGTGAGCGCGGGGCTGCGAGCCGGTGACGCGGCCCGCTCGCGACCGGGCCTGGTCGCGATCGCCGGGCGGCGCCGTACGCGGGGTCTCCGAGCCGGTGACGCGGCCCGTCGCGACCGCCGGGCGGCGTCGCACCCGAGGTTTCCGAGCCGGGGACGCGGCCCGCCCGCAACCGCCGGGCGGCGCCGTACGAAGATGTGGGCATGAGATGTCTCGTGACCGGCGCGGCCGGATACATCGGAGGGCGGCTCGTCCCCGAACTGCTCGACGCGGGTCATGAGGTCCGCTGCATGGTGAGGTCGGCCGGCCGCCTGCGTGACCAGCCGTGGGCCTCCCGGGTCGAGGTCGCCCAGGCGGACGCGTCCGACGCCGAGCAGGCCGCCAGGGCCCTGGAGGGCATCGAGGTGGTCTACTACCTCATCCACACGATGGGCGGGGGGAGCGACTTCGCCGCCGCCGACCGCGAGGCGGCCACCACCTTCGCCGCCGCGTGCGAGCGCGCGGGGGTCCGCCGCGTCGTCTACCTCGGCGGTCTCGTCCCGGAGGAGAGGCCCTCCCACCCCGGTGGTCCCGCGCCGGGCGAGAGGCTCTCGCCGCACATGAGCTCCCGCGTCGAGGTGGGGGAGATCTTCCTGCGCTCCTCGACGCCCGCGGTGGTGCTGCGGGCGGCGGTCATCATCGGATCCGGCTCCGCCTCCTTCGAGATGCTGCGCTACCTCACCGAGCGGCTGCCCGTGATGACGACGCCGCGCTGGGTCGCCACCAGGACACAGCCCATCGCGATCCGCGACGTGCTGCGCTACCTCGTGGCCTGGGCCTCCGTCGAGGAGGAGGTGAACCGCTCCTTCGACATCGGCGGCCCGGACGTGCTCACCTACGCCGACATGATGCGGGTCTACGCGGAGGTCGCCGGGCTGCACCGCCGGCTGATCATCCCGGTCCCGGTGCTCAGCCCCGGCCTGTCGAGCCACTGGGTGGGACTGGTCACCCCGGTCCCGGCGGGCCTGGCCCGCCCGCTGGTGGAGTCGCTGCGCAACGAGGCCGTCTGCGGCGAGCACGACATCGCCCGCCACGTCGAGGACCCGCCCGGCGGCCTGACCGGGCTGAGACGGGCGATCGAACTCGCCCTGGAGCGCATCAAGGAGGCCAGGGTCGTCACCCGCTGGTCCTCGGCCTCCATCCCCGGCGCGCCGAGCGACCCGCTGCCCACCGACCCCGGCTGGGCGGGCGGCAGCCTGTACGTCGACGCGCGGGCCCGCCGGGTCGGCGCCTCGCCGGAGGCCCTGTGGGCGGTCGTCGAGGCCGTCGGCGGGGAGTCGGGCTGGTACTCCCTGCCGCTGGCCTGGAGCCTGCGCGGCCTCCTCGACCGGCTGGTCGGCGGCGTGGGCCTGCGCCGGGGGCGCCGCGACCCCAAGCGGCTCCGGGTGGGCGACTCGGTCGACTTCTGGCGGGTCGAGGAGGTCGAGCCGGGCCGCCTGCTGCGGCTGCGCGCGGAGATGCGCCTGCCCGGCCTCGCCTGGCTGGAGATGCGGGTGCTCACGCACCGGGGGGAGACCGTCTACGGCCAGCGGGCGATCTTCCACCCCCGCGGCCTGGCCGGGCACCTCTACTGGTGGTCGGTCGCGCCCTTCCACAGCCTGATCTTCGGGCCGATGCTGCGCAACGTGGCGAAGGCCGCCGAGCGCGGGGTCCTGCCCGTCCCCTCCGAGGGCCGGGCCGCCGCCCTCGACGCGCCCGCCGCCGGCGAGCCCAGGGACGCCGTCCCCGGCTGACCCGCCGGCGGCCCACCGTCACGACCGGCTGTCACGACCGGCTGTCACGGCTCGCCGTCGCGGGCCACGATGACGTCGACGATGTCCGCGTACCCGATCTCCTTGTGCGTGAACTGTCCCGCCACCGCGAACTCCGCGAGGCCGTGGGCGGTCGAGAGCAGGGCCATCACCCGGGCCTTGGACGCCGGCCCGTCCCAGGGGCCCCGCATGCCGAGCGCGGTCGTCACCTGGTCGATCGCCGTCTCCAGCTCCGGGTGGTCCCCGGCGAGGAACTCCGCGGCGAACACCAGCCGGTACTCCTCGCGGTGCGTCGTGGCGTACTCGACGTAGCTCAGGTAGAAGGCCCGCAGCCGGTCGCGCGGGCTCGTCCCCTCCAGGATCGCCGCGGCGACGTGCGCGCTGAGATCGGCGATGACCCGGACGGCGAGCGCCGCCAGCAGCGCGGTCTTGTCGCTGAAGTGCCGGTAGGGGGCCGTACGGGACAGGCCGGCCAGGTCGCCGACGGCGCGCAGCGTCACGGCGTCGAGGCCCCCCTCGCGCAGCAGTCTCAGCGCGCTGTCGACCAGGCGGGTCCTGGTGTCGTCCACCATGTAGGTCCACCTTCCCGGGCCTCGTGTGTTGACAACGTCAACGTACCTGGTTGACACTGTCAACATGATGTTGACGACGTCAACCGGAGAGCTATGAAGATCACGGTGAACGGACTGCCCGCCACGGTGGACGCCGGCCCCGACGACGCCGCCGTGGATGTCCTGCGCGAAGGACTCGGCCTCACCGGCGCCAAGGCCGCCTGCCGTACCGGAGTCTGCGGCGCGTGCACGGTCATGGTGGACGGGGTGCCCCAGGCGAGCTGCCTGCTGCCGTCCGCCGCGCTGGAGGATCGCGAGATCACCACCGCCGAGGGCCTCGACCACCCCGTCCAGCGGGCGCTCGCGGTCCACGACGGCCTGCAGTGCGGCTACTGCACGCCCGGGTTCGCGGTCGAGGGCGCCGCCTTCGTCGACGCCTGGCGCGCCGAGCACGGCGACGTCGCGCCACCGCGCGAGCGGATCGCCGCCGCCCTCGCCGGTCACCTGTGCAGGTGCGGCGCGTACGAGGGAATCCACGCCGCGATCGCCGCCGCCTGCCGGGGCGAGCACGACGGCGCCGCGGGGACACCCGCCCGGGTGGAGGCGATGGACAAGGTCACCGGCCGCGCCCGCTACACCACCGACGTGCGCCTCGAGGGCCAGCTGGAAGGGGTGATCATCCGCTCGGCGAGGGCGCACGCCCGCGTCACCTCGGTCAGGGTGGACGCCGCCCACGTGGTCGACCTGCTGCCGCCCGACCGTACCGTCCGCTACGCGGGCCAGCCCGTCGCCGCCGTCGCCGCCCCCACCCGCCGCGAGGCGCTGGCGATCGCGGAGGCCGCCGAGATCGGCTACGACCCGATGCCCGCCGCGCTCGACGACGCGCCGGACGCCCCACCCGTCTACGACGAGGTCGCCAAGAAGCACGTCCCCAGCTCCAGCGAGGGGCTGGAGCTGCCCGGCGACTGGAACGGCAACGTGCGCGGTCCCTTCACCAGGGCGAGCTGGCGCGGGCGCACCGCCGTCAAGCGGATCGAGGCCGCCCGCCGCGACGCCGACCCCCGCCTGGTGACCGGCACCTTCACCACCGCCGTCCAGGTCCACACCCCGCTGGAGCCGCACGCCTGCGTCGCCCGCTGGGACGACGAGGGCGACCTGCACCTGCACCTGTCCACCCAGACCGTGGGCGTGGCCGCCGAGCAGGCCGCCAAGCGGTGGAACCTGCCCGCCGGGCGGGTCCACGTCGTCACCGACCACGTCGGCGGCGGCTTCGGGGCCAAGAGCGGCGTCGGCACGGAGACGATCGCCGCCGTCGAGCTCGCGCGGGCCTGCGGCGCGCCGGTGCGCGTGGTGTTCGGCCGCGCCGAGGAGCTCACCGACGCGGGCAACCGCCCCGGCACCCGCACCACCCTCGAACTGCTCACCGACGACCGCGGCGACCTCGTCGCCCTCACCATGGACGTCCACGGGCGCGGCGGCGTGGCCATCGGGTCGGCCGTCGCGGTGATGGCCCGCCTCATGTACGGCACCGCGCCCCGGCGGCTCCGCGACTACGACGTGGTCACCAACGAGCCGCCGGGCACCCCGTTCCGCGGCCCGGGGGCGCCGCCCATGCTCTGGGCGCTGGAGCAGGCGGTGGACGAGGCCGCCCACCGCCGGGGCGAGGACCCGATCGCGCTGCGCCGCCGCTGGGACGGCAACCGCAAGCGGCACGCCCTCTACGACCTGGCCGCGGCCCTGCCCGGGTGGACGGCCAGGCCGCGGACCGGCTCCCAGACGGGCCGCTTCCGCCGGGGCGTCGGGGTGGCCGCCGCCAACTGGGCCTACATGCTCGACCCCGGCACGGAGGTGGAGCTGCGCGTCGAGGGCGACGTGGTCGTGGCCCGCACCACGACCCAGGACATCGGGACCGGCATCCGCACCGTCATCGCCGGCGTCGTGGGCGAGGAGCTCGGGCTGCCCGCCGAGCGCGTCCGCGTCGAGATCGGCAGGACGGGCACCGTGCACGGGCCGGCCTCGATCGGCAGCCGCACCACGGTCTCGGTGGCCCCCGCCGCGCGCGACGCCGCGCGGCGCCTGCGGAAGCTGGGCCTGACCGACGGCGCCCGGGTCGTCGGCGGGCGCCGCCGCGACCGGCGCGGCTACGTCACCCCGTTCCCGGTGGGCGGCATGGCGATCGGCCGCGGGTTCAGCGGTTCGGTCCACGTCACCGAGGTCGAGGTCGACACCCGCCTGGGCGCCGTCAGGCCGCTGCGGGTGTGGGCCGGGATCGCGGTGGGCCACATCTACGCCGAGCGGCTGGCGCGCAGCCAGTGCGAGGGCGGCGTCGTGCAGGGCATCGGCTACGCCCTGTACGAGGAGCGTCTGGTCGACCCGGTGACGGGAGTCGTGCTGACCGCCAACCTCGACGACTACCGCATCCCCGGCATCGGCGACACCCCGGAGATCACCGTGCACTTCCACC
This sequence comes from Streptosporangium sp. H16, assembly GCF_051918855.1. Taxonomy (NCBI): domain Bacteria; kingdom Bacillati; phylum Actinomycetota; class Actinomycetes; order Streptosporangiales; family Streptosporangiaceae; genus Streptosporangium; species Streptosporangium sp. H16. The sequence continues at coordinate 76,893 of NZ_JBPXMD010000029.1, forward strand.
GCGACGGGTGGGACCACGTCAACGGCCACGGCGTCGGGGTCGGCGAGATCTCCACGGTCGGCGTGGCCGCCTCGGTGGGCAACGCCGTCCACAACGCCACCGGCTGGCGCCCCCACGACCTGCCCATCCGTCCCGACCGGCTCCTCGAGGGGATCAACCGGTGATCCTCTTCCCGCGGATCCGCGCCGGAAGCTGTTCGATGATCCCCGCACTGGAAGGTGTTCGATGACCGTACTCACCGACCTCGGCGAGGCCGTGCGGCGCGGCGGCGAGTTCCGCGCCGGAGGCACCGACCTGATGGGCCGCCGCGCGGCGGGGCCGCACGTGGACCTGCGCGGCCTGCCCGATCTGTCCGGCGTCACCTGGCGGCCGGACGGCTCCGCCGGGATCGGCGCGCTGACCACGGTCGCGCGGGTGGCCCGCGACGCGCGCCTGGCCGCCGACCACCCCTGCCTGGCGCTGACGGCGGCGGGTCTGGCCACCCCCCAGATCCGGGAGGTAGCCACCGTCGGGGGCAACCTGCTACAGCGCAACCGCTGCGCGTACTTCCGCAACCCGGCCTTCTCCTGCCACCAGGACGGCGGCGACCACTGCCCGGCACGCGCCGGGCTCGCCCCGAACGCCGTGATCCTCGACACCGGCCCGTGCGTCGCGCCGCACCCGTCGTCGCTGGCGGTGGCCCTGCTCGCCTGCGACGCCTTCGTCGAGGTGCACGGCAGGGACGCGTTCCCGATCGCCGAGCTGTACGGAGACGGCTCGGACCCCTCCCGCGACCACCTGCTGGCCGCGGGGGAGATCCTTCTGTCCGTCGTCCTGCCGCCGCCCGTGCCGGGGGAGCGGGCCGCCTACCACCGGGCGATCGGCAGGTCGGAGGCCGAGTGGCCGCTGGTGGAGGCGGTGGCGCGGCTCGTCGTCGACGACGGCGGGAGGATCACCTTCGCCCGGGTGGCCGCGGGGGGCGTCGCCCGCGTCCCCGTCCGCCTGCCCGAGGTCGAGGAGGCGCTCCTGGCGGGCGAGCCCCTGGACCGGGCGGCCGGGCTGGCCGTCGCCCGGTGCGCCCCGGCGGCCCCCGACTCCTCCAAGCTCGCGCTGCTCGCCGGGACCGTCCTGGAGGTCCTGGAACGCGCGACCGGCACCGGCGAGCCCCGCTGACCTGACCGGACCGTCCCCCGCCGCGCGAGGGCGGGGGACGGCGGGCGCCCGGCCGGTCCGATACCGGAAAGGGCCCGTCACGGCGGGGCCGAGGGGTGGGGGTGCGGGGGCCGGCCTAGCGGGGCGGGCGAGCCGCCGTGACCAGGCCCGTCTCGTAGGCGACGATGACGAGCTGGGCCCGGTCGCGCGCGCCGAGCTTGCCGAGCAGGCGGCCCACGTGCGTCTTCACGGTCGCCAGGCTCAGGGTCAGGTGGTCGGCGATCTCCGTGTTGGACAGTCCCCTGGCGACGAGCGCCAGCACGTCGAGCTCCCGCCCGGTGACCCCGTCGAGCTCGCGGGCCGTCGGGCGCGCCGGTTCGGGACGCCGGGAGAACTCGGCGATGAGCCGGCGCGTCACCGTCGGCGCGAGCAGCGCCTCGCCGGAGGCGACCACCCGGATCGCGGCCAGCAGGTCGCCCGGCGGGGTGTCCTTGAGCAGGAAACCGCTGGCCCCGGCCCGCAGCGCCGCGTAGACGTACTCGTCCAGGTCGAACGTGGTGAGCATGAGCACCCGCACGCCCGGGACACCCGCCGGGCCGCAGATGCGGCGGGTCGCCTCGATGCCGTCCATCTCCGGCATCCGCACGTCCATGAGCACGACGTCCGGCGACCCGCCGCGCGCCAGCTCCACCGCCTCGGCACCCGTCCCGGCCTCGCCGACCGTCACCAGGTCGGGCGCGGTGTCCACCAGCACCCGGAAGCTCCCGCGCAGCAGCGCCTGGTCGTCGGCGACGAGCACCCGGATCACCGGGCCTCCTCCTGCGGCACGCGCGTCGTGCCGGGTGACCCGGCCGTCTCCCCGTGCGGCACGTGCGGCGGGTGAGTTCCCCGGGGCGGCGGGAACGTCCCCTCGCACGGTGCGCGCGCCTCCCGGTGCGGCACGCGCGTCTCCTCGTACGGGATGCGGGCCGAGACCCCGAACCCGCCCTCCGGGCGGCGCCCGGCCGTGAAGGTCCCGCCGTACACGGCCACCCTCTCGCGCATCCCGATCAGCCCGTGCCCCGGCCCGCCGGGCAGCACCCGCTCGCCGGGCCCGTCGTCGGCGACCTCGACCCGGACCTCGCCCCCGGACGCCTCGACCGAGACCCGGCACCGGGCGGGGGCGGCGTGCCTGACGACGTTGGTCAGCGCCTCCTGGACGATCCGGTGGACCGACAGCTCCACCCCCTCGGGCAGGCCGGTCGCCCGGACGTCCAGCTCGACGCGCACCCCGGCCATCGACGCCCGCTCCACGAGGCCGGCGAGACCCGCGAGGCCGGGGGAGGGGGCGAGGGCGGGCGGCGCGCAGAGATCGGCGTCGTGGTCGGCGTCGAGGTCGGAGCGGAGCACTCCCAGCAGCTGGCGCATCTCCGCCAGGGCGCCCCTGCTGGTGGTCTCGATGACGCGCAGCGCGTCCGTGGCCTCCTCGGGCCGCACGGCGGCGACGTGGTGGGCGACGCCCGCCTTGACCGCGATCAGGCTCATGCTGTGCGCCACCACGTCGTGCAGCTCGCGGGCGATCCGCAGCCGCTCCTCGGCCACCGCCCGGCCCGCGAGCTGCTCGGCCGCCCGCGCCGTGTACGCCCGCCGCTCGCGCACGGCGCGGCCCGCGACCCAGGCGCCGCCCATGAACGCCACCCCCACCAGCAGCGGCCCGGCGACGCCGGGTGCCGGGGCGGAGGTGCCCACCGCCGACAGCAGCAGGACGGCCACCGCGCCGCAGGCGCCGATCGCGATCGTGGGCTCCCACCGGGGCCGGGGCCGGGTGAGCGCCACGATGTAGATCGCGAAGGCCGCCGCCGCGAACCTGTCGTGTACCGTGCCGAGGACGACGAGGGACACCAGCGACATCGCGAGGACGGCGCAGAAGACGGTGAGCGGCCACAGCCGCCGTACCGCGAGCGGCAGGGTGATCCCGGCCAGGATCAGGAACCGCGCCCACGCGGGCACCGCCGGGTCCGGGTGCCCGGCTCCGAACAGCAGCAGCGCGAGCGCGTACCCCGCCGCCCCCAGGGTGTCGAGGCGGACGAGCCGGGCGCGGCTCCAGTGCCGCGGGAAGAGCGAGTCGTCCATGGTGAGGTCCACGATGAGACCGTATCCGCCAAGGTCGCGTCCCCGCCTCCCCCCACGGGACGTCATCCCCGGGACCGACCCTCCCGCGCCGCGGGCGTCGCCGTCGGACCCGGGACCGACCGCGAAGTGCCCGCCCTGGCCCGACGCGCCCGGGGCCTGCCCCGCGAGAGCCTCGACGGCATGATCGAAGTCAGGGAGTTGACCAAACGCCACGGCGCGACCGTCGCGGTGGACGGGCTGTCGTTCCAGGTGAGGCCGGGCCTGGTCACCGGGTTCCTTGGCCCCAACGGCGCGGGGAAGTCGACCACGATGCGGGTGCTGCTCGGGCTGGACGCCCCCAGCTCCGGCCAGGGGCTGATCAACGGGCGCCGCTACGCGACGATGCGGCACCCCCTGCACGAGGTCGGCGCGCTGCTCGACGCGAACGCGGTGCACGGCGGGCGCAGCGCCTACGACCACCTGCGCTGCCTGGCGCGGAGCAACGGGATCGGGGCCTCGCGGGTGGCCGCCGTCCTGGAGCGGGTGGGCCTGGCGGGGGTGGCCCGCAGGCGGGCCGGTGACCTCTCACTCGGCATGCGGCAGCGGCTGGGGATCGCGGCGGCACTGCTGGGCGACCCGGGCGTGCTGATGTTCGACGAGCCGGTCAACGGGCTCGACCCGCAGGGCGTGCGGTGGATCCGCCACCTGATGCGCTCGCTGGCCGCCGAGGGACGCACCGTGCTGCTCTCCAGCCACCTGATGAGCGAGATGGAACTCACCGCCGACCGCCTCGTGATCATCGGGCGCGGCCGGCTGGTCGCCGAGACCACGGTCGGGGACCTGGCCGCCCGCCGCGACCGGGGTGTGCTGGTGCGCTCACCGCGCACCGCCGAGCTCACCGGCGTGCTGGAGGCCGCCGGCGCGACGGTCGGGACGGAACCGGGCGGGGGACTGGTCGTCAGGGGGCTGGACATCGCGCGGATCGGGGACCTGGCCGCGGCCGCCGGCCTCGCCGTGCACGAGGTCACCCCGCGCGGCGCCTCGCTGGAGGAGGCGTACATGGAGCTGACCGGCGACAGCACCGAGTACCTGGCGGGCGGGCGATGACCGGTCTCCCGCGTCTCCCGCGCCGCGAGGTGACGGGGAGCCGGCCGACAGCGGACGTGCTGGCCGCCGAGTGGCTGAAGCTGCGCACCGTCCGCTCCACCTGGTACGTCCTGACCGCCGTCGCCGCCTCCGTCGTGCTCATGGTGGTGTTCACCCTCTACGTGGGCGGTCTGTGGGACGGGCTGCCTCCCGAACGGCGGGCCACCCTGCGCGCCGCGCGGCCCGAGCAGCTCCTGCTGCTGCCGGTGCAGATCTGCATGGCCGTGCTCGGGGTCCTCGCGTTCACCTCCGAGCACGCCACCGGCATGGCCCGCACCACCTTCACGGCGGTGCCGCAGCGCGCGGTGGTGCTGGCGGCCAGGGCGGCGGTCGTGGCCGCCGTCGCGTTCGCCGTGGGGCAGGGGAGCGGGCTGGTGACGTTCGCCGCCGGCCGGCTGATCATCGGCGACCGCCCGATCCCGGGCTTCGCGACGCCGCTGTGGGAGGAGTTTCCCGGGATGTTCGCCGCCGGCCTGTCGGCGGTGGTGCTCGCCATGGTCGGGCTCGGCGCGGGCGTCGTGCTGCGCTCCACCGCCGGGGCGATCACCGGCGTCGTCGCGTACCTGTACGTCCTGCCGAGGTTCGCGACCGCGCTGCCCGAGCCGTGGAACGCCAGGGTCGGCTCGGTGCTGCTGGAGGACCTGACCCGGCAGGCCGCGGGCGAGCCGCCCCTGGCGGTCGGGCTCGGCGACGCGGCCGCGGGGATCGGGCTGTCCCCGGCGGCGGCGCTGGCTGTGATGGCCCTGTACGTCGTCGCGGCCCTCGGCGCGGCGGCCGTCGCGCTCACCCGCAGGGACGTCCGGTGACCGGCGACGCGTGGTGGCGAGCCCTGGGGGAGATCCCGGGCCTCTCGCGTACGGCGGACCGCCGCCGCCGGCTGAGGGCGGTCGGCTCAGTATCGGTGGAACGCCCTTACCGCCAGCACCGATGGGATGGCGTGCTCGCGTGGCTCGAAGAGCCGATCGATGCTCAGTCCCGCGTCGATGAACGCGTTGACCAGGTCGGGCAGCGGCACGTGGCTCATTCCGACCCGGTCTCGGACCCCGCCTTCGCGCCACCACGGCGAGCGCTCGTGCCAGCCCCTGAGCCGGTAGGTGGGGTGGATGACCACCGCTCCGTCGGTACGGAGCTCGATGTGCGGACCGTTGAAACAGGGGTGCACCCCGTAGAACAGCAGCAGCCCGCCCGGAAGCAGCACCCGGGCCGCCTCCTTGATCAGCCCGGCGAAGTCGCCGATATCGGTGGAGACCCAGAGCGCGGTGACGGTGCCGAAGGTGTCCGCGGCGAACGGGAGCGTCGTCGCGTCACCCTGCAGGAGCGGGGCGCCGTCCCTGCGGCGGGCGAGACGCAACTGGTCGGCCGAGTGGTCGAGGCCGACGACGGTCCGGCCGGTGGATCGGATGGCGTCGAGGTAGAGGCCGGTGCCGCAGCCGATGTCCAGGCACAGGCCCTCACCGGGGCCCAGGAGATCGGCCATGTGGGCGACGTTGGCGGCGGCGCCGGGCCCGATGTAGTCGTCGTACCACTCGGCCTGGCCGTCATATCGCGCGGTCATGATTCATTCAAACATCCTGGCCGCGGTCCACTGGCAACGATCCGGGGTGTCCACCGGCACCATCTCCGCGCGCGACGACAGACGGACGGTGAGCGCCGCACCGTTCGAACTCACCTCGCGGCGGGCCGGACATCCGTGTCGCGCGCGGATTTGACGGCTCTGGCTCACTCCCGATGATCCGGTGACCCAGAGCGGTCTCGGCCGGAGGCGCCGGCCCGCATCCGCGCGGCCGGCTCACCGCTGAGCTCGGCCGAAGGGGCTAACCGCCCAGCCGGATGATGCCGCGGGAAGCGGCGACCGTCACCGCGGCGGTGCGGTCGTCCACGCCGAGCTTGGCGAAGATGTGCAGCAAGTGGGTCTTGACCGTGGCCTCGCTGATGCACAGGTGGGCGGCGATGGCCTTGTTGCTCATCCCCTGGGCGACCGCGCCGAGGACCTCGATCTCCCGGCCGCTGAGGGCATCGGGGGCATCGGCCCGCGCCCACGACAACACTCGGGTCGCGATCGCCGGCGACAGGGCGCTCTCCCCTCGCGCCGCCGCCCGGATCGCGTCGAACAGCTGCTCACGGCCGGTGTCCTTGAGCAGGTAGCCGGTGGCCCCCGCGTCGATGGCGCGTGAGATGTCGCCGTCGGTGTCGTAGGTGGTCAAGACGATCACCTTGGCGCCCGGGTCGTGTTCGCGGATCCGGCCGATCGCCGTCGCGCCGTCGATCTCGGGCAGTTGCAGGTCCATCAGGGTGACGTCGGGCCGCAGGTCGCGCGCCAGCCGCACCGCGTCCGCGCCGGAGACCGCTTCGCCGACCACCTCCAGATCGTCCTGGGTGCCCAGCATCGCCCGGATGCCGTCGCGGACCACCGGGTGGTCGTCGGCGATCAGGACCCGGACGGTCATCGCGCCCCGCTCAGCGTCACCACTGGAAGGCTGGCCGCCACCGTGGCGCCCGCACCTGGGGTACTTTCCACGAGCAGCGTGCCGCCGAGCTGCTCCATCCTCTCCCGCATGATCGAAAGGCCGTGCCCGAAGGCGGCCCGTCCGGGATCGAAACCGTCGCCGTCGTCGTGGACGTCGAGCACGACCAGGTCCTCCATGTACGACAGGGTCAGCGTGACCTGCTCGGCGCGGGCATGGCGGCGAACGTTGGCGACCGCCTCCTGCGCCACGCGCAGCAGCTCCGCCTGAACCTGGGCTTCGAGCGGCCGGAGCTTGCCGGTGATCACGGTGTGCGCGTGGACGCCGGTCTCGTCCGACAGCCGGCCGGACAGCCACTGCAGGGCCTCCGGCAGGCCGCACTCGTCGAGCCGGCCGGGGCGCAGCGCTCTCACCACCCGGCGGCTTTCGGCCAGATTCTCCCGTGTCGCCCGCAGCGCCTGGGTCAGGTGCTTGTTGTCCGGCAGGGTCGCCTGGGCCGCCTCCAGCAACATCGCCACGCTGGCGAACCCCTGGGTCAGGCTGTCGTGGATGTCGCGGGCCAGCCGCTGCCGCTCGGCCGCCACGCCCGCCTGCCGTTCGGCCGCCGCCCGCGCCTCCTGCTCGACCTGCAGCCGGTCGAGGAGCCGCTTGCGCTCGGCGCTCTGCCGGGACACCGAGCCGAAGTACCCGACCGCGGTGGCCGCGCTGATCGCGATCAGCGCGGCGATGACGATCTCGGCCCAGGTGATCGACCCGGTCGCGTGGAAACGATGCCACAGCCAGCCCCCGGCGCACGACACCACCGCGACCAGCCCGACCCGCACGGCGTCCATGCAGTACGGCACGAGCACACTCAGCACGACCACCAGGAAGGAGGAGTCGATGGCGAACAGCCCCAGCCAGAGCAGCCCACCGCCGAGCGTGTACGGCGCGGGCACGCCGTCGGAGGGCGGCGTGCGCAGGACGAACCACACCGCGTACCAGGCGGCCAGCCCGGCCACCAGCACGACCGGGAGCACCTGGCCCGCCTCCTTCAGGGGGCCGGCCGAGGTCAGCACCAGCCATGAGGCGAAGAAGGCGTGCTGCCACCGGCGCTGCGACCGCTCCCAGGACTCCACACCGCCGACGATAATCAACCACCCGTCCGCTCGGCATCAACCAGTCGACTGATCACGTGATCGGTGTTCCGTTCGATGCGGGCGCCGCCGTACCGGGACCAGACTCGACGGCGTGACCGCCATCCCCAGCCCGACCCAAGCCGTCTGGCACCTCGGCCCGCTCCCGATCCGCGCCTACTCCTTGCTGATGCTGCTCGCCGTCCTCGTCGGCATCTGGGTGACCCGGCGCCGCTGGGCCGCTCGCGGCGGCGAGCCCGGCGCGGTCGGGGACATCGCCACCTGGGCCGTGCCGTTCGGCCTGGTCGGTGCCCGGCTCTACCACGTGGCCACCGACTGGCAGCAGTACTTCGGCCCCGGCGACGACCCGCTGCGCGCGTTCGCGATCTGGGAGGGCGGGATCAGCATCTGGGGCGCCGTCGCGGGCGGCGCGGTGGGCGCGTGGCTGGCCTGCCGCCGCAGCGGCGTCGCGCTGCGCGACTTCGCCGACGCCGTCGCGCCCGGGATCGCGCTCGGGCAGGCGATCGCCCGCTGGGGCAACTGGTTCAACCAGGAGCTGTACGGCAGGCCGACGACCCTGCCCTGGGCGCTGGAGATCGACCCCGCCCATCGGCCACCGGGTATGGAATCCACCGCCACCTACCATCCGACCTTCCTCTACGAGTCGCTGTGGAACCTGGGCGTGGCCGGGTTCGTCATCTGGGCCGAACGGCGGTTCCGGCTCGACCGTGGCCGGACATTCGCGCTCTACGTCGCCGCCTACACCGCCGGTCGCGCCTGGATCGAGTGGCTCCGCATCGACCCCACCCACCACATCCTCGGTCTGCGCCTCAACGACTGGACCGCCCTGCTCGCCTTCACGGCCGCGGTCACCTACCTCATCGCCACGCGAAGGGTCGCTCCGGCGGATCGACCAGGCGGCGAGCCTCCCCGCAGACACGCGTGACGGGACGAGGCCGACCGGCGCGGCAACGGCGACGCACCGTTTCCCAACGGGTATGCGGTCAACGCAGACCGAAGTGTGGCAGGCATGGCTGCAGGCCGTGGATCTCCACCGGAACCGGGATCCGCAGTTCGAGCCGGGGCATGATCAGCAGAGGCCAGTGGCGCATACCTGCTGATTGTCCCGATCTTTCCCGGGGCGGTCATTCGAATTATCGGCATCGCGAACCCCGGGGGCCAGCTTTTGATCTACACTGTAAAGGCGGTGGCGCGGGCGCAGGCGAAATGCCGTCACGGAAAAACCGAACCCCTCACCGGTCGTGGCGGCGACGGCCGGAAGCGGGGGGCCGGCGGGAGATCTCACCTGAGAGTGGCCGCCAGGTGCTCGGCCAGGCCCTTGGAGGCGGCCTCGACCATCTCCAGCACCTCGGCGAAGCCCTCGCGCTCGCCGTAGTAGGGGTCGGGCACCTCGGCGCCCTCGGGCGCGGCGGGGTCGAAGGAGCGGAACAGCCGCACGTCCGCGCCGTCGGGGGCGAGGCGGCGCAGGGCGCCGAGGTTGTGGGCGTCCATGGCCAGCACCAGGTCGACCCGGTCGTACCAGTGGCTCAGGAACTGCCGGGCCCGGTGCTCCGAACCGTCGTAGCCGTGCTCGGAGAGCGTCTCGGCGGCCCGCGCGTCCATCGGGCCGCCCTGGTGCCAGCCGCCGGTGCCCGCGCTGTCGACCGTGACGAGGTCACCGAGACCGTGGTCGTCGAGGGTCTTCCTCAGCACGACCTCGGCCATGGGGGAGCGGCAGATGTTGCCCATGCACACCACGCATATGCGATAGCTCATGCCTACCAGGATGCCGCCTGCCTGGGGTGCGCCGGCCGGGTGAGGGCCGGGGGCGGGGGTCTCGCCCCCGGCCCGGGGAAGCGGGCACGTCCTGGACGGGCGGCACGCTCTGCATGAGGCCTCGCTCCGCTCAGTGCGGCGGCGTGTCGTCCTGCGACAGCATGAAGCCGGGTCAAGTGGTAACGCGCAGAGTCACTGATCGTCAATGCTGAGTGATCGATCGGGATCGTGTGCGGCTCCGTCCCACCCCGGTCCGCCCCGGACCGGACGCGCGCCCGGTTTCGCGAGCCTCCCGCGGTTTCCCGGGGGCGACGGAAGCGATCACGCGTGCGTGATGTTCGATGACTCCATAGGCATCGTCCATGACGTGGAGGTCCCCGTGGGAAAGCTCAGTGAAGACGCCAGGGAACTGCTCAGGCAGCCCATCCACGCCTGGGCGACCACCGTCAGGCCGGACGGCTCGTTGCACAGCACCGCGGAGTCCCATCCCTTCCGGACCCCGGATGAGCGGCGCATCACCGTGAGAATCACGCCCGACGACGTCATCTTCAACCCGGGAGGCTGAGCGGTGGAGGCTAGTGGAGAGGGCCGGCCCGCGCCCATCCGTCACGTCGGCGACCCGGTGCTGCACCGGCCCTGCGAGCCGGTCACCCGTTTCGACGAGAACCTGGCCACGCTGGTGCACGACATGTTCGCCGGCATGTACGCCGCCGACGGCGTGGGGCTCGCGGCCAACCAGATCGGGGTGCCCCTGCGCGTGTTCGTCTACGACTGCCCGGACGACACCGAGGAGTACCGCAAGGGCGTCGTGGTCAACCCGGTCCTGGTGCTGCCCGAGGCCGCCGCGCGCACCCTGGCGGACTACGACGAGGGGTGCCTTTCTGTGCCGGGACAGCGGGCGTCGCTCGCCCGGCCCGACCGGGCGGTCGTGCACGGCTTCGACGTCACCGGGGCGCCCCTGACGGTTGAGGGCACCGGGCTGCTGGCCCGGTGCCTGCAACACGAGACGGACCACCTCGACGGCCGCCTCTACATCGACCGGCTCCCGGCGGAGCGGCGTGAGGAGGTCCTGCGGGCCTACGAGGAGGAGCGCGACCGGCCCGTCGTGGACGGCTGACCGGCACCGGCCGAGGGGGGCGGGCCGGCCTGCGCCGCCCCGGCCGGAGCGGCGCCGCTCGGCCTCGGTCCGGTCCGGCAGGGGTGGGCGTGGGGCCTGACCGGCGGCCGGGTCCGGTGGCGGGCGCGGCCCGGGGCTACCATGTCGCCCGGCAAACGGTATCGGGGAAGGATCGGCTGTTGAAGGATCTCGGGGAGGAACTCCGCGCGTTCTGGCGGGAGCGTCACCTGTGCACGATGACCACCGTGCGCGCCGACGGCACGCCGCACGTCATCCCGGTGGGGGTGACGCTGGACGCCGAGGCGGGGATCGCCAGGGTGATCACCTCGGGTGGCTCGCACAAGGTCCGCCACGTGCTCGCGGCGGGGGACGAGGGCGCGGCCGTCGCGGTCTGCCAGGTGGACGGGCGCCGCTGGTCGACCCTGGAGGGGCGCGCGGTGATCCGTACCGACCCCGGGTCGGTCGCGGACGCCGAGCGCCGCTACGCCGAGCGCTACCGCGCGCCGCGGGAGAACCCCGCCCGCGTCGTGGTCGAGATCCGCATCACCCGGGTGCTGGGCAATGTCTGACCCCGCCACCACCGGCCTCGCCTCCGATCCCGTCGTCACCGTCGTCGGGATCGGGGACGACGGCTGGGCCGGTCTCTCCGAGGCGGCGCGGCGCGAGCTGCGCGCCGCCGAGGTCCTGATGGGCGGCGCCCGGCAGCTGGGCCTGGTCCCGGAAGCCGACGCCGAACCCGGTGCCGGGATCGAACCCGGCGCCGAGCGTGTCGTCTGGCCCTCGCCGCTGCTGCCGGCCCTGCCCGCGCTGATCGCCTCCCACCGGGGACGCAGGGTGTGCGTGCTGGCCAGCGGCGACCCCATGTTCCACGGCATCGGCACGACCCTGGTGCGGCTGCTCGGCGCGGACCGGGTCCGGGTCCTGCCGCACCCGTCGTCGGTCTCGCTGGCCTGCGCCAGGCTCGGGTGGGCGGCCGACCGCGTCGAGGTGGTCAGCCTCGTGGCGCGCCCCGCCGAGGTGCTGCACCCGGTCGTCCACGACGGCCGCCGCGTGCTGGTCCTCAGCGCCGACGGCCGTACCCCGGCCCGGGTCGCCGGGCTGCTCAACGCCCGAGGCTACGGCGCGAGCCCGATGACGGTCCTGGAACGGCTCGGCGGCGCCGGGGAGCGCGCGGTCTCCGGTACGGCCGCCAGCTGGTCGCTGCCCGCCACCCACGACCTCAACGTCGTCGCCGTGGAGTGCCGCGCCGACGCCGGGACCGTTCCGCTGCCCCGGTTGCCCGGCCTGCCCGACGAGGCGTTCGAGCACGACGGCCAGCTCACCAAGAGCGAGGTGCGCGCGGTCACCCTGTCCCGGCTGGCACCCGTCCCCGGGCAGCTGCTGTGGGACGTGGGCGCGGGGGCGGGCAGCATCGGCATCGAGTGGATGCGCGCGCACCCGGACAACCGGGCCGTCGCGGTGGAGTCCCACCCGGGCAGGGCGGCCGCGGTCGCCCGCAACGCCGCGGCGCTGGGCGTTCCCGGTCTCGACGTGGTGACCGGCGCCGCGCCCGCCGCGCTCGCCGGGCTGGAGCCGCCCGACGCCGTCTTCGTCGGCGGCGGGGTGACCGTTCCCGGGATGGTGGAGGCCTGCTGGGAGGCGCTGCGGCCGGGCGGCAGGCTGGTGGCCAACGCGGTGACCGTCGAGTCCGAGGCGGTCCTGGCCCGCTGGCACGGCAGGCTCGGCGGCGGCATGGTCCGGCTCGCGGTCAGCCGGGCCGCCCCGGTCGGCGGGTTCACCGGCTGGCGGCCCATGATGCCCGTCACGATCTGGACCGCGGTCAAGCCGCCGGTCCCGGAGGAGAAGCGATGACGGTACGTTTCGTCGGGGCCGGGCCGGGCGCCGCGGACCTCGTCACCGTGCGGGGCCAGCGGGCGATCGCGTCCGCGCCGGTGTGCCTGTACGCCGGGTCGCTGGTCCCGGCCGAGCTGCTGGAGTCGTGCCCGCCGGGCGCGCGGCTGGTCGACACCGCCAGGATGGCCCTGGAGGAGATCGTCGCGGAGATGGTCGCCGCCCACGGGGCCGGGCACGACGTGGCCAGGCTGCACTCCGGCGACCCGTCGGTGTTCAGCGCGATGGCCGAGCAGATGCGCAGGCTGGACGCCGAGGGGGTGCCGTACGAGGTGATCCCGGGCGTGCCCGCCTTCGCCGCCGCCGCGGCGTCGCTGCGGCGCGAGCTCACCGTGCCGGGGGTGGGGCAGACGGTCGTGCTGACCCGCACCTCGGTGCGCGCCACCCCCATGCCCGAGGGCGAGGACCTCGGCACGCTCGGCCGCAGCCGGGCCACGATGGTCCTGCACCTGGCGGTGCAGCGCATCGAGGCCGTCGCGGCGGAGCTCGTCCCCAACTACGGCGCCGACTGCCCGGTGGCCGTGGTGGCGAGGGCCAGCCGCGACGACGAGGTGATCCTGCGCGGCACCCTGGCCGACATCGCCGGACAGGTCCGCGACGCGGGGATCCTCCGTACCGCGGTGATCGTCGTGGGCCGCGTGCTGACCGCCTCGGAGTTTCCCGACAGCCACCTGTACTCGGCCGCCCGCTGCCGTGACTGAGCCCGCGTTCCGAGGTGACGGCGTGCCGAACACGCTGAACGTGCTGATCCTGGGCGGCACCGACGAGGCCAGGCGGCTGGCCGCCGCGCTCGCCGGGCGCGCGGGGACGCGCGTGGTGTCCTCGCTGGCGGGCCGGGTCCGCGACCCGAAGCTGCCGGTGGGGGAGGTGCGCGAGGGCGGTTTCGGCGGCCCCGGCGGGCTCGCGGCGTGGCTGGCGGAGCACGGCGTCCACGTCGTCGTGGACGCCACGCACCCGTTCGCGGCCAGGATGACCGCCTCGGCGGTCGAGGCGGCGCGCCGGACGGGCCTGCCGCTGCTGATCCTGCGGCGTCCCGGCTGGCGGGAGGCTCCCGGCGACGACTGGCGCTGGGTGCCCTCCCTGGAGGCCGCCGCCGAGCTGCTGCCCTCGCTGGGGGAGCGGGTGTTCCTCACCACGGGACGCCGCAGCCTGCCGGTCTTCGCCGGCCTCGACGGCCAGTGGTTCCTGGCCCGCTCGGTGGACATGCCGGGGCCGGTCGTCCCGCGGCGCCTGGAGGTGCTGCTCAGCCGGGGGCCGTTCACGGTGGACGGCGAGCTGGCCCTGATGCGCGAGCACCGGGTGGAGGTGCTGGTCACCAAGGACAGCGGCGGCGAGATGACCACCGCGAAGCTGCTCGCCGCCCGCGAGCTGGGGCTGCCGGTCGTGGTCGTGCGCCGCCCGCCCTCGCCCGAGGGGGTGACCTCGGCGGGGACCGTCGAGGCCGCGCTCGCCTGGCTGGAGACCGCGGCCGGCCCCGGCCCCGCGTGACGGGGCCGGCCGGGCGTGGCTTCGCGCTACCGGGTACGTGTCGGCGTCATGGAGATCTCCCAGAAATCGGCGTAGCGGCCGCCGCGGCGCAGCAGGTCGTCGTGGCCGCCCTCCTCCACGATCCGGCCGCCGTCCAGGAAGACGACGCGATCGGCGCGCCGGACGGTCCGCATCCGATGCGCCACCATCACCACCGTCCGGCCCGCCATCAGGCGCTCGATGCCTTCGTGGACGGCCGTCTCGTTGACCGGGTCGAGTGCGGAGGTGACCTCGTCCAGCAGCACGATGGGCGCGTTCTTCAGCAGCGCCCGCGCGATCGAGACACGCTGGCGCTCGCCCCCCGACAGCAGCGCGCCGCCCTCGCCGACGTTCGTCGCCCACCCGCCGGGCAGCCGCTCGATCACCTCGTCCAGCCGTGCCGCGGTCGCCGCCGCCCGTACCTCGGCCTCGCCGGCGTCGGGGCGGCCGAGACGCACGTTGTCCTCGATCGTGCCGTCGAAGAGATAGACGTCCTGGAAGACGATGGCGATCCGCGCCATCAACACCTCGGTGTCGATCGCGCGCACGTCCACACCTCCCACGCGCACCGCGCCTCGGTCCACGTCGTGGAAACGCGCGAGCAACTGCAGCAAGGTGCTCTTGCCCGCGCCCGACGGCCCGACGACGGCGAGCCGCTGTCCCTGCGGTACGGACAGCGACACCCCGTCGATCACCGTGTGGCCGCCGTGCCGGAAGGTGACGGAGTCGAACTCCAGGTCATGCCGTTGCGGCTGGATCGGCTCGCGCGGTTCCGGCAGGGGTTCGGTGCGCAACACCGCGTCGAGTCTGGCCAACTCGGAACGTGCGCCGCGCAGTTGGCTACCGATGTCGGCCAGCGACAGCAGCGGATCGGCGCAGCGGGCGGCGAGCACCAGGATGGCCAGCACCTCAGCGGCGCCGATGCTCCCGCCGAGCGCGAGGTAGGCGCCCAGGAACAGCAGGACGGTGAACACCGCCTGCACGGTGAGCGTCAGGCCCACGGCGCCGGGCAGCGTCGCCAGCACGGTACGGCGGGACGCGCGCTGGACCTCTCGCAGTGAGTCGTCGAGCAGCCGGAAGCGTTCGGCGCTCCGGCCGCCGGCTCGCAGCACCGGCTGGGCCTGGAGGTATTCGATGACCCGCCCGGTGGCCTCGTGGTCGCGTTCTGCGCGCTCGGCATCGGTGGCGGCCGTCGATCGTGCCGTCCAGATCTGGATCGCCGCCACGATCGGGGCGGCGGCCAGCGCGGCCAGCCCCATCCGCCAGTTGAAGGCGAGCATCACGACAATGATCGTCAGGGGGGTCACGGCGGCGGAGATGGACGGTGCCAGCAGATGCGCGATCGCGCTCATCGCCTGCAGGACGCCGCGGCCGGCCAGGACGGACAGCTCGCCGACCCGGCCGGCGCCGTACCAGCCGATGGGCAGGCGGGCCAGGTGATCGCCGAGGCGGTGATACATGCCGCGCAACATCGTGGTCCCGACGCGGAAACCGGATAAATCGCTGTAGTAGCGCAGCGCCGCGTAGGCCGCGACCGCGGCCCCGAACGCGATCAGCCAGGGCCGGGCGTCCCCGGGCGTGCCCCCGAACAGGGCCCGCAGCACGGGAACCAGCAGTGCGTAGGACAGGCCCTCGGCTATCGCGGTCGTCGTCATCAGGGCCACGGTGCGACGTACCGGGCGGGCGTACCGGTGCCCCAGCACGCGCAGCAGCATTCGAATCATCGAGGCTGGTCTCCTTGCGGTATGCCACGGCGGGTTTCGGTCTCGTCGGCGCTCGCGGACGGATGGGATTGCCAGAACGCGGCGAACTTTCCGTTCTGTGCCAGTAGGTCGGCGGGCCTGCCGCGTTCGACGATCACCCCGTTCTCCAGGACCACGACGGTGTCGGCGCCGGCGACCGTCTCCAGACGGTGGGCGATGACCAGGATCGTCCGCTCGCCCGCCGGTGTCACCAGGGCGTCGCGCACCGCCTGTTCGGTCCGCGGGTCGGCGAAGGCGGTCGCCTCGTCGAGCACCAGGACGGGCGTGTCGGCGAGCAGCGCGCGTGCGATCGAGATCCGCTGCGCCTCGCCACCCGACAGCGTGACGTCCTCACCGATCACCGACTCGTATCCGCGCGGCAGCGCGAGAATCCGATCATGAATGTTCGCCAGCCGGGCGGCGCGCACCACGTCGTCGCGGCCGGCCCGCGGCACGGCCAGCGCGATGTTGTCCGCGACCGACGCGCGCAGCAGCCGAACGTCCTGGAAGACGAAGGAGACCATCCGGTGGAGCTCCCCGCCGAGCTCGCGCAGATCGACACCGCCCAGGACGACCGAACCGTGGGTCGGGTCGAAGAACCGGGGCAGCAGCTGGACCAGCGTGGACTTCCCGCTTCCCGACGGTCCCACGATCGCGGTGACCGTCCCCGGTTCGAGCACCAGGTCGATCCCGCGCAGCACCTCGTGGCCGGTTTCGTAACCGAACCGGACGTCACGCAGCTCCACCCGGTGCCCCCGTGGCACGACCGGGTGCGCGGGCTCGGGCAGCGACCGCACCGCGAGCACGTCCCGGATCCGACCGGCCGCGCGCCGGGCGGCCTGCAGGTCGTCGAAACCGTGGCCGAGAGCCGCCACCGGAGCGGTGAGGCCCAGTCCCAGCAGCAGGAAGGGAAGCAGGTCCGCCGGGGCCATGGAACCGGTAGTGATCAGAGCCGTACCGCCGGTCAGCACGACCAGCAGCACGAACGGCGGCGACAGCGCCACCTGCATCCCCGCACCGAGCGCGGAGAGACCGCGCACCATCCGGTAGAAGACGCGGGCGAAATCGTCCACGGCCGCGCGGAATTCACGGTGTGCGCGCTCGCCCCCGCCGAACGCCTTGATCACCGAGATGCCCTGGACGAACTCGACGACGGAGCTCGCGATCCGTTCCATGGCGGCGTCGAACGCCTTCTGCTCGCGCAGCCGGGCCGGGGTCATCATCAGCGGGACCAGCGCCACCGCCAGCGCCACCGGGATCAGCGTGATCAGCGTGAGCCGCCAGTCGATGGTGAGCAGGTAGACCAGCGACACCAGCGGCACCACGAACGCGGAGACGAGCTCGCCGGGGGCGTGGGCGATGAGCGGATGCATGGCACTCACGTCCCGCCCCACCACCTTCGCCAGCTCGCCGGTCCGGCGCCGGGAGAGCCAGCCGATCGGTACGCGCCCCAGCCGCATGGCCAGTCGCCGGCGAAGCGACAGCTGCACGTGGTCGTCGAGGACGTGCCCGATGCCGGATGACGCGGCCGTGAACAGCAGCCGGACGAAGAAGCCGATCGCACCCGCGATCACGACGAGCCGGACATGACCGTGATCGATCGGGCCCGGCGACAACAGGGCACGGCCCAGCTCGACGACCGCCAGCAGCGGCGCCAGACCCGCGACAGCGCCGATGACCTGCAGGATGACGACGGCGGCGAAACCCCAGCGGTAAGGGTGCAGCAGCCTCGCCAGGCTCTGCCCGGCCGCGGGATCGGCGTCCGGTGGCGGTGCCGACCGCTTTTCTGCCTCGGCGACGGCGGTGGCGTTCATCACTCTCCCCTCCTCGTCAGTCTCGTCGTGACCGGGCACGGGACCGAGCACGTAATCGGGCACATGACCGGGCCGACGGTGGCCGGCCCGGCCGCCGACGCCGGCCTCACTCGGCCAGGGCGCGGCGCAGGGCCGCGGCGAGCTCGGCGATCTGCCGTCGCGACACCTCTGCGGACAAGATCGCGTGCGACCCGTGGAAGGTGCCGGGCCACTGGTGCAGCTCGACCGACACGCCCGCCTGCAGCAGGCGCAGCGCGTAGTCGATGTCCTCGTCGCGGTTCGGGCAGAGCTCCGCGGTGGCGATGTAGGCGGGTGGCAGGCCGGACAGATCGGTGGCCCGCGCCGGGGTGGCGTACGGCGAGGCGGGCGCGGACCCCAGGTAGTGCCGCCAGGCCGAGGTGACCGTGTCGCGGTTCATCCAGGGCGTGTCGGTGAAGTGCCGCGCCGACCAGGTCTCCTGCCGGTCGTCGAGGCCTGGCTGGTTGAGCAGCTGGAAGCGGATCCGCGGCCCCCGCTGGTCACGCGCCCGCAACGCCGCCGCGGCCGCGAGCCCCGCGCCGGCGCTGTGACCTCCGACCGCGATCCGCTCCGGGTCGACGCCGAGTTCCGCCGCGTGCTCGGCCGCCCAGGTCAGCACGGCGTAGGTGTCGTCCAGGGCGGCGGGGAACGGATGCTCGGGGGCGAGGCGGTAGCCCACCGAGATCACCACCGCGCCGGAGGCGTCCGCGAGCCGGAGGGCCCACGGGTGCTCGGTGTCCACGTCACCCATGACGAACCCGCCGCCGTGCATCCAGATGACGGCGCCCCGCGCCCGGTGCGGGCGATAGATCCGCACTGCCACGTCCGGGTCGGCGGGCACCGTACGGTCCTCGATCTCCACGTCCGCGATGTCGGGTACCGGTATCGAGGTGGCCAGCTCGGCGAAGCTCTTGCGTTCGGTGACCGGGTCGGTCAGGTCTGCCTTCGGGATCAGCGGGATGAATGCTTCCAGTTCGGGATCCATGACCACGATGCTCGCAGTCGGTGCCCCGGACATCATCCGCCACTTGTCGGGCATTGCCCCCTTGCCGCGCGACGATCGCCGCATATCCTTCCGGCATGGAGGCATTGGCCGCACGGCTGTCCCGGCTGGACTCGGAGGCGGGGGGCGCGCTCCGCGTCGTGATGTTCTACGACACGCTGATGCGCCGCCGGGTGGACCTTCCGGCGCTCGCACGGGCCTCGGCGGGCCTGGCCGAGTGCGTGACCGGGATCCGGCTGCACGGCACCGGGCGGGCGATCCGCATGTCGCCCGACGGCGGGGAGGCGTCCGCCCCGGCGGCACCCGCGTCCACCACGGCGCCGATCACCCTCGACGGGGAGGAGGTCGGCACGGTGTGGCTGGAACGCCCGGGCCCGCCCGGCCCGCTCGACGAGCTGCTGCTGGACCGGCTCGCCATCGCCGCCACGGCGGTCGTCGAGAGGTACGGCCCGGCCCGCACCACCATGGCCGACCCCGCGCTCGTCGAGCTGGTGATCAGCTCCGACAGTGACGAGGCGGCCAGAGCCCGGGCCCTGCGACTGCTGGGCTTCGCCGCCGACCTGCCGATCCGCGTCATCGCCGTACGGTCGCGGCGTCCGCTCGACCAGGTCGGCGGCTTGATCTGCCCGGCCCGCCCGGTGAAGGCGGCACCGGTCGCCGACGTGGGCGTCATCCTGGCCACCACCATGGACCCGGCCCGCTTCCCGGCAGGCGTGCAGGCGGGCGTCGGCGCCGCGGAGAGCCCCGACCGGTCCTGGCGGGAGGCCCGCACCGCCCTGCGCTTCACCACCCCGCGCCGGCCGGTCGTCCACCACGACGACCTGGGCGTGCTGGCGCTGCTCGCGCAGGTCCCCCAGGACACCGCGCGAGACAACGCCGACGTGGCCGCGATCGCCCGGATGGCCGGCACCCCGGAGGATCTGGACACCCTGGACGCCTACTGCGCCACCGGATCCCTGCGCCGGGCCGCGGACCTTCTCCACCTGCACCACAGCAGCGTCTCCCGCCGGCTCGAACAGCTCGGGAAGACCTTGGGCTTCGAACTCACCGAGCCCACCGGGCTGGTACGGGCCAGGCTCGCCCTCACCGTGTGGCGGCTCCTCGACGACTGAGGAGGAGCCGCCTCGCCGGCCCGGGCGCCGCCGACGACGGCCCGCCGTGCGCGGGGCGCGCCGGGTGAGGCCGCGCGGCCCCGGGGGCGGCCCGCCGCCCCCGGCCCGGCGCGTCAGGCGGGGTTGGAAGCAGTTGCTGGTTGAGCATGTATCAGGATGTGTGAGTGATCGTGAAAGAGTGGGTTAAGGCGCGGGGTGTCCATCCGATCACCGCTTACCGGTGGTATCGGGAAGGCGCCCTGTCCGTGCCCGCGCATAAGGTCGGACAGCTGATCCCGGTCGCAGACGTCGATTCTGCCGCCTCGCGTGGCGCAACCACCGTGGGGTACGCCTGCGTCTCTTCGGCGCAGGCGTCTTCCTCGGCGTGCCCGCCTCCACCGACCCCTCCACCGTCACGGCTGGCAAGGCCACCGGCTCCTTCTGCGGCTTCCTGCGCTCCCGAGGTGGGCGTCGGTCTGTTCGCCGATCGGGGGGTCGTTGATCATGGCTCCTACGCTACGTTGACGGTCGGTGACGTAGCGTGAGGGGGAGGGTTGATGCGGGTCCACCTGGCCTACCGCTACGCCCTGGACCCCACCCCCGAGCAGGCGCGCCTGCTCGCCTCCCACTGCGGCGCGGCCCGGTTCGCCTTCAACTGGGG